>NZ_JAFGYS010000006.1:0-36730 GCF_017491705.1 Pseudomonas sp. 86_A | reverse complement strand
GCTCCCTCGCCACAGGGACTTGGAAATTAGCCAGCTAGGCACTGAGCACCGAGCGAATCATCTGCAACAACGCTTCCGGTCCGTACGGTTTGCCCAGCAAGTGCGTGTCCGGACTCAACTGGTGGTTGCGCGAGATGATGTCGCGGGTGTGCCCGGAGGTGAACAGCACCGCCACCGGTGGCGTCTGCACCTTGGCCCAGGCCGCCAGGTCGGAACTCTTGATCAGCCCTGGCATGACCACGTCGGTGAAAATCAGATCGACGTCGATGCCTTGCAACAACATCTGCATCGCCACGTCGCCATTGCCGGCGGTGAGCACGCGGTAACCTTCTTCGCGCAGCAACTCCACGGCCGAGGCACGCACCGCTTCGTTGTCCTCGACCACCAGAATGGTTTCATGGCCGCCGCCCTGCTGCTGGTCGAAACCCGGTGTCTCATCGATGACCGGGCGCAGGCTGCGCGGGAAGTACAGTTGCACCCGCGTGCCCTCGCCCACGGTGCTGTCGATCTCGACGTGGCCGCCGCTCTGTTTGACGAAGCCGAACACCATGCTCAAGCCGAGCCCAGTGCCCTGGCCATCAGCCTTGGTGGTGAAGAACGGCTCGAACACCTGTTCAAGCATTTGCGGGGGAATGCCGGCGCCGGTGTCGCTGACCACTACCCGCACGTAGTCACCGGCGACGATGCCTTTGCCTGCGCAGAACGTCTTGTCCAGTCGGGTGTTGAGGGCGCTGAGGACAATCGTGCCCTCGCCCTTCATCGCATCCCGGGCGTTGATCGCCAGATTGAGAATGGCGTTTTCCAGTTGATTGCGATCGACGTTGATGTGCCACGGGTCTTGCGGCAATTGCACGTCAATCTGAATGGTTTCGCCCAACGCGCGCTGGAGCAATTCACCGACGCCATCGAAGATCTGTTGCGGATCGCACACCGCTGGCGACAACGGCTGACGCCGGGCAAACGCGAGCAATTGCGATGACAGCTTGGCGCCGCGCTCGACCGCCGCCAGCGAGGCGCTGACCCGGCGTTGCACGTTGGCATTGTCCGGTTCATGCCGCGCCAGCAAATGCAGGTTGCCGGCGATCACCTGCAGCAGGTTGTTGAAGTCGTGGGCCACGCCGCCGGTGAGTCCGCCGATGGCTTCGAGCTTCTGCGACTGGCGCAATTGCTCTTCGGCCGCCAGCCGCGCATTCACTTCATCGGCGACTCGTTGTTCAAGATTGCGGGTGAATTTGAGCAGGGATTCTTCGGCGATCTTGCGTTCATGGATGTCGATCAACACCCCGGGGAAACGGAACGGCGCGCCGTGTTCGTCGAACTCGCAGGCGCCGCTGGCGAGCACCCACAGGTAGCTGCCATCGGCGCGCAACACGCGGTATTCGGCGTTGTAAGGTTCGCCAGTCTGCAACGAATGATTGACCCGGTCTTGAACCCACGCCAGATCGTCCGGGTGGATCCGCGACTCGGTGAAGCTCTGCGGCAGGTCGCTCAGGTCCTGCTCCGGCGGATAGGAAAACGTCCGGGCAAAACGCTCGTCGGCCGACAGCACATTGTTCTTCACATCCCAGACAAACGAGCCGAGCAAGGCGCCGGCATTGAGTGCCAGACGGACTCGCTCGTTGTCTGCGCGATAGGCATCTTCAGCGGCCTGACGCAGGCGTTCGGAACGCATGAACTCGGTGGTCTCGACCACCATCGCCAGCACCCCGGCCGGTACGCCGTCATCGTTGGCCACCGGGCTGTAATACAAATCCATCCAGACGTCTTCGGGCACGCCATCGCGCAGCAGCACCAGTTCCTTGTTGCGGAAGGACAAGGTGCCGCCCGCCAGACAGGTATCGACCACCTGCCGGTTGAAATCGGCGACTTCCGGCCAGCCCAGTTCCACCGGCACGCCCAACAGGTACGGATGGCGGCCACCGGCAAACTGCGAGTAGGCGTCGTTGTAGATCATGTACCCGGCATGGCCCCAGAGCATGACCATCGGCAAGGGCGAGGCCAGCATCAGTTGCACGGCGCTGCACAGGCTGGCAGGCCAGGTGTCGAGCGGGCCAAGTTCGGTCTGGCGCCAGTCGAACGCGCAAATGCGCTCGGCCATCTCGCCTTTCCAGCCCTCACAACCGTGGCTATCGGATAAAAACTGCATCGATTGACTCGGTGTCCTGTGGTGTTTGCCCGATACGTCGCGACGCCGGAACGACGCGACGCCCGTCTGTTTCGAGCCTCGTCGGCAGTTTTGGTTTCATTGAAGGTATAGCCGATTTCAGACCCGGCCCGGATTAGACCCCGATCAGGTGCTTGAGCGGATGGTAGCCAGTTTTCATCTTCGCAGCGACATCCAGAATGGCCTTTTCAATGCCGTTCAAATGCGTGCAGGTCAGCTCGATGGCGGCGCTCTGATCGCCGGCCTCAATGTATTCGATCAGGCGCAGATGCTCGTTGTCGCGGCAGGCTTCATGGCTGTCGTCATCCAGTGCGGCGACGTATAGCGAGGCGCGGGAAATCAGCTTCTGAAACCAGTCGAGCAGCACCGGGTTGTTGAGGCTGCGCGCCAGTTTGATGTGGAACTCGCCAAGCAGGTAAATCAGTTGCTCGTGGTCGCCCGCCGCGTGGGCGGCGTCTTCCAGTAGCAGGTGCTCGCGCAGGACTTGCATGGCGGCGGTGTCCTTGCGCCGACAGAGCTCGGTGACGATCCCGATCTCGATCAGCCGCCGGGTTTCGAACAACGAGCGGATCTCTTCATTGCTGGGCAACGACACCGAAGCCCCTTTGTTCGGCTCGGTGGTGACCAGCCCCTCGGCCTCCAGTTGCTTGAGCGCGGCGCGTACCGACGTGCGACTGACATTGAACAGTTCGGCCAGCGAGGCTTCGCCCAGCTTCATCCCCGGACGCAGCGAACGCTTGCTGATCGCCAGGTAAATCCCTTGGTAGACGCGGTCGACCGTGGTTTCCAGTTTCTTCTCGGTCATTCGAACACTCCTTTAGCCTCGGGCAAACACGGTGTTCCAGCGTTATGCGCCGTTTGCACAGATAAGTGTGGCGCAGGATATCGCCTTCGGCGCCGAGATGCAGGGGATGAATCGCAAGTTGAATGGGATTGAGGCAGCGAGAGGCTCGCGTGGGCAGCACAGGCCGGGGATTTTTCGATGGTGGGGACGATCGGTTTGGCCGCTGCCAAATAACACTGATTAACACATTCCCTTGTAGGAGTGAGCCTGCTCGCGATAGCGGTGCGTCAGCCACGCTGATGTTGTCTGACACACCGCTATCGCGAGCAGGCTCACTCCTACAAAGGTTTTTGTGTCGTACCTGCTAAATCAGTCAGTGCCGTACTTCGGCGAACGCGGGCCGTACAGCAGGCCTGCGTGCTGACCGGCCGACAGCAAGCGATTGCTCGCCACACCGGCAATCGGGTAGCCGGCATCGGTGGAACTGTTGATCACCTGTTTCACCGCCGCCGTGATCAACATGCCGACCAGCCCGCCGCCACTGTTGTTGCCACCCTCTTCGCTCGACGCCCGTGCCGAACCGGTCCACAGCGTGGTGCCGGATTTCAGGTCCACCAGTTTCGCGGTGGCGGTCACCGCGGTTTCGCTGCTGATGACCATGTACCGCGTGCCGTACTCGGTCACGGTGATGTACAGCGCGGCGTCGGCGCCAAAGATTTCCTTGAGCTTGTTGGCCGGTGCCTGGTGGATGTCATCCGGCGTGGTCAGGCCGTTCTGGCGGAAGGTCTCGTCCACCAGGGTGATCGGCAGGACGTAGTAACCGGCCTCGGCCAGTGGAAACGTCACTTGCGACAACAGGCTGTAGGAGGCTTTCACGTCCGGCGAAGTGTTCAGCGGCGGCAGCACCAGAATGGTCTTCGGGCGCGCCTGTTTATACGCCGAATAGTCGACGGTTTTCGGCGCAACGCAACCACCGAGTACAGTCAGGGCCAGACCGGCGACCAGCAGTTTCAGGGTGCGCGAAATCATTTGGCATCTCCGGTCTTGGCGTTTTTAAGCAGAAAATCCATGTACGGGCCGGACTCGGGGAACAGCGCTTTCTCGGTGCGGAACTGCTGCACCATCTGATCGTCCTTGCCCATGCTCAGGTACAGCAGGCCCAGGTGGGCGTGGTAGCCCGGCGGCACGGCCTTGCCGGTGGAACGGATCTTCTGCAGGTCGCGCTCCAGCACTTCGGCCTGGGCTTCTTTCGGCTCTTCGCCTTTGAAATATTCGTAGACCTGCGGTTGATAATCTTCCCACTGGTACAGGGTTTTCGGGCTGCTGCAACCGGCCAGCAAGGCGCTGGCGGCCAGCGTCAGGGCCAGCAGCGACCGCGACAAAGTCAGATTCATGGGGTAGTGCTCCTTGCAATGAATAGCGATCAGTTACCCGGTTTCCAGGCACCGGCGTTCATGCCATCGACCAGACGATTGATCGCCTCGCGCATGGCCAGATCGAGGACTTTGCCGTTGAGCGTGGAATCGTACGCAGCGGTGCCGCCGAAGCCGATGATTTCGCGGTTGGACAAGGCGTACTCGCCGGCGCCCTGGGTCGAATACACCACTTCGGAGGTGCTGATGTTGACGATGTTCAGGTTGACCTTGGCGTAGGCGACCTGGGTCTTGCCCCGGCCGAGAATGCCGAACAGTTGATGGTCGCCGGTTTCTTTGCGGCCGAACTCGGTGACGTCACCGGTGACCACGTAATCGGCACCCTTGAGGCGCTGGGTCTGGCCCTTGATGGCGGCTTCCTGCTGGATCTCGCCCATGTTGTCGCGATCCAGGACGGAGAAACGGTTGGTCTGCTGCAAGTGCGTGATCAGGATGGTCTTGGCCTGGCCGCCGAGACGATCGACGCCATCGGAGAAGATCCCGCGCATGTAGCTGGAACGGTTATCGAACTTGCCCACCGCCATCGGCACGCGAGCACCGGTCCAGACTTGCGTGGCGCTCTCGACCTTGGCCACCGGCAGGGCGCGGGAGCTTTCGGTGGCGCAGCCGGCAAGGGAGCTGGCGAGGGTGCCGAGCACGGCAATCGCAACGCCTGAGACCAACATCCGGGAGATCATTCTCACTGTGCATTCCTTCTGAAAAAACGGTGTGTCCCGGCACGGCAAGGCGGTGGGGAGCGGAAAAGGGCCGGCATTATGACAAAGTGCCATCACTCGCGACAGGCTTTTTTGACGCCAATGGATTGACCACCCATGCCGCTCACTGCTCCGCCATGATCGAACGGCCCCTCCTGTAGGAGCTGCCGCAGGCTGCGATCTTTTGATCTTGTTTTTTTAAATCAAAGTCAAAAGATCGCAGCCTGCGGCAGCTCCTACAGGGGATTGGTATTAATGGAAGTCGCGGCTCTGCACGCGGATGCCGTCGAGCAGCGGACTCAGGTCGCTCAACCGCCCCGCGATCAAATGCCGGACTTCGCCTTCGCGCTCCCAGCGGCCATCGACCTTGAGCAGTTGCGAGCCGACCAGCACCTGGCGCTGACGCTCGGCCAGATCGCGCCAGACCACCACGTTGACGTTTCCGAACTCGTCTTCCAGGGTGACGAAGGTCACACCACTGGCGGTGCCCGGTCGTTGGCGGCCGGTGACCAACCCGGCGATGCTCACCGGCCGGCCGTGTTCGACGTCCAGCAACTCCTGCGAGCTGCGGCAGCGCCGCGCCTTGAGTTCGCCACGCAGCAGCGCCAATGGATGCGGCCCCAGCGTGGTGCCGAGCGTCGCGTAATCGGCGTGCAGATCCTCGCCGACACTCGGTTTGGGCAGCAGCACATCGGGTTCTTCCTGACTCGGCAACCCGGCAAACAGGCCCAGCTGTTTCTGCACCCCGGCCACTTCCCAGCGTGCGCGATGCCGATGCCCGGCCATGCCGCGCAACGCCCCGGAATCGGCGAGCAGCGCCTGCGCCCGACTGTCGAGCGCGGCGCGTTCGCCCAGGTCGGCGACATCGGCAAACGCCCCGCGCGCCCGCGCCGCTTCGATGCGCCGGGCGTCGTCCTCGCGAAAGCCCTTGATCATCCGCAGGCCCATGCGGATCGCCGGTTGCGCGCCGCTGATCGGTTCCAGGCTGCAATCCCAGTCGCTGGCGCGCACGTCCACCGGACGGATCTGCAACTGATGGCGGCGCGCGTCCTGAAGGATCTGGTCCGGGCTGTAGAAACCCATCGGCCAACTGTTGATCAGCGCACAGGCGAACGCTGCCGGTTCGTGGCACTTGAGCCAGCAACTGGCGTAGGTCAGCAAAGCAAAACTGGCGGCGTGGGATTCGGGAAACCCGTAGCTGCCAAAACCCTTGATCTGCTCGAAGATCTGCGCGGCGAATTCCGGGGTGTAGCCGTTTTTCTTCATGCCGGCGGCGAGGCGTTCCTTGTGCGGTTCCAGCCCGCCGTGGCGTTTCCACGCGGCCATGGAGCGGCGCAACTGATCGGCCTCGCCGGGGCTGTAGTCGGCGGCGACGATAGCGATCTGCATCACCTGCTCCTGAAACAACGGCACGCCGAGGGTACGCTTCAGTACCACTTTGAGTTCTGGCGACGGGTAGGTTTCTTCTTCCTCCTTGTTGCGGCGGCGCAGATATGGGTGAACCATCCCGCCCTGAATCGGCCCCGGGCGGACGATCGCCACTTCAATCACCAGATCGTAGAACTTCGCCGGTTTCAGGCGCGGCAGCATCGACATCTGCGCCCGCGACTCGATCTGGAACACGCCGATGGTGTCGGCGCGGCTGATCATTTCGTAGGTCAGTTGGTCTTCGGGCGGAATCGTCGCCAGGCTCAGATCCAGATGGCGATGGCGCCGCAGCAGATCGAAGCAGCGACGGATCGCGCTGAGCATGCCGAGGGCAAGGATATCGACCTTGAGCAGCCCGACCGCATCGAGGTCGTCCTTGTCCCACTGAATGATCGTACGCTCGGCCATGGCGGCGTTTTCCACCGGCACCAGCGTATCCAGCGGCTGTTCGGAAATCACGAAACCACCAGGGTGCTGCGACAGGTGCCGGGGGAAACCGATCAGTTGCCCGGTCAGGCTCAGCACCCGGCGCAGCACCGGGCTGTCAGGATCGAACCCGGCTTCGAGCAAGCGCGCCAGCGGCGGGGTTTCATCGCTCCAGTGACCGCAGCAATCGGCCAGCGCATTGATCTGATCCGGCGGCAGCCCCAGGGCCTTGGCGACGTCGCGCACCGCACCGGCGGCGTGGTAGGTGCTGACCACCGCCGTCAGCGCCGCCCGCCCCCGGCCATAACGGCGGAACACGTATTGCAGGACTTCTTCGCGGCGTTCGTGTTCGAAATCCACGTCGATGTCCGGCGGCTCGTTGCGTTCCTTGGACATGAAGCGCTCGAACAGCAGCGTGGTGCGGTCCGGGTCGATCTCGGTGATGCCCAAGGCGAAACACACCGCCGAGTTGGCCGCCGAACCCCGGCCCTGACAGAGAATATTTTGCTCGCGGGCGAAACGCACCACGTCGTGCACAGTGAGGAAGTAGCTTTCGTAGCCGAGTTCAGCGATCAGTTTCAGTTCCTTGTTGATCTGCCTCAGCACCTTGAAGGGCGCGCCTTTTTTCCAGCGCCAGACGATGCCCTCTTTAGTCAACTGGCGCAGCCAGGAACGGCCGGTATGCCCCTGCGGCACCAGTTCTTTCGGATACTCATAGCGCAACTCGCCCAGCTCGAACGTGCAGCGCCGGGCCAGTTGCACCGAGGCGTCGAGCAACGCCGGCGGATACAGCTCGCGCAATACATCGAGGCTGCGCAGATGGCGTTCGCCGTTGGGGTGCAGGCGCAATCCGGCCTCGGCCACCGGGACGTGGTGGCGGATCGCGGTCATGGTGTCCTGCAGGGCGCGCCGGCCCCGGGCGTGCATGTGCACATCACCGCTGGCGACAGCGGTAATCTGCACCTGCTCCGCCAGACTCAGCAGTGCCGCCAGCCGACGCTGGTCGTCCTGCCCGCGATGCAACTGCACCGCCAGAAACAGACGCTCGCCGAAGGTCTGTTTCAGCCAGCGGCCCTCCTCCACATCCTCCACAGTGTCCGGCACCCACAGCGTGAACAACCCCGGCAACGGCTCGCTGAAATCCTCGCGCAGCACCTGGTACTGGCCTTTCTGCGTACGCCGGCGGGCCTGAGTAATCAAGCCGCACAAGGCCTGATACCCCGCGAGGTTCTCCACCAACAGCAGCAGTTTCGGGCCGTTGTCGATGCGGATTTCGCTGCCGATGATCAGCGGCAGTTCAACCGATTTCGCCGCCTGCCAGGCGCGCACGATCCCGGCGAGCGTGCACTCGTCGGTGATCGCCAGCGCCTGATAACCGTGTTTTTTCGCCCGCTGGAACAGCTCAAGGGCACTGGAGGCACCGCGCTGGAAGCTGAAGTTCGACAGGCAGTGCAGCTCGGCATAGCCGTCGTTCATGCAAACCAGCCCTGCAGCCACAACGGACCGCCCTCGCCCACCGCCCGATACGCCCAGCCCTGCTGACCGGCGCGGTTCTGGATCAGGTAGTAATCGCGGCGCACATCGTCCCCGTCCCACCAGCCGGATTCGATGCGTTCCGGGCCCATGAGGATCCGCGCCGAACCTTCGGCCACGCTTTGCGGTTCGCCGAGCAGCCAGCCCGGGCGCTGAACGCTCGGCAATCCGCTGCAACGCTGCTTGTCGACGCCGTTCTGCCACGCACATTCGGGGCGATGGTCGGCCTGGAAGCGCAGGCCCTGCACCGCATCGTCGCCGAGCCGCGCGCGCAGGCGTTCGCGCAATTGCTCCCAGGGCAAGGTCTGTTGCGGACGCTCATCGAACAATTCTTGAAACTGCGGTACGAAACTCGGCAGATCTTCGGCGCGCAGGCGGAAACCGCGCACCGGCGCCTCGACCTGCACCTGCTCCAACCGACCCCGCGCCAGTTCGAAGAGCATCGCCGGATCGCGCTCGGCGCTGAGCAGGCCAACCTTGATCAGCGTGTCCGGCAGCCCGGCGTGCTCCAGATGCAAATCGAAACGCTGCACACCGCTGTCGCGTCCGCAGAGGAACGCCGACAGGTCGCCAGTCAAACGACGCAACGGAAACAGCAAGGCCTGATGGGATTGCACGTCAAAGTTGAGTTCAATGCGCACATCGAAGCGGTCTGGCGGCAGATAGAATGCCAGGGCCAGTGGCCGTGCGCCGAACAGGGTGTCGAGGTGTTTGAGCATCGATGCTTCGAAACGTCGGGCCAGGGCCTGACGCGGCAGGCTCTGCACCTGGCTGAGGTTACGCAGGCCCATACGCGCCAGCGCCGTGGCGACAGGCGGCTCCAGCCCGACGCGGTCGACAGGCAGTTGCCCGAGATGATGCTGCAAGGCTTCACCGTCCGGCACCACCAGGCCATCGTAAGCATTGGCCAGCACCCGCGCCGCCACCGGGTTCGGTGCGGCGACAATGCGATGGCGGAAGCCAAGCTCGGTCAGTTCCTTGCGCAGCCGCGCTTCAAACTGCGTCCAGGAACCGAACAGGCCCAGGCTGGATTCGATCTCGAACACCACGGTACGCGGGTAATGCACACTGACCTGCGCGCTGAACCGGTAGGCCCATGCCGCCAGAAACTGCTGCCAGTGCTCGACCTCGGCGAGGTCGTAATCGGCGGTGGCAAAACCTTTGCTCAACGCTTGCGCGGCGGTCATCGACTGGCCGGCGCGCAGGCCGAGCTGGCGCGCCGACGCATTTACCGCTTGCAGCACCCGGCGCTGGGCCGGGCCGCTGAGCAGCACCAACGGTTGATCGGGATCGGGACGCTGACGCAGCACTGCGTCGAGCGCCAATTGCGGGAACAGAATGCAGACCCAACGCATGACGACCTCAGTGCCCCACGGCAAACGCAATCGGCGCCGTGCGCGCCAGTCCGCCACGGCATTTGAGCACGCGCAACTGGGCAGGTCTGGCATCGATGGCAATGCGCAGCGCCGCCGGCGACGGGTTGACCGCCTCGCTCAGCGGGCGCCAGGCAAAGGCCAGGGTCTGCCCGGTTTCCGCCGCCACCTGCAGACGCCGCAACGCGCGGTCATCAGCCTTGTGCGGCCAGCACAGCACGGCGCCGCAACTGCCCGAACGCAGGCATTGTTCCGCCGCCCACAAGGCATCGCGTTCGCTGGCCTGGATCACCGACAACTGACGCAGATCGATCCCGGCGTTCTCCCACGCCTGCGGGTACGGCACGAACGGGGGCGCCACCAGCACGATGCGCTCGCCCGCCGCCGACAACCGCGCCAGGGTCGGCCAGACCAGTTGCAACTCACCGACCCCGGGGCCGGCCAGAAGGATTTCGCTCAGCGCCGCTTCCGGCCAACCGCCGCTGGGCAATGCCGCATCCAGCGCGGCATGGCCGGTAGGTTGCGGGCTGGCCGCCGGAGGCGCAGGCCGGCCCTTCCAGACCTGGCCGCCATTGAACAGCGTATCGAGTGCAACGACGGCGCCCATCAGCCTTGCCTCACCAGACCGCAGAACACCCCTTCGATGGCCAGGTCCTGATCGTCGCGCACGACAATCGGCTGGTACGCCGGGTTGCGCGGCAGCAGGCGCACCGTCGCGCCGACACGCTCGAAGCGTTTGATCGTGACCTCGCCGTCGAGCCGCGCCACCACGATCTGGCCGTTGAGCGCCTCGGGATTGCGCTTCACGCCCACCAGATCACCGTCGAGAATGCCGTCCTCGATCATCGAGTCGCCCTGCACCCGCAGCATGTAGTCGGGTGTGCGGGAGAACAGCACCGGGTCGAGCATCAAGCGGCTATGGATCTCGGCATCGGCACCGATCGGCGCACCGGCGGCGACGCGGCCGAGTACGGGAATGTCGAGCAGCTCCGGCCGCGGCGGTTGCCCGAGCAGGCGAATGCCCCGGGCCTGATGCGGATTGACCTCGATAAACCCGGCTTCGGTGAGCGCCAGCACATGCTTGCGCGCCACGCTGCGCGAGGCAAAACCAAAAGCCTCGCTGATTTCAGCGAGGCTTGGGGGCTGACCGTGTTCGGCGATGCGTTCGCGGATAAAGGTCAGGATGGCGGTACGGCGGGGAGTCAAATTGGTCATGGAGTACATTTGTACTCTTCCCGGGTTTTTCTGACAATGACCGCCAGTCGGCCCGGGCCGGACACTGATTGATCGTTCCTGCGTTCTGCGTGGGAACGATCAGTGCGGTGAGTCAGCTGAGGCCGCGCTCGTCGAGAAATTCGGCGATGTAATCGATGAACGCGACGACTTTCGCCGTGGCCCGTCGATGGCTCGGGTACACCGCAAGAATGTGCGGGCCGAAGGTGTCCGGGTCGATTTCGTAATCAGCCATGACCCGCACCAGACGCCCGTCGGCAATGTACGGCGCGGCGCTCCACAGCGGTGTGTGCAGCAAGCCGCGCCCGGCCAACGCGCTGGCCAGCAGCAGGTCGTAATTATCGCTGCGCAACCGCGGCGCCGTCGGTTGCGCCAGGCTCAGGCGCTGGCCGTTGCGTTCGGCCCACCAGAACTCGCGGCTGAGCAGCGGGTGCTGATACAGCAGCCATTCATGCTGCTCAAGGGTTTGCGGATCC
Organism: Pseudomonas sp. 86_A; assembly: GCF_017491705.1. Lineage (NCBI taxonomy): Bacteria > Pseudomonadati > Pseudomonadota > Gammaproteobacteria > Pseudomonadales > Pseudomonadaceae > Pseudomonas > Pseudomonas sp. 86_A. Next base: position 25,185 of record NZ_JAFGYS010000006.1, on the reverse strand, counting down.
ACCGGCAACCCCTTGCGCGCCAGATAGTCCGGGCTGCCGCACAAGGCCAGGCGATTGCTGCCGACCACCCGCGCGATCAGCCCCGGCAGGTCGTCGTGGCCCTCGCGCAACGCCAGGTCGTAGCCGTTTTCCAGCAGATTGACGAAGGCGTCGCACAGGTTCACTTGCAGGCTGATCTGCGGGTACTGCTGTAAAAAGCCGTCGCACACCTGATCGAGAAACGCTCGCCCGTACGCCAGCGGTGCGGTGATTTTCAGGCTGCCGCGCAGACCGTGCTGCAACTGTTCGATTTCCTCGCTGGCCTCCTCCAGCCGCTGCAACACCAGCCGCGCGGTTTCCAGATAGACCCGGCCGATTTCAGTCAGCAGGATCCGCCGCGTACTGCGCTCGAACAGCCGCGCACCGAGTTCCGCTTCCAGGTGATTGACCGCTTTGGTCAAGGCCGACGGGGTCTTGCCCAGTTGCTCGGCCGCGCGGCTGAAACTGCCGAGCTGCGCAGTGACCACGAACATTTTCAATGCACCCAACTTGTCCATGCTTTTTCCATTCAGGCAAAAACGTTTTTCGTGAGGCAGGCGTTCTGTCGGCCCGTGTCAGCCACTAGTCTGGCCATCAGACGCAATAACAAGGAAATCTTCAATGAAAAGATTCATCCCGAGCCTGCTGGTGAGCGCGATAAGTTTTGCCTCGATGGAAGCCATGGCCGCGGCCGATCTGGTGCTGGTCAACGGCAAGATCTTCACCGCCGACCGTTCGCAACCGAAGGTCCAGGCGCTGGCGGTAGAAAACGGCAAAGTGCTGGAAGTCGGCACTGACGCGCAGATCAAGGCGCTGATCGAACCCGGCACGCAGGTGATCGACCTGGGCGGCAAGACCCTGATGCCAGGCTTGATCGACAGCCACTCGCACGCGATTTTCGGCGGCCTGGAAATGGTCTTGGCCAACATGGAAGACGAAGTCGTCGCCCTCGATGAACTGGAAAAACGCCTGCGCGCCTGGCGCGACGACGGTAAGGCCCGGCATGGCGACGTGCTGAGCATTGCCGGCATGAGTTCGGCGTACTGGGCGCAGGCCGAAGCGCTGGGCAAGACTTTCAACCACGGCGAATGGGCCAACGTGCCGGTGGTGTTCACCGGCAGCGACCACCACACCGCGTGGGCCAACAACGTGATGCTCCAGCGCGCCGGTATCGACGCTGCGTTGCTCAAGGCCCTGCCCGATGCGGAAAAAGATACCCTCGGCACACTGGCCAACGGCGAACCGAACGGCTTTCTGGTCGATGCTGGCTGGGACCGGGTCGCCGCGAAAATGCCGGTGCCGAGCTCGGCCGACATGCTCAACGCCGCCAAATCCGCCGTGCGTTTCAACAACAGCCTCGGCATCACCGCGTGGATGGACCCCGCCGCCAACGCCGCGCCGGGGGAAGCGGTATTCGCCCTCAAACCCACCGAGAAAACCGTCGGCGTGCTGCCGGCTTACAAAGCGCTGTCGGCCAGTGGCGAGATGAGCGTGCATGTCGCGGCGCTGCTGGTGGCCAACCCGAAAAGCCTGCCCGCCGACCTCGATACACTGGATAAAGTGCGCCAACAGTTTCAGGGCATCCCCAACCTGACCCTGCCCGGGATCAAGATTTTCGCCGACGGCGTGATCGAATACCCGGCGCAGAGCGCGGCGATGATCGATCCATACCGCAACTCGCACAAACAGGGCGAGCTGCTGATCGATCCGCAGCACTTCGGGGAACTGGTCAGCGCCATCGACCAGCGCGGCTGGCTGGTGCACATCCACGCCATCGGCGACCGTGCGGTGCGTGAATCACTCAACGGCATCGAACGCGCCCGCAAGGACCGGCAAAGCGGCATCACCCATTCGATCACGCACCTGCAGATGGTCAACCCGAAAGAGTTCGCCCGCTTCAAGCCGCTGAACGTGATCGCCTCGATGCAGCTGCTGTGGGCCAGCGCCGATGACTACACCACCGACATGATCAAACCCTACGTCAGCGCCCTCGCTTTCCGTTATCAATACCCGGCGCATTCGCTGCGCAAACAGGGCGCGACGATTGCCGGCGCCAGCGACTGGCCGGTGTCGTCGCCCAATCCGTTCAACGCCATGGCCCAGGCCATCACTCGCGTCGGCCCGCTGGGCGTGCTCAATGCCGACGAGCGTCTGGACCGCGAAACGATGTTCTACGCCTACACCGCCAACGCGGCGCGAACCATTGGCCTGGACCAGCAGATCGGCTCGCTGACGCCGGGCAAGCAGGCCGATTTCATCGTGGTCGACCGCGACGTGTTCAGCGTCAACGAAAAAGCCCTGCACGACACCCAGGTCCTGCAAACCTGGTTTGGCGGGCGCCAGGTCTACACCGCGAACCAATAACACCACGTTCCTCTGTAGGAGCTGCCGCAGGTTCGGGCCGCGTTCGGACGATCTTTTGATCTTGTTTTTTAAGATCAGGATCAAAAGATCGCAGCCTGCGGCAGCTCCTACAGGAAATGGGGTGTTTGTTACAGGATGTTTACGGAATTTTTACTAATGTTCTTCTACAGTTAGGCGCGTAACCGTACGTGTTTTCTATTCGTGTAGAGGAATGTCTGTAATGGCTTTGGGCAAAGGACTGCGTTTACCGTCCATCACTTCAACCCGCTTGGTGCTGCTGTTTTCTTTGGCACTGGTGGCGCTGTACAACCTGGCGACCTGGAAGGCGCTGGGCACGCTGATCACCCTGCAAGGCGCGCACAAACTGGCGTTTTTCGCCTCGTTCGGGCTGTTTCTGTGGGCCGCCATCAGCCTGTTGCTGACGTTGGTGTCGTTCCGCTGGACGCTGAAACCGGCACTGACGGTGGTCGCCCTGCTCTCGGCCTGCGCTGCGTATTTCATGAACGAATACGGGATCACCATCGACACGGTGATGATCCAGAACGTGTTCGAAACCAACCCGGCCGAAGCCGCCGCGCTGTTCAACGGCAAGCTGCTGGCCTACGTGCTGCTGCTCGGCGTGCTGCCGGCGGCGCTGATCTGGCGTTGGCCGGTGAGTTATCGGCCGTTCTTGCGTGGCCTGCTCAACAAGCTGTTGGTGATCACCGCCTGCGTGCTGCTGATCGGCGCCTCGGTGGGCGCGTTCTATTCGACCTACGCGCCGATCTTCCGCGAAGAAGACAAGCTCACCCATTTCATCAACCCGACCAACTACATCTACGCGATCAGCAAGTACACCAAACAGCGCCTGGGCATCAAAAAGCACTTCGTGGTGCAGGCCATCGGTGAAGACGCGGTGATGAGCGCGAAAGCCGCCAGCCGCGAGAAGAAATCGCTGATGGTGTTCGTGGTGGGCGAAACCGCCCGCGCCGATCACTTCTCGCTGAACGGCTATGCACGCGAGACCAATCCCGAACTGAGCCAGCTGGACATCCTCAACTTCACCCAGGTGCATTCCTGCGGCACGTCCACGGCGGTGTCGGTGCCGTGCATGTTCTCGATGTTCCCGCGTGAGGACTACAGCGACAAGAAAGGCAAAACCTACGAAGGCCTGCTCGACATCCTGCAACGCGCCGGCGTGCAGGTGCTGTGGCTGGACAACAACAGCGACTGCAAGGGCACCTGCCTGCGCGTGCCGCACCGCGACATCGCGAAGAACCAGCCGGGGCCGTTCTGCGACGGTAACAATTGCCTCGATGAAGCGCTGCTGGCCGATCTGCAGACCTACATCGACAGCCTCAAGGGCCACGCGATCATCGTCCTGCACGCCGACGGCAGCCACGGCCCGGAATACTACGAGCGCTACCCGAAGACCCTGGAACGCTTCACCCCGATCTGCCACACCAACCAGCTGGGCAGTTGCAGCCGCGATGAACTGGTGAACGTGTACGACAACACGATCCTCTACACCGACCACTTCCTCGCCAAGGTGATCGAGTTGCTCAAGCGCAATCAGGACACGCTGGATACCTCGATGCTGTACGTCTCCGACCATGGCGAATCGCTGGGCGAAAACGGCCTGTACCTGCACGCGGCGCCGTATGCGCTGGCGCCCGAGGCGCAGACCCATGTGCCGATGGTGATGTGGTTTGGCGAAAACACCCTGGCGCAACTGGGGATTGATCGGGATTGCCTGCAAGGCAAGACCGGCCAGCCGGACTTGAGCCATGACAACCTGTTCCATTCGGTGCTGGGGCTGTTTGAAGTGAAGACGGCGCTGTATCAGCCAGGGCTGGATGTGTTTCGGGGATGCCGGCCGGCGATGACGGCTGCGCAGTAACCCTGGAGTTGCACATATACCCTTGTAGGAGTGAGCCTGCTCGCGATAGCGGTGTGTCATTCAACAATGATGTCGGCTGATACACCGCTATCGCGAGCAGGCTCACTCCTACAAGGGAGCTGTGGCACATCAAGAATTGAGTTGTGCCAGGTAAGCCCACGGGTAGATCCCGCGCTGGTGCCCATCGCTGAACACCAGTTGCACGCCGTAGCCCTGCGGATTGATCTCGATCAGCCGAACACGGTCATCGACCCGCGGGGTCATCCCTTTCAGGCGAAACGCACGGCACTGCGAGCACGGGCACTGGCGGCGCAGTTCGGCGTGGTTGAGCACCGATTCGCGGCCGTCCGGCCAACTCAGGCGCAACGTCTGCGCGCTTTGTGAATTGCCTACCGACAGCGGATTCATTGCAACTGGCTCAAGGCAATCCGCACCGCTTTGCGCACTTCCGGGTCACCGTCGTCCTGCGCCGCCTGCAACGCCGCCACCGCCCCGCGATCATGCAACTCACCGAGGGCCAGCGCGGCTTCCTTGCGCAGGTTGCTGATGCGATGGCCGAGGGTCTCGATCAACGCGTCCAGCGCCGGGGCAAAACGCAGGCGCCCGAGGCTGCGAGTGGCGCGCAGGCGCACTTGCCAGTAATCATCGCCCAGCGCTTCGATCAACGCCGGACCGGCATCGCTGTGGCCGACCTTGCCCAGCGTGGTGGCCGCCTCTTCACGCACTTGCCAGGCGTGATCCTGCAAGGCCTGACGCAACGCCGGCAGCACCTCGGCGCCGGAGGCCAGGCCGAGGGCGCCGGTGGCGGCGCGCCGCACTTCGGTGTCCGGGTCGGCGCTGGCCAGGCGTGCCAGCGCCGGCAGCGCGTCGAGTTGCTTGAGCCAGCCGAGCACGCCGACCGCTTCGCGCCGGACATTGGCGTCGGCGTCGTCGAGTGCCGCGACCGCCGCAGGCGCGGCGGCGGCGAATCGCAATTCGCGCAGGGCGCGAAACGCGGCGATCCGCACACTGACTTGCGCGTGATCGGTCCACGGCAGAATCACCCGGCCAGCGGTTTCGCTCTTGAGCAGGCTCAGGCTTTGCGCTGCCGCGGTTTGTACGGCGGGCGACGGGTCGGTCAGCGCCTGACACAGCGCCGCCACCACCGGCTCGTCCTCCCAGGCTTCCAGCAGTCGCGCGGCTTCGGCGCGGACTTCTTGCGCCGGATCATCGCTCAGCCGTTCGACCAGCCAGAGCAAGCCGTCCGGCTCTTCCAGGTCAGCGAGATCAATCAGGGCAATGCGCCGCACGCCGGCATCGTCAGCGGTCAGACGCGGTTGCAGGGCGAGAATGTCCGGGTTATCGGTCACAGCAAAAATAGAGGTCATAGGGCAAATCGCGGCAAAGGGTTTTCGGGAGGCAGGCCGAGCGGATTGAGGCGCGGCAGCGGTCGGTCGTTGTCATGGCGCAGCAGGTCGAGGCAATGGCGTTTGAGCCGAGAAAACTCGGCGCTGGTCACCAGCTCAGTGGTGCGCGGGCGCGGAAACTCCAGGCGCAGGTCTTCGATGATTCGCCCCGGCCGCGCGCTCATCACCAGCAAGCGGTCGGCGAGGAACAGCGCCTCGTCGATGTCGTGGGTGACGAACACCACGGTGGTGCGGATGCGCGTCCAGATGTCCAGCAGCAGTTCCTGCATGTTCAGGCGGGTCAAGGCATCCAGCGCGCCGAAAGGCTCGTCCATCAGCAGCAGGCGCGGACGGTTGACCAGCACCCGGGCGATTTCCACCCGTTGCTGCATGCCGCCGGAAAGCTGATCGGGCCAGCGTTCGGCAAAGCCTTCAAGGCCCACCAGTTGGAGAATGTCGTCGGCGGCTCGGTGGCGCTCAGTCTTGCCGATGCCACGCATCTTCAGGCCAAAGGCAACGTTGTCGCGCACCGTGCGCCACGGGAACAGCGTGTGGTGCTGGAACACCATGCCACGTTGCGGCGACGGCCCGGACACCTCGCCACCATCGACTTTCAGGCTGCCGGCATGGGCGCTCAAGTGCCCGGCGAGTGCGCCAAGCAAGGTCGATTTGCCGCAACCGGACGGGCCGAGAATGCACACGAACTGGCCCGGTTCGATCTGGCAATCCAGACCGTGCACGGCTTCGAACGCGTGCTGGCCTTCGCCGAGGACGATCGACAACTGGCGAATATCGATCCGCCCTTCCGGGGTTTGCATTGCGCTCATCAGGCTTTTCCTCGTGGTCGGTGCCAAGGCGTGAACAGTCCGCCCAGACGTTTGATCAACAGGCTGCTGCCCATGCCCAGCACACCGATCAGCAGCATGCCGACGACGATGTCGGCGTAGTTCTGGATGGTGTAGGACTCCCAGGTGTAGTAACCGATGCCGAACTGGCCGGAGATCATTTCCGCGGTCACCAGGCAGAACCACGAGGTGCCCATACCGATCGCGAGACCGGTGATGATGCTCGGTGCGGCACCGGGCAAAATCACTTCGAGCAACATCGCCCGGCGTCCTGCCCCGAGGCTTTTCGCTGAAGCGATCAGGCGCGGATCGACGCCTTCGACACCGTGCACGGTGTTGAGCAGGATCGGGAACAGCGCGCCGGTGAAGGTGATGAACACCATCGACAGCTCCGACGACGGGAACATCAGAATCGCCAGCGGAATCCACGCCACCGCCGGGATCGGCCGCAGCACTTCCAGCGGGGGCAGCAGCAGGTCTTCGGCCCATTTCGAGCGGCCGATGGCCAGGCCCAGGGCGATGCCGATCAGCAGTGCCGCAAAGTAACCGGCGAACACGCGGCTGAGGCTGGCGGTCAGGTGCTGCAGCAGCTTGCCGGAATCGCCCAGGCCCAGCGCCGCTTCAATGACCGCCAAGGGGGTGGGCACGTTGGCGAAGGTGACCAGGCCGAGGTTCCAGTGGTGGCTGGCAGCGAGTTGCCAGAACAGCAGGCAGAACGCTATGGAGGTTGCTCTGGTGGTCCAGCGGGCTTTCGGGATTTTCATGGATCGGAATTCCGTGTGATGGCTGAGATCGCCCCCCTCACCCCAGCCCTCTCCCCCAGGGGGGAGAGGGGGAAAGGGAGCAGATCTCGGCTGTTTTCAAACCTGAGTTCGACCTCAGATTTACAGGTCGGCGTACCTTTACCAAACACCTCGGTCAGTCCCCTCTCCCTCCGGGAGAGGGCTAGGGTGAGGGGCTTTTGATCTGCTTTTGATCTGGTGTTAGCGGCTAGCCACGGCCTGCGCTGTCGCATCCGTAAAATCAAACACCTTCCCGTCCTGCGCCAAGGCAAATTCCTGAGCCTGCCCTTTGAGCAGAAACGCGCTCAAACGCCCCTTGGCATCACTGGCAAACCACGCCTGATCGGCGAGCAATTTGATCCCGCTGTCACTGGCCTGCGCATACACCGCGCGGATGTTTTTACCTTCCTGCTTCAAAGCGGCCAACGCGGTGAAGGCCGATTCAGCGGAAGCGTACTGGCGCACCTTGTCTTCGCCGCGCACCCAGATTTCCGCGACGTGGCTGAAGTCAGTGATGGCTTTGCCGGTCGCCGCATCCGTGGCCTTCAGCGGGGTCTGCGCGTAATTGGCGAGCTGCGCGGTGTAGTCCAGATTCGACGCCTTGAACGCGGCGCGGATGTACTGGTCGTCGATGAAGGTATTCAGGTCGAGGCCACGATCGGCCTTCTTCAGCAGCTTCAGCGTATCGATTGCGGTGCCGACGGCCTGGCGATATTCCGGCTTCCAGCTCAGGTCGCGGGTCTGCACGCCGAGCGGGCCGTGGAACAGGTAATTGACCTCGGCATCGACGCCGGTGACCTTGGCGATCAGCTCGCTGTACTTCTCAGGTTCGGCAGTGAGTAACCGATTGGCCTCAATGCTCGCCCGCAGGTAGGCGACGACGATTTCCGGGTACTTCTTGGCGTAGGCCTGATCCACCAGCGCACCGTGGAAGGTTGGTGCGTTGGCCTGGGCACCGTCGTAGATCTTGCGGGCGAAGCCACGGCTGGGGAACAGTTCGGCGAACGGCACGAAATCGGCGTGGGCGTCGATCTTGCCCGCCTGCAATGCGGAGCCGGCGACTTCCGGCGGCTGGGCAATGATGTTCACGTCCTTGAGCGGGTCCCAGCCCTGCTCCGCCACCGCGCGCAACAACATGCCATGGGCCGTCGAGGCGAATGGCACCGAGATGGTCTTGCCCTTGAGCTCGCTCAGCGACTGCACCCCGGACGCGCTCGGCACGACGATGCCGTTGCCGCTGCCCTTGATGCTGCCCGACAACACACTGATGAACAGGCTGTGCTTGCCGGCGGTCTCGAACGCCACCCCGTTGAACGCCCCGGGGAAATCGGCCATGGCGCCGAAGTCGAGTTTGCCGGCGACCATCTCGTTGGTCAGCGGCGCGCCGCTGGTGAAGTTCTTCCACTGCACGTCGTATTTCGCGTCCTTGTAGGCGCCGTCGTGCGGGAGGTATTTGTCGAGCAGACCGAGCTCCCGAATCAACAGGCCGCCCGCGGCGCAGTTGATGGTGGTGTCCTGGGTGCCGATGGCGATGCGGATGGTTTCGGCCGAGGCCGACAAGGTGAATGAAGCCAGTACCAGACCGGCGATTGCTGCACGCAACATGGTTGTTTCCCCTCGAATCATTGATTGGCTGTTCGTCTCCGCCGCGATCAGGGCGCGGTGGGAAACGAGGGGGTTTCGGTGATTCCAGCGTCCGGGTGTTCCGGGTAGCTTATGGCTTACCACATTCCCCTGTAGGAGCTGCCGAAGGCTGCGATCTTTTGATCTTGATCTGAAAAAACATAAGTCAAAAGATCGCAGCCTTCGGCAGCTCCTACAGGGATCGGGTTTCAGCGCAGGAGATAGGGAATATCGACCTTTACGGCCCCGGTCGGGCAGTCCTTCTCACACGGCATGCAGTACCAGCATTCATCGAACGCCATGTAGGCCTTTTGCGTGGCCGGGTTGATCGCCAGCAGGTCCATCGGGCAGACGTCGACGCACACGGTGCAGCCCTTTTCGGCGATGCATTTGTCCTCGTCGACGGTGACCGGGGCGTTGGAGCGGAAGAAGATTTCCTGGGCTTGATAGGCCATGGTTCGGACTCTCTCTGGTGATGCATCAAGCGGCAAAAGCGCCCACCCGCAAGCGGTCGTAAGCCTGCATTTCTTCGGCATCGAGCGGGATGATGTACGGCTCGACGGGCTTCTTGAAACTGGTCATCTGGCCGTCGTCACCCTTCTTCAGGTGGCAATGGCAGAACCATTCAGCGTCGTTGCGCTGCGGGTGATCTACGCGGTAGTGGTACAGGCCCCAACGGCTTTCGGCGCGGAACAGCGAGGCGCGCGCGGCCATTTCGGCGCAGTCGCGGATCACGCTGGTTTCCATCGCGCGCATCAGTTCGTGGGCGTTGTTGGCTTTCATCTGCTCGAGGTCGCGTTCGATGTCGCTGAAGCGTTGCAGACCGATCTGCATCTTCTTGGTCACTTTCGGCGGTTGCAGGTAGTCGTTGACGAAGCGTCGCAGCTTGTACTCGACCTGGGCCGGCGGCAGGCCGTGCTCACGGTCCAGCGGTGCGTAAACCCGGGCTTTTTCCTGCTCGATCTGCCCGGCATCCAGCGCCGAAAACTCGCGCCCGGCGACAAAATCCGCCGCGTTGTGCCCGGCAAACCAGCCGTAGGTGAACGCGCCGAGCATGTAGTTGTGCGGCACGGCAGCCATGTCCCCCGCCGAGTACAAGCCTTTCACCGAGGTTTCGGCACGCTCGTTGACCCACACGCCCGACGCCGAATGGCCGCTGCAAAAGCCGATCTCCGAGATGTGCATCTCGACCATCTGCGTGCGGTAATCGGTGCCGCGATTGGCGTGAAACTGGCCGCGACTCGGGCGTTCGTTGCTGTGCAGGATTTCCTCGATGTTCTGGATGGTTTCCTCGGCCAGGTGATCGAGTTTGAGAAACACCGGGCCATTGCCGCTCTCCAGTTCCTGGTGAAACTCCCACATCATCTGCCCGCTCCAGTAGTCGCACTCGATGAAGCGTTCACCCTTGTTGTTGGCGGTGTAACCGCCCAAGGGACCGGTGACGTAGGCGCAGGCCGGGCCGTTGTAGTCCTTGATCAACGGGTTGATCTGGAAGCATTCGAGGTTCGCCAGCTCGGCCCCGGCGTGATACGCCATCGCGTAGCCGTCGCCGGCATTGGTCGGGTTTTCGTAGGTGCCCATCAGGTAGCCGGAGGATGGCAGACCGAGGCGCCCGGCCGCACCGCAGGCAAGGATCACCGCTTTGGCCTTGATCACATGGAAGTCGGCGGTGCGGCAATCGAAGCCCATTACGCCATTGACCGCGCCCTCCTCGTCGGTCAGCAAGCGGGTGCAGACCAGTCGATTGGTGATGCTGACCCGTGCGCGTTTCAACTGGCGGTAAAGCACCTTCTTGATGTCGTGCCCTTCCGGCATCGGCAGCACGTAGGCGCCCATGTGGTGGACTTTTTTCACTGCGTAATCGCCGGTTTCGTCCTTCTCGAACTTCACGCCCCAGCGGTCGAGTTGCTCGATGGTTTCAAAACTGTGCGTGGCGTAGGCGTAAACCGCGGCCTGATTGACGATGCCGTCGTTGGCGATGGTGATTTCCTTGGTGTACTGCTCCGGCGTCGAGTGGCCGGGGATGATCGCGTTGTTCAGGCCGTCCATGCCCATGCTGATCGCGCCGCTGCGCTTGACGTTGGCCTTGTCCACCAGCAGCACGCGCAAGTCGCGGTTCTTTTCTTTGGCCTTGATCGCCGCCATCGGGCCGGCGGTGCCGCCGCCAATCACGACGATGTCGTATTCCTGCTCCAACGTGTTGCGCGTCATGCCTGCTCCCCTTTTTGCCGGTCGATCCGCAGGCGGTACTGGAACGCATCGCCACGGTAGTAAAGGTGTTCGAAGTCCAGCGGCTGACCGTCGGCGTCGTGGGTCAGGCGTTCGATGCGCATGATCGGCGAGCCGGCTTCGACGTTCAGCGCCTGGGTCAGGTCGCTGTCGGCCAGCACGGCGTCGATCGCCAGGTCAGCGTGGCCGAGGGCGATGCCGCAGTCGTTTTCCAGAATCAGGAAAATGTCGCGCGTCACCAGATCCGCCTTCTCCAGGCGTTCGCCGACGGCTTTGGGCAGGTAGGTGATTTCCAGCGAAATCGGCTCGCGGTTGATCAGCCGTACGCGTTTGATCTGCGCCACGGTCTCGCCTTCAGCGACTTGCAGGCGCTCGGCCACACGTTTGTCGGCAGGGATGAATTTGAAGCTGCGCAGGCGGTTGATCACCTCGTAGCCGCGCCCGGTCATGGACTCGGCGAGGCCTTGCAGGCTGCTGACGTTCTGGAAGGTTTTCGGCTTGGCGACGAAAGTGCCCTTGCCGTGGATCTTGAAGATCAGCCCTTCTTTCTGCAGATCGCCCAAGGCCTGGCGCACGGTAATGCGGCTGACTTTGAACAGCGTGCCAAGCTCGCTTTCGGAGGGCATCTGGCTGTCTTGCGGGTATTCGCCGTCGAGAATGCGCGCACGCAGGACATCGCGCAGTTGGGTGTGCAGCGGGACGCTGCTGAGGGACAGGACGTTATCGGTCATCAGGGATCACTTGTTATAACGAGTTATGACGTGATCTTAGAGACGTTATGACAAGCTTGAGAAATATTGTTTGGGCATAACCTTAGAGCTGAGCGCAGAACATGAAGATCAGTCTGATTCTGTGGCGAGGGAGCTTGCTCCCGCTGGGCAGCGAAGCGGCCCCAAAACCCGGCTGTCGCAGCCTGTCGGGTGTACCGAGGAGCATGGTTTTACGGCTGCTGCGCAGCCGAGCGGGAGCAAGCTCCCTCGCCACAGGGTTGTGGTTTAACGCGTAAATCAGTGGCGTTTGAGGATCTGGTCCATCACCCAATCGGTCTTCAGGGCTTGTGCGGCCACCGCCGGATGTTGCGAATCGCCACGGATGTGCGCGTTCATGCCGAGGACGTGATGCCACTGAATGTGGTCGTGATGGGGGATTTCCAGGCTGATGATTTCATCCGCATGAAGCTGCACGGGATGTTCATCGAATACGGAAAAACTGATCCGACCGAGGCTGCCGATAATCTCGACCCGATCCTCGCGCCGATCCGCGACAAAGCTCCAGCAGCCCATGCCCAGCGCTCCGCAGGCGAACCGCCAACTGGCGCTGACGGCATCTTCGGCGGCATACAGACCGGCTTGCCGCGCGGTGAAACCGGCGACCTCGACGATGTCGCCGAGCAGGTACTGGAACAGGTCAAAACCATGGCTGGCCAGATCGGCAAAGTAACCGCCACCGGCCACGCTCGGGTCGGTTCGCCAATTGGCGCTGCCGGCCAGATCCGCCGTCGATGGGGCCTTGGTCAGCGTCCAGCTCAGGTGCCGCACCTCGCCGATACGGCCCTGCGCCAGCCATTGCCGCACTTGTTGAAAGCGCGGCAACGAGCGGCGGTAGTAAGAGACGAACAGGTGCAGCCCGGCATCGGCGAACGCCTGCTGCATCTCGCGACTTTGCCCGGCGTTGAGCGCCATCGGTTTTTCGACGCAGCAATGCTTGCCGGCAGCGGCGACTTTCAGGCTGTAGGTGTGGTGACTGTCGGGTGGCGTGGCGATGTACACCGCGTCCACCTCGGGGTCGTTGATCAGCGCATCGACATCGGTGTAGACCCGGGCGATGCCATGGCGCGCGGCGTAATCGCTCACGGCTTCGAGGCGCCGCCCCATCACCGCCACCAGCGCCGAGCCGGGCGCCTTGTAGAAGGCCGGCCCGCTCTTGCGCTCAGTGACGCTGCCGCAACCGATCATGCCCCAACGCACCACGTCCATGGTCAACTCCTTTTGATTTGAAACGACTCAGCCCAGGCGCACGGCGCGCAGATCGAGGTGGCCGTCCTTGATGGGCGGGCACCAGTAGTAGCCACCGGTGATCGGCCGGCTGATGCGGTACAGACCGTCAGTGATGCCGTCTTCCAGCCCGCTCATCCGGCGCAGTTGTGCTTCGAAGGCATCCAGCGAAAAGCCGAAGGCGAGGAACATCAGGCCGGCGCGATCGCCTTCGATCCACGGCATCGAACGGCGCACGACGAAGGCTTCCGGGGCGAAGCTTTCCTGGGCGGTGCGTTTGACGTGGGCGGAGACTGGCGCGTCGTCGATCTCTTCGTTGTCGCTCAGGCGACGGCCCATGATGTTGTCCTTGTCTTCGCCGGACAATTTATGGAAACCCTTGAGGTCGTGCTGCCACTGCTGGATTGCGGCGAAACTGCCGCCGACCAGACCTTCGGCGCCCTCACCCAGCAACGCGGCAGCGATGGCGGCGTCGTCGTGCGGGTTTTCGGTGCCGTCTTCGTAGCCGGTCAGGTCGTGGCCTTCCTTGTGGCGGAAGGCTTCCTGCATCTCGACCAGACGCAAGGCCGGGGCCAGCGCGGCTTCAAAAGCATTGCAGCGGTTGAGCAGTTCGCCACGGTCGACACCGTGCAGCCAGACCCACAGTGCGTGTTGGGTCGACGGGTTTTCCACGCCGACGCCGCTCATCGCCGGGAAGCTGCGCAGGCCGTCGATCTGCACGTTCAAAGCCTTGACCAGGGGTTCACCGAAACCGACCACCGCCGACTTGCCGTCCACCAGGTTCAGCAAGTTGTCGAACGCCTGCGGCAGTGCTTCAACCGACTCAAGGGCGAAAAACAGGTGACGCGCTTGTGCAGGAACGGGGGTGGCGAGAATGCCCGGCTGGTAGTAACTCATGTGAACTCCTTGGAAAAGTGCGCGGGAGTTTACCTGTAGCCGGAGGATTTGTGGGGGCTCTGAAAGTCAAAAGCTCGCAGCCTTCGGCAGCTCCTACAGGGAACGGTGTAGGAGCTGCCGAAGGCTGCGATCTTTTGATCTTCTAAATGCTAGCGGTGCTCTCGGTACGCCACGCACTCGGGCTCATTCCCGTCCAGCGCTTGAACGCCCGACGAAAACTGCGCACATCGCTGTAACCCACTTCTTCGGTGATGCGCTCGATCGGCATGTCCGGATTGGCCAGCAGGCTCATGGTGCGTGCCTGACGCACCTGCTCCAGCAGCGCCTCGAAGGTCAGCGCATGCTCGGTCAGGCGCCGGCGCAAGGTGCGGCTGCTCATGTTCAAGTCGCCGGCAATCTTCTCGATATGGCTGCCCCGGCTCAGGTCCCGGGCAATCGCCCGTTCCACCGCCTGAATCAGGTCGAGTTTCTGGTGCACCTGCGCCGCTTCCAGCTCCAGCAAGGCCACAGCCTGACGCAGTGCCAGGGAATGATGATTGGGCAGGTTGACGTCCAGCCATTGCGCGTCGATCAGCATGCGATTGTGCAGACAGCCGAAGCGGACGTCCGGACCAAGCAGGCGATGGTATTCGCTCAGGTAATCCGGGGCGGCGTGCACGAATTCCACGGCAATCGGCTTGAAATCAGCCCCGGCCAGCGCCCGCCCGTACACCAGCAAACTGGCGAAAAACTCTTCGACCGCGAACACCTGCACATCAGCGAACGGCAGGCGGCATTCCGCATCAAGGTGCACCTGCCCGCCCACTACATCGACGCTGGACACCACGATCCCGCCGGAGGTGTGCTGGTGGCGGATGCCGAGTGCAAAGGCATCGCGCAAGGTCTTGCACAGCGACAACACATGCCCGAGCAGCCCCAGCGTCCCCAGCACGTTTTGCGCGCCCACCCACAGGCCGAGTCCCTGATTGGGCAGCACTTTGAGCGCGCGCTGAATCATGGCCACGGCCTGGCGATAGGAAATTCGTTGTGCCGGATCCTGCAGATCCTCGAGCGTGAAGCCCAGGCCACGGCACAGGCTTTCAGGGTCAATGCCCTTGTTGTGCACGACTTCGGCAAGGGTCTGCAGGAGGAACGGCGACACCAGCGCCAGTTCGAAGGTCGGGTCTTGGACTTTTACGTTCATGGGGGCTGACATTCCGGATCACGCTTGATTGTTATTTTTGTAACCGGTTATGTCGAAGGAAGTTAGCACAGGGGACGCGGACTGTCCGCAGAAGCCCCCCTCGATGTCCGCCAATACCCTGCCCCAACGTCCGCCAAACGCTTATTTCTATGGTACCGGCGCCCCGTGCGACCGGTGCCAGGTCCCAATCACAATAATAATGAGGACAGTTATGAGCCCGAACCGTGTGACCTCCTTCTTGCCCCTCGCGCTTTTCATGGCGGGCTGCACCCTGACGTTGCCCGCCCTGGCCACCGAAGCCGGTGTCGACAACATCGGCACCGGCACCGACGGCTTCTTCATGCTGCCACTGGAGGTCGACAGCCTTCCGGAGAACATGGTCGCGTTCAACCTCTACTACAACCATTACAAGGCGACCAAGCTCAACATCAGCTCGTTTGGCGGCAAGGTGCCGAACGTCGAGATCGAGTCCACCGCCGTGATCCCGCGCCTCGATTACCTGAGCCCGGTGCGGGTGTTCGGCGGACGCCTGGCGGGCTATATCGCCCAGCCCTGGCTCAAGCAGGAAGTGTCGGTATTCGGCCTCAGCGATACCCGCGAAGGCATGGGCGACACCACCATCGCGCCGATCATTCTGTGGGACATGGGCAAGAACCTGACCCTCGGCGCCGCCGTGGAAGTCACCGTGCCCACCGGCGAGTACAGCGTCGATCGACTGGCCAACACCAGCAACAATTTCTACACCTACAAGCCGCTGTTCTCCTTCACCTGGTTACCGACGGACAAGACCGAGGTGTCGATGAAGACCACCTACAGCTTCAACGAGAAGAACAAGGACACCGACTACAAATCCGGGCAGATCTTCCACTTCGATTATTCGGCCAGCTACAAGATCACCGACGACCTGATGCTCGGGGTCAACGGCTACTACCTCAAACAGACCACCGACGACAAACAGTACGGCCACACCGTGCAGTTCGCCGGGCAGGACGTGGATGACGGCGTGCGCGGCAAAGTGTTCGCCATCGGCCCGGCGCTGCACTTCACCTTTCTCAAATACGCCAGTGCGGAGATTCGCTGGGCCAAGGAATTCGACGTCGAAAACCGCCCCGAAGGCGAGATGCTCTGGGCGAAAGTCAGCATCCCCTACGCTTTCTGACCTCGACCTGTAGGAGCTGCCGCAGGCTGCGATCTTTTGACTTTGTCTTTTCGAAGCAAGATCAAAAGATCGCAGCCTTCGGCAGCTCCTACAGGTGATAAAAAAAGGGCGACCAAATGGCCGCCCAAACGTACTGCACGAGAGTCTTTTACAACGTCAGTTGCCCACGTTCCTCCTCGGTCAACTGCTGCTTCGCCTGTTCATCCAGCGCCCCGGCGCCCAGCACCTGCACCGGGCTGTTCGGGTTGTAACCCGGGGCCGGAGCACGGCTGGCGCCATCGCGGGACGGCGCGAGTTGTTCGTTGCCGAAGCTCAGCACCTGCACGGTGAACACCGACGCCTGGTTCTGTCGCGCCGCCGCTTGCTGCTGACGCGCGACATCTTCCGCCGCTTGGGTGGCAGACGATGCGGCGGAACTGGCCGAGGTGATCGCGCCCGTGTTCACCGCCGAGACCACCGGCACACCGGTCGCCTTGCCCTGCACCGAGATGTTCGCGGCGTTGACCACCGTCAGTGCGGCGATGTTGACGTTGCCCGAGACGCGAATCCCCGCCTCACCGGCATCGATAGTGCCCAGCGGCGCAATCAGGTCGATGTCCCCCGGTGCCACTTCGGCAATCGGGTTGAGCGTGGCGATACCGGCGCCGGTGCTCGGTACCGATGGTGACAGGGTCACGTTGCCCCAGGTGTCGTACACACGTTTCGGCGGGGTGTAGACCACAGTGGTTTTCGAGCCACGACCGGCGTTGATATCGCCCTCGGCCGACCAGCCGAGAATCGAGCCGCCAAACGTGGTCATGATCCGGCTCTGCCCCAGCAGAATGCTGCCCTGCGAATAGAGCTGAATGTTGCCCGAACCCTGAGTGATGATCCCCGCCGTGGACGGCGGCGCCGCGCCTTCGATGCCGAACACTTGGCCACCGCCCGGTGTGAGCATCTGGATGTCGCCGCCAAACAGCGTCTTGACCCCGGCGCCACCGTAAAGGGTGATGTCACCGTCGTAGCGGATCGGATTGCCGGCCACATCGGCGGTCGGGAACAGCGCCGCGATGGCGTTGCGACCGCGCAGGTAACTGCCCTTGCGCGGGCCGCCAACCTGGTTGTATTCCAGGCCACCAGCGCGCAGTTCGGCGAAGTACACCTGACGGGCGAAGATCGCCTGCTCGGCGCTTGGCAGCGCAGCGTAGAACGCTTGCGCCTGTTCGGCGTTGCCGCTGAAGCCGTAGCCCAAGGTCAGCCAGCTCTGCAGTTCGTCGAGGTAGGTCTTGACCACTTTGCCCGGCTGACCGTTGAGAGAGGCATTCGGGTCGGCGAGATTCTGCGGGTCCAGGTAGCGGGCGATGAACCGCGAGTAATCCGGCCCCTGCGCGCCCACACCGGCCTGCAATACCACGCTGGCGCCCGGCTGTTTATCGCCTGCCACCAGCAAGCCGAGGCTGGTGATGCTGGCGCGGTTTTCCATCAGGATGTTGCGACCGGCATTGATATCCAGGACGCCGGGGCCCGCGATGTCGAAGCTGCTGTAGAGGATGTCCCGCCCTGCCGATACCCGCGAAACGTCCCTGGGGTCGTCATGCACGAACAGGTTGCCGGTCGAGGTGATGCCTTCTGTTGGCGTCATGCCCATCTCGGCACTCGGCACGGTCGCAGGGTTGCCCAGGAAAGTACCGGACGCCACGATATCGCGCCCCGCCAGCATCCAGACAGGGCCTGCTGCTTCGTACCAGGTGCGTTTCGACAGGCTGAACATCAGCGTTTCACCGCTGCGAACGCCCACCAGATCGCCGGTCAAGGCATAGAACCGCGCCGGTGTCTGGACGCCGCTCAAGCCCGAGTAGCTGTTGGCGCCGAAAGCGAATAACGGATAGCGCAGGTTTTTGTCCGGCAAAACCCCGTCGCTGTTGCGATTGCTCATGATCGGCGTGGCCGACGTGTTGTTGCCGTACCCGTTGAAGGCCGGCGCGAACGGTGTGGCGATGGCCAGCGGACTGGCGCCCGACTGATTGATCGCATAGCCGCCCGCGTAGATCGAGTCCTGCGCCAACAACTCCAGTTGCCCGGTGCTGGAAGGTGCCAGCAGCAGCGAATAACCGGTTGCCGGCACCGTTCCACTGCCCTGGCTGTAGACCGCTGAAGGTCCGGCATAAATCGAACCTTGCGCCGCCACCGCCCGCAGAATCGACGGGTAGACGAAGCGTCCGTCGGTAGGCGACGTATTACGGCCGGTGACAGGGCCTTGACCTGTGACATCACCCAGTTGAGTACTCGGTGTCAGGTTGCCTCCCGCCGAAAACAGGTCGATGGCGGTGTGATCGGTCCACAACGAGAAGCCCGTCAGGCCGCCCCCCGCATGGACGACACCGTCGTCAGTGGTGAACGGCGTGGAGTTCTGCAGCCGCACCCGCCCCGGGTCCGCCGCCCCGCCCAACACCAGATCGCCGCGCGTGCTGAGGCTCATCCCCGAATCCCCCGGAATCAGCACCAGCCCACCGGAGGCGCTGCCCATCGTGGACGTGAAAGGGTCGAACGGGCGCACTTCACGAGGATCCTGGGTTGAGGCTGCGGCGCCATATTGCAGATTGATCCCGCCCAGCGCGCCGCCGGCCAGTCGCGCAGCACCGCGCAGGTTGATCAACGCGCCTTGCAGGTCGTGTTGTGCGACACCGATGCCATTCTCTCCGGCCCGGGCCTGCAATGACGGGTTCACCGATCCGCCAATGCGGATGTCCATGTCGCCGCCACCGGTCAATTGCAGGCTGCCGTCGCTGCCCACGCGCCCGGTGCTGCCGACCGCCACGACCAGCCCCTGCCCGCGCGGATAAAGGTTGGTTTTGTTAGCGTCGCCCATCGCCTTGAGCATGCCGGCATCGCCCCCCGTGCGCAGGCTGATATTGCCGCCGCCCAAGGTGCCGAAACCGGTGAAACCGACCAGGTACGGGCCGGTATCAACACTTTGATCCGGAAACGGTTGCGTCGCATAGCTACCGAAGTTGATCCACCACGCGGTCGGCACATCACTGCTGCCGGTGCCCTGACGCCAGAGCCAGTTGCCCACGGCCACACTGGGAACCTGCTCACGGGTGTCCATGTTTTGCGACAAGCCGCGACGCCCCAGTACATCGCCCGAAATCGAACCGCCGGCATTGATAGTCAGGTTGCCGCCCATTTGCGGGTACCAGGCCTGATACAGGCTGGCGCTGCCACTGACCCATTTTTCGTAGTCGCCGCCGGCACTGCCCAGCACCGAGCCGTTGTCCGACAGTTTTCCGCGAGGCTGATTGAAGCGCGGGTCGATGTCTTGCGACTGAGTGCCGGCGGTATACACGCCGTACGGCGAATCCATGCTCAGGTCGCCGGCGGCGAGCACGTCCAGATCGCCGGTGCCGGTCCGCAGCACGCTGAACATCTGTGTGTGGGTCTTTACCGTGGTACCCGGTTTGTTTTCCACGCACAGTTCCGGGAATGCACCACACCAGGCGAGTACATCATCGTCGGTCATCGGCGAGCCAGGTGGCATGCCCATCCAGTTGTCCGGTGCCCAGACCCAACGCGGCGCCGGCACACAGGAGTTCGGCGCCCAGTCGCACCACATCATTTGATCCTCGGGGACGGGGTCGCCCGGCGTGAAGCCGCCCAGGTTGCCCTCGCCCCAGACCAGGGTCGGTGGTTTTTCTGTCACGGTCAGACCGTAATGGGTGTCGGCCAGGCGCAGATTGCCATCGCTGGACACCGGTTTGATCGCCCGGCTGTCCGCGGCGTCCAGATCGGCCCCCGCCACCAAGCGCATCGACCATGACGCGCTGCCGGCCGGCAACATGCCGGCGACCGCCCAATTGCGCCCCTGGGTCGTGCCGGTCAATGGCCGCAACTCGATGAACGCCGTACCGTCCGCCAGCACGACATTGGTCATCGATGGAATCAGCGAGCCGCGCAACAGGGCCAGCGAACCGCTCAGGCGCACGCCCTTGATCCCGTTGTCGCCGGCCTCGGCGCTGCCCGGCAACGGCACGCCTTTGGGCCAGCGCAGAGCTTGCAGCGCCGTTGCGTTGTTCAAACGGATACCCGCTCCCAACCGACTGCCCGCCGGCAAGGTCACGCTGTCGGCGAGCAGCGTGCCAGCGGCATACAGCACGTTGCCCGAAGCATCGCGAACCGAGCCGGCGAGCACCGTGCCGGCGCCGAAGGTGTAAGGCGCCGCCAGCGTTGCCTCGGTCGGCAGCAGCGTGCCGCTGGCCAGCGTCGTCGCTTGCAACGGGAGGTCGTAGTTCAACGTGGCGCCGACCGGGAACAGCGTACCGTCCGCGAGCGTAACGCCCGCGCCCGGCACGATCAGATCGCCGCCGAACGGCTGAATCCCCGGCAGTAATTTCCAGCCGGCATCGTCCACGGTCTCCGGCGGCGGTGCGAAACCGTCGTTGAGGCTGCCGTGGATATCGAGGTTACCGCCCGCACGGATCACCAGGTTACCCGCCTCGCCCGAGCCGTAGACCGAAGTCTTCTGCGTGTGCGGATTCAGGCTGGCATAGCGGTAACCGGACAGGTCCACATCACCCTGCACCACCAGATCACCGTCGGCGGTTTTGCTGGCGATCTCGACCCCAGGCCGCAGATGGAAGGCGTCGGCATAAGTGGCGTTGTTCAAACCGGCCAGTTTGTTATTCAGCAAGTTGCCGTTGGCCAGCGCCGCGTCGATGAACGCCGTGCTGTCACCGTGGATGTGATCGAGATACGCCTGATCGATCACCTGATACGGACGTCCGCTGGCCGCCGGGTCCGTGCCGTCGCTGGCATCGGTATAGCGGCGCGTGGCGTTGAGGCCAATCGAGCGCGCGCCCTGAATGCTCAGGGCACCGCCGGCATCGATGGCAATGTCACCCGCGCCCAGGCGTGGTGCGTTCAGTTCCAGCGTGCCGCGCAGCAACCCGTCGGACTGCCCCGGCAGAACGCCGCGAACGGCATCGGTGCCATGGCGCAAGTCGATGCGCGCACCGCTGCCGAGGGTCAGCACGCCTTGGCCGGAGTCGAGTTCGACCATTGCCCGGTTCGGGGCGTCGATGATTTTGCCGTAGCTGTCGACCCGCAGCACACGACCATGGGCGTCAAGCACCACATTGCCTGCCAGGGTCAGACCGTTTTGCGCCGACAGGCGAATACTGCCGACTCGCTCGCCGCTGGCATCGATGAGGCCAGCCACCGTCAGCCGGCCGTTGTCTACCGAAACATTGACCTCGCCCGCCTTGAGCCCGTCGCCGATCAACAGATCGCCTTGCTTGAGCTGCAAGCTGCGGCTGCCAAAGACCTGCCCTGCGTTCAAGCGCTGATTGAGGGCCGCGAACTGCTGGCTCGGATCGCCATTGAGGTGCTGCGCGCGGATATCCACGCCACCGGTCCTGTACGGCACCAGCGTGCCGCCGGCATCGTAATAGCCGCTGCTGGCACCGAGGATATCGCCTTGCAGATCGACCATGCCGGCATCGGCGGCCAGCGCGACGGCGCTCAGGTTACCGGCCTGATGGTTCTGCGCCGACAGATCGATTCGCGAACCCGCCAGCTGGCGGATATTGCCGTCGCGGCTGTACAGCGCCACATCACCGCCCCAGCTGTACTTGTTCACATCGTTGAACGGCAAGGTGCGACCGGCCATGTCCAGATACGCGCCACCGGCGAGGGTCAGATCGTCCTCGGACTTGACCACCAGCTTGCCGCTGGCCAGGGCGATGCGACTGTCCAGCAAGACATTGCGCGCATCGAGGGTCAATTCCGCCCCCAGCGCATTGGCGGCAGGAGCTGTGCCGCCCCCCGTCAGGGTCAGGTCATTACCGGCCTTGAGCAGGTTGACCGAGCCCGCCTCTCCCGTCAGCAATGGCGTACGCAGCGTGAGATTGCCGCCGCTGTAGGCATAACCGTTGACCGGATCGAAAGCGCCCTGCGCCTGATACACCGCCAGGCTGCCCTTGTGGTTGGCGGTGATGCGTTCGCTGGCGGTGAGATTGACATCGGCAAAGCCCAGCACCAGCCGCTTGTTCTGGTCCAGACCGCTGGCCTGCGGATTGGCGCCGTAACCGAACTCGATCCGTTGCGCTTGAATATCAAGCGAACCGCGACCGGTGCCGGCGCCGCCCGTGATCACCGACCCCGGATCCTGAGTCGCACCGTTCCAGATCAGATTGGCGGTGCGAATGGACGCCACGTCGCCGCTTTCACCCAGGCCGTAAATGGCCGGGGTGCTGAGGATCAGGTTTTGCAGCTTGCTGACACCGGTCTGCGGATCCAGCGTATCGAGGCTGACACTGCCGTAGAAATTGAACGCATCGCGGCTGGTCAGGCTCAGGGTTTCCAGCGCCGGCGCGCCGAACTGTGTATCGCCCCGCAACAGGCGATTCAAGACATTCTGGTTCAGGGTCAGACCGGTCGGCACCCGGTTGCCGGCGGCGCTCAAGGCCTCGGCACTGCCGGCATTCACCGAGCCCACGGCCAGCGTCAGATGACGGGTGCCGAAGCGCACCGACTCGTCGAGCTCGAACTGCCTGTCGGTGGCAGCAGTAATGCTGCCATTGGAATAGAGCAGTGTCGGGTTGTTGCAGGCTGTCGTCGGGCAGTTGCCGATGCGGATGTCACCCGAGCCGGATGTCCTGACCGACACTTCTGGCGCCAGCACATTGGTCCAGCCGTTCGACACCACCAGCAGCCCTGCCGCACCGGGTTTGTAAATGAAGCCGGTGCTGGAATCATAAGGTGCATTGCCACGCCCCAAGGTGTTGATACCCGAGCCGGCTTCGAGGGTGATACCACCATCAGTCCGGGTGGTGCGCAGCAGCACTTCGGGTGCCGACAACACGGCGCCCTCACGCAGGGTGATCGTTGCGGTATCACCGCTGAACGCGATGATGTTGCCCGAGGTGTTGTAATCGATCGTCGGTTGCGCGCCGATGGTCAAGCGGCCGGCGCCGAGCGAATTGAGGCTGTCGGCATACAGCGACACACCTGCGAAACCTTCAACGCTCGAATGCCCCGCGCCGAGAATTTCCAAGTTCGCCGCGCCCTGCACCACGGCCGTCCCGACGACACCGCCCGTGGCCGGCTGGAACAGCGCCTGACCCTTGAAGTCCAGCGCGTTACCCGGTGCGGCGCCCCGGGACAGATTCAGTCTGAGGGATTTGCCGTCCATGGGCGCCAATGCCCGAGGCACGCCCCGACGTGTCGCATCGCTCTGGATGAACTGACTGAAAGAGGTCTCGTTGTACTGCGAGTAACGGCGCAGCACGTCGGCGGATGTCAGGATGACCTGGCTCGCCAGGCTGTCACGCAGGCCGGTATTGGCAATCGACATCTGTCCCGAACTTGTCCACGAACCATTGCGCAGTGGCAGCGCAGCGTTGGTTGCACCCGCTACCACCTGACCATTGACCTCGACCCGGAAGGCACCCGGCAACAGCGCAAACGTCGAAGGCAGCAGCGTATAGGTGCCCGCCGCCAGCCCCGGCACGCCGGCCCCGAGGGTGATCTGCTGGCCGATGCGCGGATCGACCGCCCCCGCCTCGGCGAGCATCGGCGCATAAGCACTCTGATTCCCCGGCACGATAGCGTATACCGGGTTGCTGGCCAGGCCCGGCAGGCTGAAGGTGCCTTCAACGGCATTGCGCACCAGCGGGTTGTAGCGGGCATCTGTGGAACCGCCACGCCCGGAAACGAAACCGGCACCGCGCAAATCACCGCCGCCCGACAGGTCGATCAACGCGCCACCTTGCACATCGACGTACTGCGAGGTGAGCGTCACGCCGGCGGTTTCGGCGGTGATCCCTCGAAGCAGCACGGACTTGCCGTTGTAGCGATAGTCGATGCCGTCGGTGGTGCCGCCATAAGGCATGACCAGCCCGGCGGCGCTGGCCGAGGTGATGCTGTCAGGCAACAGATGCAAGGTCTGGGTATTGAGGACCAGGTTGTCGCCCAGATTGATCATGCCCAGAGGCGCACGGATCACCCCGCCCTGCTCGATATGGGCGGCCGCCAGCGTCAGGTTGCCGAAGACCGAGTAAGGCAACGCGGCAGGCGCGGCCCCGGAACTGCTGATTCGCAGGGTCCGCTCAGGATTGGCGTCACGCTGGACACTCTGATAGCCGGCGCGCACCTCGGCGGTGACATCACTGGCGGGGTAGATCTGCGCAGCACGCAGGTTCAGGTCGCCCGGTGTCCAGAGTTCGGTTTTCTCGACGTTGCCGGTGGGTGCCAGAAAGCGCAGATCGCCTCGACTGTCGAGCGTGACCTGTTCAAAGCCACGCCGCCCGACCTCCAGCGCCGGGCCGCTCAGTTGCACGATTGACCCGGCCGTGCCGAACGACAGACTGTTGCCCAGATCCAGCAGGTCTGCCGTGGCGGTGAAGTGTGCCAGCGCCACTGCGGTGGTCGGATTGTTCATCACCTGTGGCCGGATATTGCCGGGGGCATCGAAATATTTGCCCGTCCCCGACAGGCGCACGTAAGGCGCGGACAGATTGATCCGTGCGCTCTCTTGCGAGCCGTCGGCCAGCGACAAGGCCCCGGCATACAGGCTCAGGCTTTGATTCATGTGCAGATCGACGTTGCCGTCGAACGACAGCAGACCGTTGCTCAGCACGCTCAGGTTGTCGAACCCGCCGGACATCAACTGATCGGCGCCCAGACGGGCACGACCGTATTGCAACTCAGGCGCGGCTTCCCCCGCTTGCAGGCTGGCCGGCAGCAGCGACGGGCCGGCCTCCTGGCCGATGACGATTTCGCGCGGCACGCGAACGTCGTTGCTCGCATCGCTGCGCAGATAGCTCGGTGTTTCCAGCGCAATGTCCAGTCG
>NZ_JAFGYS010000069.1:0-530 GCF_017491705.1 Pseudomonas sp. 86_A | reverse complement strand
GTCTGAGATAGGATTTGAACCGGGGAGGTGGCACAGCTTTCCCGACAAGACACGCTGAAGACGTAGAGTTCAAAACTGGAGTTTGGGATGCGAGCGAGAAACACTTTTGTAGGCGCGGCCTTCGCGCTTCTGGCTGCAGGCGTGGCCCATTCGGCCATGGCGCAGGACATCAAGATCGGCGAGATCAACAGCTATTCGCTGCTGCCGGCCTTCACCGAGCCCTATCGCAAGGGATGGCAGCTCGCGGTCGAGGAGGTCAACGCGGCCGGCGGCATCAACGGCAAGAAGCTCGTCGTCAGCTCCAAGGACGACGGCGGCAAGCCCGCGGATGCGCAGACTGCGGCGAACGAGCTGGTGTCGAGCGAGGGTGTCGCGATGCTCGCCGGCACGTTCCTGTCGAACATTGGTCTTGCCGTCAGCGACTTCGCGAACCAGAAGAAGGTGTTCTTCCTGGCGGCCGAGCCGCTGACTGACGCCATCACATGGTCGAAGGGCAACAAATACACCTTCCGCCTGCGCCCATCCAACTA
>NZ_JAFGYS010000068.1:0-532 GCF_017491705.1 Pseudomonas sp. 86_A | reverse complement strand
GGGGAGGATCATCCATGAATCGCTTCACTGCCGGGCTCGCGCTGGCCGCCGCCTTTGCCGCCGGATGCGGCGCGAACCAACTGCTCCGGCCGGCGCTGGCCGCGGAAAACATCACCGCGCAGATCATCCACACCGGCGAGACGGAAGGCGACGCGCTCGGCCCCGCTAACGCCGGCGGCTACCGCTCGAAAATGTTCGCGAGCGCCGACGGCGCTACGATCTCGATCCAGGTCGGCAACGTGCCCAAGCACATGCACCCCAACACCAACGAGATCCAGTACATCCTGGACGGGACCGGGACGATCTGGCTCGGCGACAAGGAAGTGACGGTAAAGCCGGGCGACCTCGTCATCATCCCGAAGGGCACGCCGCACGGCGGCACCAAGCCGATCTCGGGACAGGTCAAGGAGATCGCGATCAAGACGCCGCCGCAGGCGCCTGATGATACCAAGCTGCTGGATTGAGACCCCCCAACCGGCGCGGGGCGAATGCTCGGGCTCGCGCAGCTGCGCGGACCCGCTTGGTCGATTCC
>NZ_JAFGYS010000067.1:0-533 GCF_017491705.1 Pseudomonas sp. 86_A | reverse complement strand
TCATCGGTCTGATGCCTTGCCTGCTTCTTCATCTCAGACTTTTGTGCCTAGGCTTTCGTCCCTAACCTCGGATCTCGCCCTGGACACCGCGCATTTCAATTCGCTCTCCCTTGATCAGCTCTGGATGTTTCACCAGCAGGTCACTGCCAGCCTTACTCAGAACCTCATGGAGAAGAAAGCACATTTGGAGGAACGACTTCACAGGATTGGGCTGGCCGAGAATGCTACACGGTTCGATCGTAAACGCCGTCCATACCCGCCCTTTCGTCCCAAATACCGCAATCCCAAGAACCCATCGGAGACATGGTCCGGTCTTGGCAGGCTGCCGCGGTGGCTGCAGCCCCAGCTCCGAGGCGGTCGGAAGTTAGACGACTTCCTGATCGAGCGGGCTTCAGTGCAAAAGCGCTAGGCGAATTCAACGGCGATTGCGTCATCTGGAATGAGAATGCCGGCGACGGCTGTGATCCATCCTGCGGCTGGGATCATTGCTTCACAGCATCATCGAATTCCGGTCTAGAACCGTGCTTAAAGGG
>NZ_JAFGYS010000066.1:0-533 GCF_017491705.1 Pseudomonas sp. 86_A | reverse complement strand
ACATAGGGCCGCCAGGCCGCGGCGAGCTCCTCGGATGTCGGGGGCCTCTCGCGCAAATGGAAGTCGTAGCCGAGCAGGCACATTGCGAGCCCGCCTAGCTTGACCACCACGTTCTCGCATCTCGCGATCTCCCGGATCGACGCACGCCATTGCGCGAACACCTCCTCGCGCCGTCCCGCGAAGCGACCTGTCCCGGCCGGGCCGCCGCAATGGTCGAGCACGATCCTGGTGTCGGGGAAGGCTCGTGCCAGCGCGGTGAGCTCACCGATCTGCGGATGGAATAGCCAGGCGTCGAAGCTGAGGTTCAACGGCGCGAGGCAGGCAAAGCCTTTGCGAAAGGCCGGGTCCTGCAACAGCCCCTTCGGCCTGTTCGCATACATGCCGGCGACAACAGGATCTTCGTCCCAGGCGGAGGAATGCCGGATGCCGCGGAAGCGGCCGTTGCCGGCCGCGATCTCGGCCTCCAGCACCGGTTTTGCGGCGTCGCCGAGCAGCAGATTGGCGTGGCTGACGATGCCGGCGCAGATCGCGGC
>NZ_JAFGYS010000065.1:0-535 GCF_017491705.1 Pseudomonas sp. 86_A | reverse complement strand
CGAGAACAAGCTGTTCGCGCTGCAGCAGCAACAAACCGCGCCCGCCGTTGACGGGATCGTTCGCGATCGCGACCGTCGCGCCGTTCTTCAGTTGATCGAAGCTCTTGATCTTCTTCGAATACAGGCCGATCTTCATGATCGTGCCCGGCGCGATCGCGACGAAGTCGTAGCCGCGCTGCTTCTTCGCGTTCTCGAGGAACGGGATGTGCTGAAAATAGTTGACGTCGATGTCCTGGTTCGCGAGCGCCGCGTTCGGCGTGTTCCAGTCGGTGAACTCGATGATCTTCACGTCGAGGCCCTGCGCCTTCGCCTCCTTCGCGGCCACCTTCAGCGCATCGATCTGCGGGCTCGTCGCGATGCCGACCTTCAGCGGCGTGGAATCGGCGTGCGCGAGCGGCACGGCGAACTCCGCGAACACGGCAAGCGCAAAGGCGGCGGCGGCCGCGCGCGACGCGCGCCGCAGGAGGCGCGCAAGGAAAAGACGAGACTGCATAGGAGGGCTCTCTTCAGGATGCCGAAACGCATGCGTCCGGCG
>NZ_JAFGYS010000064.1:0-535 GCF_017491705.1 Pseudomonas sp. 86_A | reverse complement strand
ACATATGTCTACCTAAATGGTGGTGACGCGGGGTCACATTGGATCGCCAAACTACCTGGTACGACGAACGTCAGCGCCGGCCAGCGCCTTCCGCTTTCCGTGCCTCCAGACAAACTGTATGCATTCGACGCCCGCGGCAATGCACTGCGACGTTGCCTCGATCAGCGAACGTCGATCAATACCGTGCCGATGACCGAATGCGCCTTCGTCGATCAAGACGACAGTTCAATGGTCGCTCGAATGCATGCGGATGGACATTACATCACAAGCAAACGCCACTTCCGATAATGCGGGCGCGGCCAACTATCAACGAGGAGAATTATATGGAGACACTCAAGAAACTACGGGGAACAGTATTGCTTCCCATGATCGCGATGGTCCTGCTGAATGCCAATGCAGCCCCGCTTGTCATCAATACCGACACATCTGATCAAGCAGTAAAAGCAGCTTTCGATGCAGCAGTAAACGATTTCAAAATCGAGAATCCAGATGTACAGGTCAAGGTAAACCGCTTCGATCACGACGCCTATAAGAC
>NZ_JAFGYS010000063.1:0-540 GCF_017491705.1 Pseudomonas sp. 86_A | reverse complement strand
CGCAAGGACGGTGTGAGGAAAGAAGCCCAATCTCCTCTCGTCGTCCGGGACAAGCGCGCCTCGGTGCGTGGTAGGCGGCGGGGGGCGAGCCAACGCGAGCGCTACCCCGGCCCCTTCAGGATCTTGAACACGCCGTTCGCCATCACGATGCAGCGGTCGTCGACCGTCACTTCCGTGCTCATGAAGATCAGGCTGCGGGTCGAGCGCACCACGCGGGGGCGGGAGATCAGGATGTCGCCGATCTGGCCGGCTTCGACGAAATGGGTGTCGAGCTGCACCGTCGCCATGAACTCCTTGCCGGAGACGTAACGGGCGGTCATGCCGCAGGTTCGGTCGGCGAAGGTCATCATGACGCCGCCCTGGACCATGCCGCGGCGGTTGTGGTGCTTGTCTTCGGTGGCAAGCGCGAACTCGTAATGGCCGTCGACCTCGCGCTCCCACAGGGGACCGACCAGGTGCATGAAGCCGGTGGTCTCGAGGATGCTCCAGCCCTCTGATTTCAGCCTCGCGGCGGCCTTGCTCGTCATCTTCAGGTTCATC
>NZ_JAFGYS010000062.1:0-545 GCF_017491705.1 Pseudomonas sp. 86_A | reverse complement strand
ATCCATTCTTACATTTGTAAGCTCAAAGATCAATCTATCAATCTCACCTTTATTAAGCTCTTGTGCTCGTTGCAAGATAACATCCTTTGCAAGAGATACATCACACATCTCTACAAGAGCTTTGTAATTTTCTTTATTCATTATTTTCTCCTAGTTTATCTGCAAAATTGTCAGTTTACCACCCTCAAAAAGTGCGCCCAGTTTTTATCATAAATCCTCCAGTTTTAAGTCAAGAGTTGGTCTGTTCAATTTCATATCCGCCTCAATTTTCATCTTTATTTTGTGAAGGTGGGTCGGTATCCTTGGATCAAGAGTGGCATCACCATATAATTCATCACACAGGGCTTCAACCTGAAGAATTTTATGACCCTGCCAAGCTCTATGTGCATCCATTTCCGAAGTAAATCTCCCCAAATGTTCCCTTTTACCGTCTAATGATCGACAGTAGGCTTGAAACTTATCCCTATCTCGCTCATAATACGCACCAGGAAGACCTTTGTTTGGGACGGAAAGAAAACTATTGATTCGCCTTGGTAGAAGTATGC
>NZ_JAFGYS010000061.1:0-545 GCF_017491705.1 Pseudomonas sp. 86_A | reverse complement strand
CTACTGAATAGTGGGTATGTAGTTAAATAAAAGACGATCAACATATTCAAAGATGGTCAGTCGAATTGACAGGAAAATGAAAAGTTTAGGAATCCGCCTTGCTTCGCATATCGGAAGCAAGTTCCAGTCGACAAAAATCAACAACGTTGCGCGTCACTTGCGTGCAGCATGCAACAAACGAATTTTTTGCTCGTCGGGCGGGACGCAGTCTGGGATCGTTGTGAATGTTCTATCGCTGCGAAGAGCCACTCGTTCGTCGGAGTGGGCGATCGAAAGATTGCGGAAAGTGAGCGAGGGGCATATACAACTCGAATGTGCTTAGCGAGAACGCTGGCTGTTGCATATCGATGCCGCTCTCAAAACTCAAAATGATGATTCGCTTTCGTGAATAAGCCATATCGAACAATTTGGAATGCATCATTGGGCGCGTGGGTCGCTGCTTCAGTGATTGCTAGAACATGCGGGAGACCCGGCTCGACCAGGACGATCTTGGTCGTAACGGTCGCAATGGTAGGAGCATCTGGAGCGTATGCGCAGTATGTCGC
>NZ_JAFGYS010000060.1:0-546 GCF_017491705.1 Pseudomonas sp. 86_A | reverse complement strand
CAGTTCCAGTGTCTGCATACCCGCGAGCGAACAGGTTGAACCCGTCGGCAACGTGGCTGACGGGCTCTGCGCATAAATGTGCCGCATCAGCGGGCCGATGCAGCACAAAATACGAAAATGCTGGATCCGCTCGCATCTCAATCCGATCACCATTCGAGCGGTAAATAACGCAAAGCCCGCGCCAGCCACTGCGATAAAGCGTCACCTCACCGGGCGGCAATGAATCTGCTGTGGGGCCGGCAGAAAGGCCATTCGGCAACGCGGCGAGATAGTCCGCCGTCACCGGCCAGTCGATCGGTGCGTCAAACTCTATGTTGTCCTCGACTTGGTGCTCGAAATAGGGATGCAGGCCAATCCCACCCGGCATCGGCGTCTGCGCCTCGTTTTGAAGACAAAGGCAAAATATGGCACGCGAGGGTTCAAGTTCGACCTTAAGAGTTGCGCTGAACGGCCAAGGCCATTCGGCGCCTCCCTTATGCGCGTATCGCATCGTCACCTGCGAGGGCGTCAGCGAGGTCGTCTCCCAAGGCATCCTATGCGCATGTC
>NZ_JAFGYS010000005.1:0-339727 GCF_017491705.1 Pseudomonas sp. 86_A | reverse complement strand
GACTCCACAAGCACCCACACGAATTGCTTGATTCAGTTGTTAAAGAGCGGTTGGTTAAGATCTTTCGTCTCAACCGAGGCGCGCATTCTACAGCAGCCTCATTTGCTGTCAAGTGATTATTTTCAGAAGTTTTCGAAGATTTCTTCAACAACTTCAACCACTTGCGCTTCCGATCTCTCGTCAGCGGGAGGCGAATTCTACAGCGTTACACGCTGCTGTCAACACCTCTTTTTCTCCGCTTTCGACCGAGAAGATCGAACCGTTAAAAGAGCCAAACATCACCACTCTTTCAACTCCTTCCAGGCTTCAATGAACTGAAGCTAGCCACTGTCGAAAACTGCGTAACTAATTGAATCTCAAGGAGTTTTCCGTTTCGACTGCGCCGGAAGTGGGGCGAATTATAGACCTCCAGAATCTGCCGTCAACCGTTAATTTCAGTTTTATTGCAAAACCTGCTTTTTAGTCAGCAAACGCGGGATTCGACGCGCTACGGCAGGTACACGCAGCAGTAAAAGCACTGCACCTATAAAGGCATAGATCGCCCACTCCTTGAGATCAGCACGCACGATCCACAGCATATGCAGCAATCCAAGCCCCAGAATCACGTATACCAACCGATGCAGTTTCTTCCAGCGCACACCTAAACGACGCTGACTGTAGCGATTGGACGTGACCGCCAACGCCAACAATCCGAGAAAACCCAGCGTACCCACAATAATGTATGGCCGCTTACGCAACTCCACGCCCAACTGAGACCAGTCGAAGCCCAGGATGAATGCCATGTAGCTGCACAAGTGTAAAACCACATACGCAAAACACCACAGTCCCAACTGACGACGAACAGCAATCCACCCCGCCCACCCGGTCAGCTTCTGTAAGGGCGTCATGGCCAAGGTGATCAACAGCAGCACCAATGTCCCCAGCCCCAGCCGATCCACCAGCACTTTGCCAGGATCCGGCCCAAGCAAATCCGCGAACGCCTGATAAAACCAAAGCAATGGCCAGATCGCCGCCGCGATGAAAACGCCTACACGCCAGTACGGATATCGCATCAATAGTTCTTCCGCAGATCGAGCCCTGTATATAGAGAAGCGACCTCATCGGCGTAACCGTTAAACATCTGCGTATCACGCACGTTCGGTTTGAACAGACTGTTGGGCAACCGACGCTCCCGCGCCTGAGTCCAGCGCGGATGATCCACTGTTGGGTTAACGTTGGCGTAGAAGCCGTACTCATCCGCGGCGATGCTCTGCCAGGTTGTCTTTGGCTGCTCGCTGACCAGACTGATACGCACAATGGATTTAACGCTTTTGAACCCGTACTTCCACGGCACCACCAAGCGCAGCGGCGCGCCATTCTGATTCGGCAATTCGCGGCCATACATGCCAACCGCCAGAATCGCCAATGGATTCATCGCCTCGTCCAGACGCAAGCCTTCTACATAAGGCCAGTCGATCAGGGCAAAACCCGAGCGCTGGCCCGGCATGCTCTTGGGATCCTGCAAGGTTTCAAAGCGAATGTACTTGGCCTTGGAGGTGGGCTCGACCTGCTTGAGCAGCGCAGAGATCGGAAAGCCGATCCACGGAATAACCATCGACCAGGCCTCAACGCAGCGAAGGCGATAGATACGCTCCTCCAACTGATAGGGCTTCATGAAGTCTTCCAGCGCATAGCGCCCGGGTTTACCGACCTCCCCATCCACGACCACGCTCCACGCCTCGGTTTTCAGCGAACCGGCATTGGCTGCCGGATCCCCTTTGTCAGTACCGAACTCATAGAAGTTGTTGTAATGGGTCGCGTCTTTATAAGGCGTGATCGCCTCATCCTTGACGTTGACCGCTCCCCACTTGGTAGAGGAAAGCTTGTCGGCAAACCAGGCCGGCGCCTTCCCCGGCTCGACGTCGGCATAACGTGCCGCCTCTTCCGCGGTAGCCCAACGCGGCAAGCTGCTCACGGCGATGCCGGCGGCGGTAGCTCCGAGCAATTGACGACGGGAGAGATAAATGGATTCAGGCGTGACTTCCGACTCATGGCAGTCGGAAGCTTTGGGGATTTTGATCAGCATGGCAACTCCGCAGCTTTGGAGGACAGATGCACCCATAGACTGCGGAGTATGCGGGAAATTACATCACTCGGCGTTTTTGTGACGACGAAGATGCAGCAGGTATTGCACCGGGCCGGAAGCCGCATAAGCGAGGAACACCAGCAGCAGAATGCGCGGTGGATCGCTGAAGACCACGGCAAACACCAGCACGACGGCTAGAATCGCCACGAACGGCACCCGGCCCTTCAAATCCAGCTCCTTGAAGCTGTTGTACTTGATGTTGCTGACCATCAGCATGCCGGCAGCCGCGACCATCAAGGCAACCAGGAACGACATCTTCGAACCTTGAATGCCGTAATCGCTGAACGCCCAGACGATCCCCGCCACCACGCCGGCAGCTGCCGGGCTGGCCAGACCGATGAAGTAGCGCTTGTCGGCCGTACCGACCTGAGTGTTGAAGCGCGCCAGACGCAACGCTGCACCGGCCACATAGATGAAGGCGACCATCCAGCCGACTTTGCCCATGTCACCCAACGCCCAGCCGAAGGCCAGCAGCGCCGGCGCCACACCAAAGGCAACCATATCGGAGAGCGAGTCATACTCGGCGCCGAATGCACTTTGCGTATTGGTCATGCGCGCCACGCGGCCATCGAGGCCGTCGAGCACCATCGCGACAAAGATCGCGATCGCAGCGAACGCGAAATACTTGCTCGCGTTCGCCGAGTCCCCGGCGCTCAAGGCCGCCTGGGCACTCATCGAGTTGATGATGGAATAAAACCCTGCAAACAGGTTCGCAGTGGTGAACAGGTTCGGCAGCAGATAGATACCACGATGCCGGACTTTACGACCTTCTGCGTCGTGCCCTTCCTCGATGTGTTCATCGATGGGCAGCAGGCTTTCGGCGTCAGAAGCCTGGTTCGGCTCTTCGGGACGTTCGCTCATGGACATTACCTTGCAACGTATTTGGAAAGTTTCGACAGGTGTCTGGGACGACGGTTCGGCCACAAACGCTGCAGCTTTATACCAGAACCTCCGGTTCAAACGAAAAAACGCGGCCGAGGCCGCGTTTTTTCATACAAGGGACGACGACTTAGTTTTTGGCTTTGTCGACGATCTTGTTGGCACCGATCCACGGCATCATGGAGCGCAGTTGCTCGCCGATGATTTCGATACCGTGAGCGGCGTTGTTACGACGCTTGGCGGTCATCGAAGGGTAGCCGGTTGCGCCTTCGCTGATGAACATTTTGGCGTATTCGCCGTCCTGAATACGTTTCAGGGCGTTGCGCATGGCCTGACGGGATTCGGCGTTGATCACTTCCGGACCGGTCACGTACTCGCCGTACTCAGCGTTGTTGGAGATCGAGTAGTTCATGTTGGCGATACCGCCTTCGTACATGAGGTCAACGATCAGTTTCAGTTCGTGCAGGCACTCGAAGTAGGCCATTTCCGGCGCGTAGCCAGCTTCAACCAGGGTTTCGAAACCGGCTTTTACCAGCTCAACGGTACCGCCGCACAGTACGGCTTGTTCGCCGAACAGGTCAGTTTCGGTCTCGTC
The DNA here is from genome assembly GCF_017491705.1 of Pseudomonas sp. 86_A. Taxonomy (NCBI): domain Bacteria; kingdom Pseudomonadati; phylum Pseudomonadota; class Gammaproteobacteria; order Pseudomonadales; family Pseudomonadaceae; genus Pseudomonas; species Pseudomonas sp. 86_A. Next base: position 336,128 of record NZ_JAFGYS010000005.1, on the reverse strand, counting down.
CTTGAAGGTGGTTTCGATGATGCCGGTACGACCGCCACCCACACCAGCAGCGTAGGACAGGGCTACGTTTTTGGCGTTGCCCGAAGCGTCCTGGTAGATCGCGATCAGGTCAGGGATACCGCCGCCCTTCACGAACTCGGAACGCACGGTGTGGCCCGGGGCTTTCGGCGCGATCATGATCACGTCGAGGTCGGCACGCGGAACAACCTGGTTGTAGTGGATCGCGAAGCCGTGGGAGAAGGCCAGGGTGGCGCCTTTCTTGATGTTCGGCTCGATTTCGTTCTTGTACAGCTGGGACTGGAACTCGTCCGGGGTCAGGATCATGACCAGGTCGGCGCCGGCAACAGCGGCAGCCACGTCGGTCACTTTCAGGCCGTGAGCTTCGGCTTTGGCAACAGTGGCCGAACCTTTACGCAGACCAACGGTAACGTCGACACCGGAATCTTTCAGGTTGCACGCTTGGGCGTGGCCCTGGGAACCGTAACCGATGATGGCAACTTTCTTGCCCTGGATGATCGACAGGTCGCAGTCTTTATCGTAGAAAACTTTCATGAATTTCCCCTATATATCCAGGCCGTTCAGGCCATTCGCTAATTTGGTTTAAATGCTGAGTACTTTGTCGCCGCGGGCAATGCCGGTCACGCCACTACGGACGGTTTCCAGAATCGATGCGGTGCCGATGGACTGAATGAAGCTGTCGAGCTTGTCGCTGGTACCGGTCAATTGAACGGTATACACGCTGGCGCTGACGTCGACGATCTGTCCACGGTAAATATCGGTGGTGCGTTTGATCTCGGCGCGCTGGGCGCCAGTGGCCTTGACCTTGACCAGCATCAGCTCGCGCTCGATGTGAGCGCTCTCCGACAGGTCCACCAGCTTGACCACTTCGATCAGCTTGTTCAGGTTTTTGGTGATCTGCTCGATGATTTCATCATGGCCGACGGTGGTCAGCGTCAGACGCGACAGAGTCGGGTCTTCGGTCGGGGCCACCGTCAGGCTTTCAATGTTGTAGTTGCGCTGCGAGAACAGGCCGACTACGCGAGACAAAGCGCCGGGTTCGTTTTCCAGAAGCAGGGAAATAATGTGCCGCATGATTAAGTACGCTCCGTCTTGCTCAGCCACATATCGCGCATGGAGCCGTCTTTGATCTGCATCGGATAGACGTGCTCGCTGGTATCGACCGAAATATCGATCACCACCAGACGATCTTTCATGGCGAACGCTTCTTCCATCTTCGATTTCAAATCTTTCGAATCGGTGATGCGCACGCCGACGTGACCGTAGGCTTCAGCCAGTTTGACGAAGTCAGGCAGCGACTCCATATAAGAGTGCGAGTGACGGCTGCCGTAGCTCATGTCCTGCCACTGACGAACCATCCCCAGAACACCGTTGTTCAGGATGACGATTTTCACCGGCAAGCCATATTGCAGGCAGGTCGACAGTTCCTGGATGTTCATCTGGATGCTGCCTTCGCCGGTGACGCAGGCAACGTCGTCATCCGGGAAGTTCAACTTGATGCCCATGGCCGCCGGGAAACCGAAGCCCATTGTGCCCAGGCCACCGGAGTTGATCCAGCGATTCGGCTTGTTGAACGTGTAGTACTGAGCAGCGAACATCTGGTGCTGGCCCACGTCGGAAGTGATGAAGGCATCGCCCTTGGTCACTTCGCACAGGGTTTCGATCACGGTCTGCGGCTTGATCAGGCTGCCGTCGCCCTTTTCATAAGGGAACAGGCCGCGATCACCGCGCCATTCATCGACTTGCTTCCACCAGCTGGCAACGGACTCCTTGTTCGGGGTCTCGCCAATCTCCTTGAGGATCGCGACCATTTCAGTCAGGACGCTCTCCACCGGGCCAACGATTGGCACGTCGGCCTTGATGGTCTTGGAGATCGAAGCCGGGTCGATGTCGATGTGAATGATCTTGGCATTCGGGCAGAACTTCGCCGCGCCGTTGATCACACGGTCATCGAAACGCGCGCCCACTGCCAGGATCACGTCGGCGTGGTGCATCGCCAGGTTGGCGGTGTAGCTGCCGTGCATGCCGAGCATGCCGATGAACTGACGGTCGGTGCCAGGGAAACCGCCCAGGCCCATCAAGGTGTTGGTCACGGGCAGGTTGAGCATTTTCGCCAGTTCGGTCAGCGGCGCAGAGCCGTTGCCCAGAATTACCCCGCCACCGGAATAGAGCACAGGACGCTTGGCCGCCAGAAGCATTTCTGCCGCCTTGCGGATTTGCCCGGAGTGACCGCGAACGGCCGGGCTGTAGGAGCGCAGCTTGGCTTTTTTCGGGAAGACGTATTCGAACTTCTCGGCCGGGTTGGTCATGTCTTTCGGGATATCGACCACGACCGGGCCCGGACGACCGGATTGCGCCAGGTAGAACGCCTTCTTCATGACTTCCGGGATTTCCGAGGCGTGCTTGATCATGAAGCTGTGCTTCACGATCGGCCGGGAGATACCGATCATGTCGGTTTCCTGGAACGCGTCGGTACCGACCATGGTGCTTGGCACCTGACCGGAAATGATCACCATTGGAATCGAATCCATATAGGCGGTGGCGATACCGGTGATGGCGTTTGTGGCGCCTGGACCGGAAGTCACCAATACCACGCCGGCTTTACCGGTAGCACGGGCGTAGCCGTCAGCCATATGGGTCGCCGCTTGTTCGTGACGAACCAGGATGTGGGTCACTTCCGGTTCTTTGAACAGGGCATCGTAAACATGAAGGAGAGCACCACCCGGGTACCCGTAGATATATTTGACGCCTTCGTCACGCAAGAAGCGGACGAGCATCTCACCGCCAGATAAAAGCTCCACGTTGTTCACCTCTAAAACGCCAGAATACCGTCCACACAAAAGGGGCGGGTCTTAATAGGTTTACTTCTCGGCAGAGCATGAGCGACGGTGGTCGCCGACTACGTCAGCACTGACTGAGCAAGTATTGGGATCGTCCCAAGTGTTGCGGGCCTTTCCCACCCAGCGCGAGGTAACGCGTTGCGGGTGTAACAGGTCGACGCGGATATGCGCCTCATGATCTACCGAGTGGGTCTGCTTCTGGCAGTCCCTCTACAGCGGACTTTGGATTCTTCTGTTTCGCCCTCTCCAAGTCAAGCCGTCAATGTGCTTAATTGTGGGTAAGCACATGAGAACGCAAGAAAAAACCTGAAAACCGCTACTCTGTTAGCGTCAATTGCGCAATTTTGCCAAGGAATCAGCATGCGAACGCTTCTGTTAACTCTGCTGATCGGCCTCAGCCCCTGGTGCTCGGCCGCTCAAATCTACAAATGGGTCGATGCCCAAGGCGTCACGCACTTCGATGCACAGCCCCCGCAAGGTTTGCCGACGACGACCGTGCAGACGCCCTCCTCGCCCCCGCCCAAACCCGCAGCGATGCCTGGCAGCGGTGCGCTGGGCGATCAGAAAGCCATCGACGACAAGGTCAAGAAACAGGTGGCCGACCAACAGGCGCAGCTCAAACAGTTTTGCGAGCAGGCGCGGACGAACCTGGCGCAATTGCAGAACAATCCGCGGTTGAGGGAAGAGGTCGAGGGACAGTTGCGAAGGCTGGATGATGCGCAGCGACAGGAGCGTATTGTCGAGGCTCAGAAACAGATAGCCGAGAATTGTAACTAGGTACCTGTAGGAACTGCCGAAGGCTGCGATCTTTAGATCTTTGAAAGCAAAATCAAAAGATCGCAGCCTTCGGCAGCTCCTACAGGGATCGGCGCTAGCGCGAGGCCGTGATCAGCAGGTCGAACTCTTTGAGCAGCACCTGCAGTTGTCGATCCTTGCCCTGCAGATTGCGCTGGGCGAAGACCATTTCAGCCATTTCCTGGATGCCCGAGGCATTGGGCAGCGGCTGGTCCTGTTCGAGGATCATTTTCATCCGCGGCAGAAAGATCCATTGCAGCCATTGCTCGAAATCCAGCGTGTCGACCGAAAACGGCTCGACACTGCTCAGGGCTTCGCGCGACGGCTGAACCTCATCCCACCAACCCTGCGTGCGCAGTTCACGTTCGATCAGCAGCAACTGATCGGCGATTTTCGGGAAACGAGTATCCATCAGAGCGAAACCTTGGCCTTCTGACGGGCCAGCGCTGCACCGGCGGAGTCGCCCTGCTTCTCACGGGACTGCGCGATGATTTCCCACAGGTTGGCTTGCAGATCCGGACGACCGTTAGCCATGGTCAGCGCGCGACGGGCGAACTGCTCGGCCTGCGGCGCATCACCTTGCGCCATGCGCACCTGCGCCAGACGATAAAGCACTTGCGGCTCACGCGGGGCAACGCGCTGGGCACGCTCCAGGCTGGAGGACGCACCATTGAGGTCGCCGCCGGCCTGCTGTTGCTGTGCGGTGGTCAGCAAGGCGAGCACCGGGCCGTCCAGTTGCTCGTCTGCCGACAGACCACCGCCGCTGCTGGCCGAAGGAATTCCGCTTGGTGTCGACGGCATGCTGTAGCTGCCGGTGTTGATCGGCGCCGACTCGACCGGCGACGGATTGTACGGCCCCGCGGTGATACCGCCGGAAGCCGGACCTGGCACGATCGGCGAGGTGCTGATCGGCGCCGATGTCGTGGCGCCGCCACCCGGCACCATCACCACCACGCCGGTATCACCCTGCGGGATGGCCTGGGATTGCGCCTGGCCTTGTACCGGACGCTTGACTGTCGTCTTGCGGAAACCGCCGTTGGACGACAGACGTTCGCTGTTGGATACGGCTGTGCCGGAGTCCACCACCGGGATCGAACCACGCTGTACGGTAGAGCAGCCGCTGAGCAAAGCCACGGCGGTCACCGCTGGAATCAACCACTTGTTCACTTGAAACCCTCTTTGCTTAATTCATCCAGCCCTTGACCCAATCCATCACCGACTCCGGTGAAGCAGGCGTTTCGCTTGCACACGCGGCGCCGGGTGGCGGTTCGCTGCCGCGAATATACGGCATCTGCACCGCCCCCGGACAGTTGGCATCAGAGCCTTGTCCGGTACGCGAATCGACCCACGCCTGAACGATGTTGTCCGGCTGCGGCATGTCCAGCGGCAGCGGGTCGGCCTTGCGCATGAAACTGGTCCAGACCTGCAGCGCACCGGTCGCACCGGTGAACGGAGTCTTGCCGTTGTCATCACGACCGAGCCAGACCACCGCCAGCAGGTCCTGACTGAACCCGGCGAACCAGCTGTCACGCGAATCGTTACTGGTACCGGTCTTGCCGGCCAGGGTCAGGGTCTTGGGCAGTACGTTGTAGACCGAGCTGCCGGTACCTTCACGCATCACCCGTTGCATGGCGTTCTGGATCAGGTAAATGGACGCCGGATCGAAACGCTGCTCGATCTGGAACGGATAACGCTTGAGCGGCTCGCCCTCGGCGGTCAGGACGCTGCGAATCCCGCGCATCGGTGTATTGAAACCACCGTTGGCGAGGGTCTGGTACATGGTCGCCACTTCAATCGGGGTCATGCCGCCGGCCCCCAGCAGCATCGACGGGAACGCCGGGAATTCCCGGGTCACGCCCAGACGCGCAAGGGTCTTGAGCACATTCGGCACACCGACTTCCAGGCCGAGACGCGATGTCGACAAGTTGTAGGAGTGCGCCAGCCCTTGATAGAGGAACACCGTACCGTGGGAGCGGCGGTCGTAGTTCTGCGGCTTCCACACCTGGCCGTCCGCGCCTTTGATCGACAACGGATCATCCGACAGCCAACTGGTCAGCGTGTAGTGGCTCGGTTTCTCCAGCGCGGTCAGATATACCGCCGGCTTGACCAGGGAACCGATTGGCCGCACGGCATCCAGCGCCCGGTTGAAACCGGCGTAACTGGCCTGACGGCTGCCAATCATCGCCTGGACTTCGCCGGTTTCCGGATTGGTCACGACCATCGCCGCTTCCACGTCATCGGAGCCCTTGCGCCCCGCCAGACGCTTGAAGGTGTCGTTGACCGACGCCTCGGCCTTCATCTGCAGAATCGGGTCGAAACTGGTGAAGATCCGCAGGCCTTCTTCGGTCAAGTCTTCGTCGCGATAGTCTTCACGCAATTGACGTTTGACCAGATCGATAAAGCCGGGGAACGAGCTGTCGGCGAGCTTGCCGCGCGTCGTCACGCCCAGCGGCATTTTCTTCGCCGCTTCAACCTGTTCGGCCGTCGCCACGCCTTGCTGCTCAAGCACGTCGAGCACCAGGTTACGCCGCTCCAGCGCACGTTCCGGGTTACGACGCGGGTTGTAGTAGGACGGGCCTTTGACCATGCCGACCAGCAACGCAACCTGATGCAGCTTGAGCTCGGACAGAGGCTGGCCGAAGAAGAACTGGCTGGCCAGACCGAAACCGTGCACCGCACGCTGACCGTCCTGACCGACGAAGACTTCGTTGAGGTAGGCCTCAAGAATCTCTTTCTTGTCGTAATGCAGCTCCAGCAGCATCGCCATCATCGCTTCGGTGAGCTTGCGGCTCAGGCTGCGTTCGTTGGTGAGGTAGAAGTTCTTGACCAGTTGCTGGGTCAGGGTACTGCCGCCCTGGGTCATTTTGCCGCCAGAAGTGTTGACCCAGATGGCCCGGGCAATCGATTTCGGCGATACGCCCCAGTGACTGTAATAGTCGCGGTCTTCCACCGCTACCAGGGTATCCAGCAGATACGGCGGCACCTGATCGAGCTTGATCAGAATGCGGTCTTCAAGGTTTTTCGGATAAATACCGCCGATCATCAGCGGCTCCAGCCGCACCACCGACAGTTTCGAACCGTTGAGCCCGGAGAGTTCGGCCACATAGTCGCCGGAGAAACGCACGCGCACCGGCTGGGCTTTTTCCAGGCCTTCATAGAACTGGAAGCCGCGGGTGTTCAGATCAACGGTATTGCCGTTGACTGCAGCAGCGCCGGGGCCATTGCTCACGGCTTCGCGGCGATAGCCGAGGGCGTCGAGTTCGGTGAGGAAATCGTCCTTGCTGAGCTTTTGTCCGACGAACAGCTCAAGCGGACGCGCGTATACCTTGGCCGGGATGGTCCAGCGCTTGCCGGAGAACTTCTCCTGCACCACGGCATCGAGGTAAACGGCGAAGCCGGCCAGCACCACAAGGCCGACCAGGCTGAGTTTAATGGCCCAGCCCAACCACGGGCGCAGGCCCTTGGCAGGTGGTTTTTTCTTGGTACGGGGGGATCGAGTTCGAGTCATGGCGGCGGATTATACGCACTTTATTCATACTCAACAGGAGCGCTCCGAGGTTTGCGTCAGGCTGGCGAGCGGCCATAATGGCGACCTCGAATTTCCCAGTCTCTGAAGGATCGCCCGTGAGCCAGTCCCTGATCGCTGCCCTGCAAAACCCGGCCCTCTACCCGCACCCCGTCGAAGGGTTCCAGGTCATCGAAACCCATATCTCTTGGGTGATCCTCACCGGTCCCTTTGCCTATAAAGTGAAGAAGCCGGTGAATTTCGGTTTCCTCGACTTCACCGGTCTGGAATCGCGCGCACATTTCTGCGCTGAAGAACTGCGCCTGAACCAGCGCCTGACCGATGATTTGTATCTGGACGTGTTGCCGGTCACCGGCAGCGTCGAGGCGCCACAACTGGGCGGCGACGGCCCGGTGATCGAATACGTGCTGAAAATGCGTCAGTTCCCGCAGGCCGGCCTGCTCAGCACCCTGCAGGCCAACGGTGAGTTGACCACTCAGCACATCGATGAAATGGCCGAGCAGATCGCCCACTTCCACCTCAGCGCACCGAAGGTTCCGGCCGAGCACGAAGCCGGCACACCGGATGCAGTGATGGCCCCGGTCTCGCAAAACTTCGAACAGATCCTGCCGTTCCTCAGCGACAAGAACGATCTGCTGCAACTCGAAGCGCTGAAAGCCTGGGCCGAAAGCAGCTTCGAACGCCTCAAGCCACTGTTCGCCCAGCGCAAGGCCGAGGGTTTCACCCGCGAATGTCACGGTGACATCCACTTGGGCAACGCCACGGTCATCGACGGCAAAGTGGTGATCTTCGACTGCATCGAGTTCAACGAACCGTTCCGCTTCACCGACGTCTGGGCCGACACCGGCTTCCTGGCGATGGACCTTGAAGACCGTGGCCTGAAATCCCTGGCCCGTCGTTTCATCAGTCAATACCTGGAACTGACCGGCGACTATCAAGGCCTGGAAGTGCTGAACTTCTACAAAGCCTACCGCGCCCTGGTTCGCGCCAAGGTTGCGCTGTTCAGCATGCCAGCGGACGCTACCCCGGTGCAGCGCGCCACCACCCTGCGCCAGTACCGCAACTACGCCAACCTGGCGGAAAGCTACAGCACCATTCCTTCGCGTTTCATGGCCATCACCCACGGTGTATCGGCAGTCGGCAAGAGCCATGTGGCGATGCGCCTGGTCGAAGCACTGGGCGCGATTCGCCTGCGTTCCGACGTCGAGCGCAAGCGCCTGTTCGGCGAGCAAACCGTGGCCAACGACGTGCAGGCCGGGATTTACAGCGCCGATGCCAGCGCTGCCACCTACGCCCGCCTGCACACAATCGCTGACGTCATCCTGCACGCCGGGTTCCCGGTGGTGATCGATGCGACCTACCTCAAGCGCGAGCAACGCGACGACGCCGCGAAAGTGGCCGAAGCCACTGGCACACCGTTCCTGATCCTTGACTGCAACGCGCCGCAAGCAGTGATCGAGAGCTGGCTGGCGATTCGTCAGGCCGACAAAAAAGATCCGTCTGACGCCACGTTGGCCGTGATCGAGGCGCAACAGGCCAACCGCGAAGCCCTGACGCCAGAAGAAATCCTGCGCAGCAAACGCGTGCAAACTAATGAAAGCGGGACCCTCGACACCGTCGTAGCGCAAATCCGCCAGCGTCTGCCGGGCCTGTAAGAAACTATTTCGGCCGTGAAGCCCTCGCTTGCTTCACGGCCGTCAAATAGTGGCACTATACTGGCGTCATAAAACCAACAGGTGATGTGACATGAGCCAGCCGAAACTTCTCGACACCCCGCTTTATGCCTTGCTGCACAAAGACGACATCGCAGGCTTCAACAAGGAACGCCCGAAAGACGGCCCGATCGACATGGTCGGTGGCGATTTCCGCGGTCTCGATCTGCGTGAACTGAATGCCGATGGCGTGGATTTCCGGGACGCGTACTTCCGTTCCGCCGATTTGCGTGGCATTGATTTCCGAAATTCATCACTGGAAGGCGCAAGCCTGGCCCACGCACAGATTTCCGGAGCGTACTTCCCGCCGGAACTGAGTGCCGACGAAATCCTGATGTCGATGAATTTTGGTACCCGCTTGCGTTATCGCACCCGCTGATACACCCGTTTCTCCGACACGACACCCGCCCGGTGGGAGCGAGCCTGCTCGCGAATACGCAGTGTCAGTCGACATGAATGTGAGAGTTGAACCGCTTTCGCGAGCAGGCTCGCTCCCACATTTATTGGCAACTCTCCCCGTCTACCTGCGTCCGCAGACCTTTCGCCCCCTCCTACACCACCCTTTCTTAGAAGCGTTTGCGTCTAATCCGACCAAACAACCACGCTTTTCCTACTGATGGCTACACTCCTGAGAAGCTCGCCCACGCACCATTCGGCCGTCGCAAGGAGGCTTGATGAATGATGAACTGCAACACTTGAAGAATCTTGGCAAGACGTCGGCGCAGTGGCTGCATGCCGTGGGCATCCACAGCGCCTCGGACTTGCGTCGCCTGGGGGCGGTGGACGCCTATCGGGCGGTGCGTACCCGTGGGTTTCGCGCATCGAAGGTGTTGCTGTATGCGATCGAAGGGGCGCTGATGGATGTGCATTGGAACGACATCCCGGCCGAACGCAAAGACGCCTTGAACAAGCAGCTCGAGGCCATTTCCGCGCGGCACAAGAATTGAACGGGCGCTGACGGCCATGTATTTGCTCGGGGAACAATCGGCACCGGTCGATGCACTGATCAATCGTTTGCAGAGCTTGCCTGGACGCTGGCTCGAAGGGCTTACGCCGTGCGGGCCGGCGCTGGAGCTGCAAACTACTGACGATCTGCTGCAACAATTACCTGCCGATCAGTTGTTTCTGCTGACAGAAGGCGTGATCAACGGCTGCCTCGGAGGCCGCGCGGTTTTTTATTGGCAGGAAGGCGACTTGATCGGTCTGCAGCAAGGTCAAGCCTGGGCCGACTGCCGTCTGTGCAGTGACGGGCCATTGCGGTTGCTGCCTTATAGGCGCACTGAACTGCTGCAACATGTGTTTGCTGAACCCGAACGGGCCGAGCAACTGCTGGAGTATCTGCTGGGGCAGATGGCAATGCTGGCCCACGCGGTGGCTGAGCTGAAGCCGCGGGAGTTTCGCAGCACCAATGGCTTCAAGCGGGTCGAGAGCGGTGAGGTGTTGATCCAGCAGGGCGATGTGGCCGATCACGTCTTTGTGATCATCGATGGGCATGCCGAAGCATTTGTTGACGGGCACAAGGTCGGCGACGTGCCCAAAGACGAGATTTTCGGTGCCATGGCGGTGTTCACCGGTGAGCCGCGCAATGCCACGGTCATCGCTCGCGAGCCGAGCACGGTGATGCTGATTCCCGGCGATCAGTTTTTGAGCATGACCCGCAACAATCCGAAAATCGCTCACAGCCTGATTGAGAGCATGGCGCGCCGGATCGGCCAACTCAACCAGCAGATCACCCAGCTGAGCGCACTCAAAGGTTAGCGCCAGGCCCCGTGTTTCCGGGGCGCTGCGACCGTCGGCATGACTAAATCAAGCAAATGCAAAAACAGTGGTTGACTCGGTAATGAGAATCGCTATGATTATCACAACTGGTCGCGAGATCAGTCGATATTCTGAAAAGCCCTTGGTTCGGACTCTCAGATTATCTCCTCATCAGGCTAATCACGGTTATTTGACCCGGTTTTTACCGGGTCTTTTTTTGCCTGTGGAAAAGTCATTGGCCGAACTGTTTGCGCATCTGCGCGCAGTAATCCTGCTTGGGTGTTGCCGGGGTGTACCAGATGTAATCAGCCATCGCTGCGCTGACTTCGCTCCCCTGCTCGGCCAACAGCAGCACCGTCGGCGCCTGAGCAGCGCCCAAATCCAGAACATGCAGCGGCACGCCAACATCCTTGCGCGCATGCCAGGCCCCCGCCAACAGCACGGCTGGCGTGGGCGCTGCCTGCAACCGATGAGCCATGCGCCGATCACGTTGCTGCTGAACGGCGAGCATCGCCGGCATCTGCGATGTGGGCAGCAAGCCGCAGTGTGAGTCGCTGATCTGCTCCAGCAGCGTGGCCTGCACCGAGGCCGCATTGCTGCGCGCACCGCTCAAATCTGGCGGCTGACGATAAAACGCGCGAATTTCGCTGGTATCCAGATTGGCCGCCAACAGCGGATACGGTTGCGTGAGGGCGAACCGAACGATCGGACCATAGAGATTCCAGTCCCAACCGTCCTGCCAGGCCAAGGCGCCGGCAAGATCAGTGGGCGGCGCTGGCGCGTGACGAACTTGATCAACTTTCGGCTGTTGATCTGGCGTGAGCATTTCCAGCAGCAGGCTGCCCTGGGGCCGCTGTTCACCGAGCGCCTGCAACAGCCACAACTGCGCGGCGTGGTGATCGGCGTTGTCATGTTGCTCGCCAATGATCAGCTGTTGCGGCTTGGCCAGACGCGTCAGCAGTTCCTGCGCCGTCAGCACCTGACCGCTGCGCAGATCGCGAATCTCGCCGCTGATCGGCGGCGGCGCGGCAACATGCTGACACCCCGCCAGCAACCACACGATCAATAGCCACATCCCACGCATGCCATCACCTCGATGAGAATCAGCGGGCGATGATCAGCGGATGCCCACGCTCCGGGTGCGGCTGCACCAAGACTTCAAGACCGAACACGGCTTTGAGCGTATCCGGTCGCAATACCTGCTGCGGTGTATCCAGCGCCACCGGGCGTCCGCCTGCAAGCAACAGCACACGATCACAATAGCGCGCCGCCAGATTCAGATCATGCAGGATGACCAGCACTGCCGCGCCGCGGTCGGCAAATGCGCGCACCGCTTGCAGCGTCGTGTGCTGATGCAGCGGATCGAGCATCGATGTCGGTTCGTCCAACAGCAGGGTTTGCCCGGCCTGCCCCGGCCACAACTGAGCCAGCACCCGCGCCAGATGCACGCGCTGACGCTCGCCGCCCGACAACGCCAGATAACTGCGACCGCTCAGATGCCCGGCATCCGCGGCATTCAGGGCTGCCGCGACAATCTCGTCATCGCGCACCCGACCGCTCTGGTAAGGCAAGCGGCCCATGCCGACCACTTCTTCGACGCGAAAGGCAAAGTCCAGCGTCGACACCTGCGGCAATACCGCCAGACGCTGAGCGCGCTGCGTGCCCGCCCAGTGACTCAAGGCCTGCCCCTCCAGCGAAACCTCGCCTTCACTGGCCGCCAGCTCTCCGCACAGTGCGCCGAGCAGTGTGCTTTTACCGGCACCGTTCGGCCCGAGCACACCCAGCACTTCACCCGGTTCAAGGTGCAGGGTCACATCGCTGAGCACTGTTTCGCGCCCGCGACGGACGTGCAGATTGTGCGCACGCAGCATCAGGCACGTCCTCGCAACAGCAAGTAAAGGAAGAACGGCGCACCGATAAACGCAGTGACAATACCGATCGGCAACTCCGCCGGCGCCAACGCGAGCCGCGCAACCAGATCCGCCAGTAACAACAGACTGGCCCCGGCCAATACCGAGGCCGGCAGCAGCACGCGATGATCCGGCCCGGCCAGCAAGCGCACCAGGTGCGGCACCACCAGCCCGACGAAGCCGATCATCCCCGCGGCCGCCACGGCCGCACCGACACCCAGCGCCGTGCAAAACACCAACTCGCGCTTGAGTCGCTCGACATCAAGACCCAAGTGCCCCGCTTCGGACTCACCGAGCAACAAGGCATTCAAGGCCTTGGCGCGACGCGGCAACCACAGTGCCACACCGGTGCTGATGATCAGCAACGGCCAGAGCCGCGCGTAACTGGCGCCATTGAGGCTACCGAGGTTCCAGAACGTCAGCGTGCGCAGGGTCGCGTCATCCGCCAGATAGGTAAACAGTCCCACCGCCGAGCTTGCCAGCGCCGTCAGGGCAATCCCCGCCAGCAGCATGGTCGCCACATTAGTCTGACCGTTGCGGCGGCCGAGCCGATAAACCAGCGCGGTCACCCCGAGCCCACCGAGAAACGCACACGACGACAACAGATACGGCCCGAACCACTCCGGCAAACCGCCAAACAACGAGCCACCAACAATCGCTACCGCCGCGCCCAACGCCGCACCGCTGGACACCCCGACCAACCCGGGGTCGGCCAACGGATTGCGAAACAAGCCCTGCATTGCCACACCGGACAGCGCCAGCACGCCGCCGACCGCCAGCCCGAGCAAGGTGCGGGGCAAGCGAATCTGCCCGAGGATCAGCTCAGCCTGCTCCAGGCCGTCCGGCGCCAGCGGCAAGCCGAGCATGCGTAATGCAGCGCGCAAGGTATCGAACAGAGGCAGGCTGACCGGCCCCAGCGCCAGTGACAGCCAGATGGCCAGCAGACACAGCAGTGTCAGGCCGAGGAACAGGCTGCGCGGTTTGACCAATGGGGTCATGGGTTGCCCTTGGCCGGGTAGAAACCGTCAGCCAGACGTTGCACCGCCGCTGGCAAACGTGGCCCGAGCCCGCCAACCAGCAGCGTCGGATCCAGCTCCAGCACCCGGCCGGCCTTGGCTGCGCGACTTGCCTGGAGAATCGAGTTTTCCTTGAACAGCGCCGCTTTCGCCGCCTCACCGCTCAGCGCGCGATCAGCGAACACCAGCACCTCGGGATCGAGCCCGGCGAGCGACTCCACGGAGAAGGGTTTGTAACCCGTATGCGTCGCCAGGTTATGCCCGCCGGCCTGTTGCAACAGCCAGTCGGCCGCGGTGTCCTTGCCGGCGATCAACGGTTTGCCACCGGCATGCCCGATCAGCACCAGCACACCGGGAGCTTCATGTTGGGCCTGTAACTTGGCGACCCGGGATTGCTGCGCCGTCAGCTGCTGTTGATAACGCTCCAACAACTGCGTCGCCTGCGCTTGCGCCCCCAGCAACTGCCCCAGATGCGTAACGTTTTTCTCCAGCGTCGGCAGATCCGGTTGCGCCGAGAACAGTTCGACCCGCACCTTGGCGCTCTTCACTTGAGCGATGACCGGCGGTGGCCCCATTTCTTCGGTGCCGATGAGAATGTCCGGGCGCAGGCTGAGAATGCCTTCTGCCGACAGGCTGCGCTGATAACCGATGCTTGGCAGTGCCTGCAGGGACTGCGGATGCTGACTGGTGGTGTCGACGCCGACCAGTTTCGATTCGCCGCCCAAGGCACTCACCCACTCCGAGAGCGCCCCACCGGCACTGACCCAGCGTTGTGGCAAATCGGCGGCCAGCACCTGCAGGCTGGCGAGCAGTCCGACACACAGCACAGCCACGCGGGTTTTCAGGCGCATACACAGCTTCCTTGAACAGGTTTTTCCGCGCAGCCGGACAACGGGCCCAGTATCCTAGGCATCGGTCACCGTATGGCGAATGAAGGCGGCCATTTGATAATTGTTTGCATTTAAACGTCAAGCTTGGACATTTCCCGTTACGAGCCGACACTTGAGGATAGCCATGAAGTTTTTGTGCGCGGGGGCCGATCTGGCCGAGGCCGGCAGCCGTGGGTTCGACATCGACGGCAACAAACTGTTTGCCGTGCGCCGCAATGGTCAGGCCTATGTTTATATCAACCGTTGCCCGCACCGCGGCGTTGGCCTGGAATGGCAGCCCGACCAGTTTCTCGACCACAGCAACAGCCTGATCCAGTGCGCCACCCACGGCGCACTGTTTCTGATCGAGGACGGCGAATGTGTTGCCGGCCCCTGTGCCGGGCAATCACTGACGGCTATCCCTTGCCGCGAAGATGCCGAAGGGCTGTGGATCGATGTTTAACCGTTGAGCAAGACGTCCAGTCGGCGGTCGATCACCATCTCCTCATGGTTTAACCGCACGCCGTACGCCAGCACCTCGACCCCGCACGCGACGGCCTCGCGCAGGGCATCCGCGTAGGCCGCATCGATTTCCTCGGCCGGACGCACCGCGTCGATCCCGCTGAGATTGACGCAATACAGCTGCACCGCACGAATGCCGTCACGGGCCAGATGCGCCAGTTCCCGCAGATGCTTGGCGCCACGCTGGGTGACTGCGTCGGGAAACGCCGCCACATTTGTCCCGTCGAACCCCAGAGTGACGCTTTTCACTTCCACGTAGGCCGGGCCGCTCGGGTATTCGAGGCGAAAGTCGATGCGGCTCTTTTCCTGGCCGTACGCCACTTCTCGCTTAAGCGCCGTGAAGCCGTTCAACTCGCTGATAACCCCAGCCTGCAACGCTTCTTCGACCAGCGCATTGGCGCGCCCGGTGTTCACGCAAAACAGCCGGCCCTGCGGGGTTTCACCGATTTCCCAGGTCCCGGGCAGCTTGCGTTTGGGGTCGTTGGAGCGGCTGAACCACACCTGCCCGCCCTCGACCTGACAATTGAGCATCGACCCGGTGTTCGGGCAGTGCAGGGTCAACAGTTCGCCGTTGAGCGTTTCAACATCAGCGAGAAAACGTTTATAGCGGCGGATCAGCCGCGCCTCCTCCAGAGCCGGATAAAAGCGCATCAGCCTTGCCAGCTCTTCAGGCCACGGGCGATTCGTTCCACCGCTTCTTGTAAGCGAGGGAGGTTTTGCGTGTAGGCAAAACGCACATGGTGACCGGCCTGATAACGACCGAAATCCAGCCCCGGCGTAAAGGCTACGTGCTCGGTTTCGAGGAAATGTCGGCAGAACGCGAAGGCATCGCCGCCGAACTGGCTGATATCCGCGTAAAGATAGAACGCCCCTTCCGGCTCAACGGCGATGTTGAAACCTAACTCGCGCAACGCCGGCAGAAGGAAGTCACGGCGGCGGCCGAACTCGGCGCGGCGCTCTTCCAGGATGGCGATGGTATCCGGCTCGAAACAGGCCAGTGCAGCGTACTGCGCCATGCTCGGGGCACTGATGTAGAGGTTCTGCGCGAGTTTTTCCAGCTCGCCGACGGCCGCCTCTGGCGCCACCAGCCAGCCGAGACGCCAACCGGTCATGCCGAAATATTTGGAGAAACTGTTGAGGACAAACGCGCTGTCATCGACTTCCAGCACGCTCGCTGCGTCGGTGCCATAGGTCAGACCGTGATAAATCTCGTCCACCACCAGATGCCCGTGCCGCGCCTTGATCGCCGTGGATAACCCGGCCAGTTCATCACGGGTCAGGATTGTCCCGGTCGGGTTGGCCGGCGAAGCCACCAAGGCGCCCACGCTGTCGTGGTCCCAGTGCCGCGCCACCAGATCCGGAGTCAGTTGATAACGCACCTCAGGCCCGACCGGAACCAACTGCGCCGCGCCTTCGACCAGACGCAGGAAGTGCCGATTGCACGGATAACCCGGGTCGGCCAGCAGCCAGTGTTTGCCGGGATCCACCAGCAAGGCACTGGCCAGCAACAGGGCGCCGGAGCCGCCGGGCGTGATCAGGATCCGCCGCGGATCGATGTTCAGGCCATAACGCGTTTGATAGAAACCGGAGATCGCCTCGCGCAGCTCGGGAATGCCCCGCGCGGCGGTGTAGCGAGTCTTGCCCGCCGTCAGCGCCGCTTGCCCGGCACGGATGATCGGCTCGGCCGTGGTGAAGTCCGGCTCGCCGATTTCCAGGTGGATCACGTCGTGACCCTCGGCCTGCAATTCGTTGGCCCGCGCCAGCAGCGCCATCACATGGAACGGTTCGATCGCACGACTGCGCGCACTGTAGGGCTGAGCCATTGGTTTTCCTTCGGCGGCGAAAAAGAGACGATTCTACCCATCTGCCGGAACGAGCGAGAACCCGTCGCGGTCACAGCCTCAAGAACGCTGGACTGTAACGATACGCACGTACGCTCCAGGATTGACTAAAATCAGTGATTGAACAGGTCTCCCACACCGCCAGACACGGCTTGCCAAACATTTGCAAGCGCCACTCGCCGGGGCCTCGACATCCGGGAGTAGCGCAGGCCGAATTGATCTGGTAAGTTCGCCCGCTTGCAGCCGCAGGGCCGGCAGGTGTCGGTGATGGAGCAATCCTGCGCAATGGATTACAAGAGTAGAGGCGGTCCATTTCATGCCCACCCAAGCAAAGCAACAGGCTAATCCGACCGTCAGCGGTTTCGAACCTTATGTTCAGGCCAAAGACGAAGAGTACATGGGCGCTCCGATGCGCGCCCACTTCACCAAGATCCTGAACAAGTGGAAGCAGGACTTGATGCAGGAAGTAGACCGTACTGTCGACCACATGAAAGACGAAGCGGCCAACTTCCCTGACCCGGCCGACCGTGCCAGCCAGGAAGAAGAATTCGCTCTGGAGCTTCGCGCCCGCGATCGCGAGCGCAAGCTGATCAAGAAGATCGACAAGACGCTTGATCTGATCCAGAACGAAGATTACGGCTGGTGCGAATCCTGCGGCATCGAGATCGGCGTCAAGCGCCTAGAAGCCCGTCCTACAGCGGACATGTGCGTCGACTGCAAGAACCTCGCTGAAATCAAGGAAAAGCAGGTCGGCAAGTAATCTCGACCTGAACGAAAAACGGAGCGTGCGAACGCTCCGTTTTTGTTTCTGCCTTTTGCCCTGTAGGAGTGAGCCTGCTCGCGATAGCGGCCTGACATTCAACGTCTATGTTGTCTGACCTATTGCTATCGCGAGCAGGCTCACTCCTACAAGTTGACCTGCGAACGCCCTGAAAAGTAGTTTCACTCCATGACTGCCAAAACCTCCCCCGCCTACATCGGCCGCTTCGCCCCCACCCCCAGTGGCCACCTGCACTTCGGTTCGCTGGTCGCTGCCCTCGCCTCTTACCTCGACGCGCGCGCGGTGGGCGGACGCTGGCTGGTGCGCATGGAAGATCTCGATCCTCCCCGGGAAGAGCCCGGCGCGCAGGCGGCAATCCTCAAGGCGCTGGAAAGCTACGGGTTCGAATGGGACGGCGAGATGGTGCGTCAGAGTGACCGGCATGCCGCCTACGGCGAAGTCCTCAACAGCCTGTTCAATCACGGCCTGGCCTACGCCTGCACCTGTTCGCGCAAACAGCTGGAGTCTTACAACGGCATTTATCCGGGCTTGTGCCGCAATGCCGGGCATGAAAAGCAAGACGCGGCGATCCGCCTGCGCGTGCCGGAGCTGGAATATCACTTCATCGACCGGGTGCAGGGCGAGTTTCGCCAGCATCTGGGGCGTGATGTCGGCGATTTCGTGATTCGCCGCCGCGACGGCCTCTACGCCTATCAACTGGCGGTGGTGCTGGATGACGCCTGGCAAGGCATCACCGACATCGTGCGCGGCGCCGACCTGCTCGACTCCACGCCGCGCCAGCTCTACCTGCAGGAACTGCTGGGACTGCGCCAGCCGCGCTATCTGCACCTGCCACTGATTACGCAGCCGGACGGCAACAAGCTCGGCAAATCCTACCGTTCGCCGCCCCTTGAGGCCGATCAAGCCACCCCGCTGCTGCTGCGGGCCCTGCGTGCACTAGGGCAAAACCCCGGCACCGAACTGGCCCACGCTTCACCGCAGGAGTTGCTGAAATGGGGCGCAGCCCACTGGGATGCATCCAGGATCCCGCGCACACTGACGTTGCCCGAGGCGCAACTGCAATGACGACACTTGCAGTCGCGCCGCCATCCGTTACCATCGCCGCACGTTTTCGGGCACGCGCATAAAAAAGAGAGGCCGGGATGTACATCTATCGCTTGGTCCTGCTTCTGGTCGTGGGAATCTATTTGTTTTCGCCAGCCATCATGGATTGGTGGATCGACGCCACGGGCGCCTGGTATCGGCCGTATCTGCTCTGGTTGATCCTGATTGTCGTGACCTTCATCCTGCAGAGCCAAAAAGATGCCGATGAGCTTTAGCCTGACCCAGATGATCCTGATCAGCGCCGCGTACCTGGCGGTGCTGTTCGGCGTTGCCTGGATCAGTGAACGGGGCATGATCCCGCGGGCGATCATTCGCCACCCGCTGACCTACACCCTGTCGCTGGGGGTCTACGCCAGTGCCTGGGCGTTTTACGGCACGGTGGGTTTGGCCTATCAATACGGCTACGGCTTTCTCTCCAGTTATCTCGGGGTCTCCGGCGCGTTTCTGCTGGCGCCGGTGCTGCTGTATCCGATCCTGAAAATCACCCGCACCTATCAACTGTCGTCGCTGGCGGATCTGTTCGCCTTCCGCTTTCGCAGCACCTGGGCCGGCGCGCTGACCACGATCTTCATGCTGATCGGCGTGCTGCCGCTGCTGGCTCTACAGATTCAAGCGGTGGCCGACTCCATCGGCATCCTCACCGGCGAGCCGATCCAGAGCCGGGTCGCACTGGCGTTCTGTGCGCTGATCATTCTGTTCACGATTTTCTTCGGCTCCCGGCATATCGCCACCCGCGAGAAGCACGAAGGGCTGGTGTTCGCGATTGCCTTCGAATCGGTGATCAAGTTGATCGCCCTCGGCGGCGTCGGTCTGTATGCGCTGTACGGCGTGTTCGACGGTCCGCAACAGCTCGAACTGTGGCTGCTGCAAAACCAGACCGCCCTCGCCGCGTTACATACGCCACTGCAGGAAGGCCCATGGCGCACACTGTTGCTGGTGTTCTTCGCCTCGGCGATCGTGATGCCGCACATGTATCACATGACCTTCACCGAAAACCTCAATCCGCGCTCGCTGGTCAGCGCCAGCTGGGGCCTGCCGCTGTTCCTGTTGCTGATGAGCCTGGCGGTACCGCTGATTCTCTGGGCCGGCCTGAAGCTCGGCGCCACCACCGACCCGGAATACTTCACCCTCGGCATCGGCATTGCCGCCAACAGCAAGCCGTTGGCCCTGCTGGCCTATGTCGGCGGATTGTCGGCCGCCAGTGGCCTGATCATCGTCACCACCCTGGCGCTGTCGGGCATGGCGCTGAACCACTTGGTGCTGCCGCTCTATCAGCCGCCGGCCGAAGGCAATATCTATCGCTGGCTGAAGTGGACGCGCCGGGCGCTGATCGTCGCGATCATCATGGCCGGTTTCTGCTTCTATCTGATGCTTGGCGCCGGACAGGATCTGGCCAACCTCGGCATCGTCGCCTTCGTCGCGACCCTGCAATTCCTGCCCGGCGTGCTTTCGGTGCTGTACTGGCCGACCGCCAACCGTCGCGGCTTTATCGCCGGTCTGCTGGCGGGGATTCTGGTGTGGGTGGTGACCATGCTGTTGCCGCTGGTCGGCAATCTGCAGGGCTTCTACATTCCCCTGCTGAACATGATTTACGTGCTGGACGACACCAGTTGGCACATGGCGGCCATTGCCTCACTGGCGGCCAACGTGCTGATGTTCACCCTGATCTCGCTGTTCACCAACGCCAGCCCCGAAGAAGCCAGCGCTGCCGAAGCCTGCGCGGTTGATAACGTGCGTCGTCCGCAACGCCGCGAACTGCACGCGGCCTCGCCCCAGGAATTCGCCACGCAACTGGCCAAACCCTTGGGCGCCAAAGCGGCACAGAAAGAAGTCGAGCAGGCGCTGCGCGATCTGTATCTGCCGTTCGACGAACGCCGCCCTTATGCGCTGCGCCGCCTGCGCGACCGGATCGAAGCCAACCTCTCCGGCCTGATGGGCCCGAGCGTGGCGCAAGACATGGTCGAAACCTTCCTGCCGTACAAGGCCGGAGGTGAAAACTACGTCACCGAAGACATCCACTTCATCGAAAGCCGCCTCGAGGACTACCACTCGCGGCTCACCGGGTTGGCCGCCGAACTCGACGCCCTGCGCCGCTACCACCGCCAGACCCTGCAGGAACTGCCGATGGGCGTCTGTTCGCTGGCCAAGGATCAAGAGATCCTGATGTGGAACAAGGCCATGGAAGAGCTCACCGGGATCGCTGCGCAACGGGTGGTCGGTTCGCGCCTGAGCACCATTGCCAATCCGTGGAAGCAATTGCTGCAAGGCTTCATCAACCTGCCCGACGAGCATTTGCACAAGCAGCACCTGGCCCTCGACGGCCAGACCCGCTGGTTGAACCTGCACAAAGCGGCGATCGATGAACCGTTGGCGCCGGGCAACAGCGGCCTGGTGCTGCTGGTGGAAGACTTGACCGAAACCCAGATGCTCGAAGACAAACTGGTGCACTCCGAGCGTCTGGCGAGCATCGGCCGACTGGCGGCGGGTGTGGCCCATGAAATCGGCAACCCGATCACCGGCATTGCCTGTCTGGCGCAGAACCTGCGCGAAGAGCGCGAAGAAGACGGCGAGCTGACGGAAATCAGCGGGCAGATCCTCGAACAGACCAAGCGCGTGTCGCGCATCGTGCAGTCGCTGATGAGCTTCGCCCACGCCGGCAGCCACCAGCACAGCGACGAGCCCGTCTGCCTGGCCGAAGTCGCGCAGGATGCGATTGGCCTGCTGGCGCTGAACCGGCGCAACTTCGAAGTGCAGTTCTACAACCTGTGCGACCCGGATCACTGGGTCGAAGGCGACCCGCAACGGCTCGCCCAGGTACTGATCAATCTGCTCTCCAATGCCCGTGACGCCTCGCCTGCGGGCAGTGCGGTGCGGGTCAAGAGCGAAGCCGGCGAACACACGGTCGATCTGATCGTCGAGGACGAAGGCAGTGGCATTCCGCAGAACATCATGGATCGATTGTTCGAACCTTTCTTCACCACCAAGGACCCGGGTGAAGGTACCGGTCTGGGCCTTGCACTGGTCTATTCCATCGTTGAAGAGCATTATGGACAAATCACCATCGACAGCCCGGCTGATGTACAAAGCCAGCGCGGCACCCGTATCCGGGTGACCTTACCGCGTCATGTCGAAGCGACGTCCGCTGTGAACTGAGACCGTCGAGAGTATCGAATCAATGCCGCACATTTTGATCGTCGAAGACGAAACCATTATCCGCTCCGCCTTGCGCCGCCTGCTGGAACGCAACCAGTATCAGGTCAGCGAAGCCGGTTCTGTGCAGGAAGCACAAGAACGCTTCAGTATTCCCACATTCGATCTGATCGTCAGCGACCTGCGCCTGCCTGGCGCCCCCGGTACCGAGCTGATCAAGCTTGGTCAGGGCAAGCCGGTGCTGATCATGACCAGTTACGCCAGCCTGCGTTCGGCCGTGGACTCGATGAAGATGGGCGCGGTGGACTACATCGCCAAGCCTTTCGATCACGATGAAATGCTCCAGGCGGTCGCACGGATCCTGCGAGATCACCAGTCGGCACCTGCTGCCGGCGAAGTGCCTGCCGGCAAAGCGGCCAATGGCAGCGGCAAGTCGTCTGTCGACAACAGCAACGGCGAGATCGGTATCATTGGTTCGTGCCCGCCGATGCAGGATCTGTACAACAAGATCCGCAAAGTCGCGCCGACCGACTCCAATGTCCTGATCCAGGGTGAATCCGGCACCGGTAAAGAGCTGGTCGCCCGCGCCCTGCACAACCTGTCCAAGCGCGCCAAGGCACCGATGATTTCGGTGAACTGTGCAGCCATCCCGGAAAGCCTGATCGAGTCCGAACTGTTCGGCCACGAAAAAGGTGCGTTCACTGGCGCCAGCGCCGGTCGTGCCGGTCTGGTGGAAGCGGCGGACGGCGGCACGCTGTTCCTCGACGAGATCGGCGAACTGCCGCTGGAAGCCCAGGCACGTCTGCTGCGAGTGCTGCAGGAAGGTGAAATTCGCCGCGTGGGTTCGGTGCAGTCGCAAAAGGTCGATGTGCGTTTGATCGCCGCGACTCACCGGGACCTCAAGAGCCTGGCGAAAATCGGCCAGTTCCGCGAAGACCTTTATTACCGTCTGCACGTGATCGCCCTGAAACTGCCGGCGTTACGCGAACGTGGCGCCGACGTCAACGAAATCGCCACGGCGTTCCTCGCCCGCCAGAGCGCGCGCATCAACCGTACCGACCTGAAATTTGCCGCCGATGCCGAACAGGCCATCCGTCACTATTCGTGGCCGGGCAACGTGCGTGAGCTGGAAAACGCGGTCGAGCGTGCGGTGATCCTGAGCGAAAGCCCGGAAATCTCTGCCGAACTGCTGGGCATCGACATCGAGCTGAGCGATCTGGAAGACGACGAGTTCATCGGCTTGCCGGCGCAAACCGCGGGTAACACCAGCAACAGCAGCCATGAGCCGACCGAAGACCTGTCGCTGGAAGACTACTTCCAGCACTTCGTGCTTGAGCATCAGGACCACATGACCGAGACCGAACTGGCGCGCAAACTGGGCGTCAGCCGCAAGTGTCTGTGGGAACGCCGTCAGCGCCTGGGCATTCCACGACGCAAGACCGGCGTCACCAGCGAGAGCTGAACGTTACCTGTCGAGTGTGCGGGTAACGCTTGAAGATGTGAAAAAACTGTTACCTCAGTCCTTTCACGTAACAGAAGCCGGGGTTATCGGTAACGAAACCCCGGCTTTTTTACGCCCCGAGAAAACGGTTATATCGACCTAACCCCTTGTTTTATTGGACCTCGCAAAAGTTGGCACGGCACCTGCTATATGTTTGGTACAAGAACAATAACAAGCAATGCACAAGACAATAAAAATAAGACGAATCGACTCACGCACAATAAAAACAAGACGGCGAGAGGCGCAGCTAACTGATTCTTTTGGAGAGGCGTTGTATTTGGGGCTAGCCCCGCGACCAGGCCGAGAACAACAAAAACTGTCCTAAGACAGAGCCTGTACTGGTTGGATCGCAAGATCACTGCAACTCAGCGACCAAAGCAATCCGTTTGCTCTTGGCTCCCGATTGGGAGGGTCATGAAGGAAACACTTCATGGCGAGGGCACTCAACAAAAACAAGAAGCCCGAATCAATAATAAAAAGAGCACGCAACTACTTCTGGGGGAGCTTCGGCTCCCCTTGTGGTTTCTGCCTTTCGGCAAAATCCTCGGCCTACATCCCGCTCGACGCCTGTAGCCAGCGGCTTTCAGGGCAAATCGGCAGCCTCCTACACCATCCCCCGACTAAATGCTAGAATCTGCGCCCATCATGCGGTCATTCTTTGGTATGGCCGAACATTCCTTCAAACAGTGCATCCCATGCTGAAGAAGCTGTTCCAGTCATTCCGAACTCCCCTGCGTCGTACGCAACACATCCGTAGCACGCCTGAAGTCCTCAACAGCGGCCAACATTCGCTGCAAAAAGGGCAATTCAGCCGCTATGCGGTCAATATCGTCGAACGCCTGCAAGGTGCCGGTTACCAGGCTTATCTGGTCGGTGGTTGCGTGCGTGACATGCTCCTGGGCATCACACCCAAGGATTTCGACGTCGCCACCAGCGCCACCCCCGAGCAAGTCCGTGCCGAATTCCGCAATGCGCGGATCATCGGTCGCCGCTTCAAACTGGTGCATATCCATTTCGGTCGCGAAATCATCGAAGTCGCGACCTTCCGCGCCAATCACCCGCAAAACGAAGACGAAGAAGACAGCAATCAGTCTTCGCGTAACGAGAGCGGGCGGATTCTGCGCGACAACGTCTACGGCACCCTGGAAGAAGACGCGCAACGCCGCGACTTCACCATCAACGCCCTGTATTACGATCCGGTCAGCGAGCGCATTCTCGATTACGCCAACGGCGTACACGACATCCGCAATCACCTGATCCGCCTGATCGGCGATCCGAAGCAGCGCTACCAGGAAGACCCGGTGCGCATGCTGCGCGCCGTGCGTTTCGCCGCCAAGCTCAATTTCGGTATCGAGAAGCACACCGTGCAGCCGATCCGTGAACTGGCGCCGATGCTGCGCGAGATCCCATCAGCCCGTCTGTTCGAGGAAGTGCTCAAGCTGTTCCTCTCCGGCCACGGCGCGATCACCTTCGAGATGCTGGTCGATCTGCAATTGTTCGCTCCGTTGTTCCCGGCCAGTGCCGATGCACTCGAGCACAACCCGGAATACACCCATACGCTGATCAGCGAAGCGCTGACCAACACCGACCTGCGCATCAAGCAGAACAAACCGGTGACCCCGGCGTTCCTGTTTGCCGCCCTGCTGTGGCCTGCCCTGCCAGCCCGCGTGTTGCGTCTGCAAGAGCGCGGCATGCCGCCGATTCCGGCGATGCAGGAAGCCGCGCACGAGTTGATCGCCGAACAATGCCAGCGCATCGCGATTCCAAAACGCTTCACCATGCCGATCCGCGAGATCTGGGACATGCAGGAACGCCTGCCACGCCGCAGCGGCAAACGTGCCGACCTGCTGCTGGACAACCCGCGTTTCCGCGCCGGCTACGATTTCCTGCTGTTACGCGAAAGCGCCGGCGAGCAGACCGATGGTCTGGGCGAATGGTGGACCGACTATCAGGACGCCAACGACAGCGAACGTCGCGACATGATCCGCGACCTCAGCGGCAAGGGTGATGACGCCAGTGGCGCTCCGCGCAAACGTCGCCGTAGCAGCGGTTCCAAGCGCAAGCGCGCCGGAGCTCCGAGCGCATCGGGCGAATAAGGCATGGAACGCATCTATATCGGCCTGGGCAGCAACCTCGCCGACCCAGCCGAACAATTGCGCAGCGCGCTCAACGCCTTGGAGCAATTGCCAGAGACCCGCCTCGCCGGTGTCTCGGCGTTTTATCAGAGCGATTCACTGCTGCCGGGCCAACCGCGTTACACCAACGCGGTTGCGGCCCTCGACAGTGAACTGGCGCCACTGGATCTGCTCGATGCCCTGCAAGCCATCGAAAACGATCAGGGTCGCGAGCGCCTGGAACGCTGGGGACCGCGCACGCTGGATCTGGATATCCTGCTGTACGGCGATCGCCTGATCGACGAGCCACGTCTGAAAGTCCCGCATTATCAGATTCAGGAACGCGCGTTCGTTCTCTATCCCCTGGCCGAACTGGCCCCCGAGGATCTGCGCCTGGCCGATGGTCGCGCACTGCCCGACCTGTTGGCCGCGTGCCCGTTCGTCGGCCTGGAACGCCTCTCCCACGCCTGACAGAAATCCCCTGTAGGAGCTGCCGAAGGCTGCGATCTTTTGATCCTGTTTGTTTAGAAACAAGAGCAAGATCAAAAGATCGCAGCCTCCGGCAGCGCCTACACAGAGAGCATGCGGCATTGCCATTTTTGTCGGACAAAAAGCCTTCGAATCAGGCCCGCCGCGCCGCTGAATCGCATCAGTAACGCCGGTAACACTCCCCTCGTAACAATGCGGTAACACACGCAATTGACTTCCTGTTGGCTCATCACGACTATAGGCGTCCCGCTGCCGCCAACCCGGCACATACGGGCGCAATCCAGGCCTTATAAGCACGACAAAAGACCGTGCGCCTGAGTAGACGAAGAATCACGCGCGTTACTCGCAGTAGTTTTCAGAGCGCCTGAACGAGGATTTTTTACATGCCAGCCATCACCCTGACCACGCTCCAGAGCCTCAAGCAGAAAGGTGAAAAGATCACCATGCTGACCTGCTATGACGCGACCTTCGCCCACGCCTGCAACGAGGCCGGTGTCGAAGTGCTGCTGGTGGGCGACTCCCTCGGCATGGTTCTGCAAGGTCACGACAGCACCCTGCCGGTCACCATCGCAGAAATGGCCTACCACACCGCCTGCGTCAAACGCGGCAACACCGATGCCCTGATCCTGGCCGACCTGCCGTTCATGGCCAACGCCACCGTCGAACAAACCCTGACCAACAGCGCCATGCTGATGCAGGCGGGTGCGCACATGGTCAAGGTTGAAGGTGCGCTGTGGCTGGCGGAGTCGATCCGCCTGCTGGCCGAACGCGGTGTGCCGGTCTGCGCGCACATGGGCCTGACCCCGCAAGCGGTGAACATTCTCGGCGGCTATAAAGTGCAAGGCCGCAACGAGAACCAGGCACGGCAGATGCGTGCCGACGCGATCTCGCTGGAACAGGCTGGCGCGGCCATGCTGCTGCTCGAATGCGTACCGAGCGAACTGGCTGCGGAAATCAGCCAGGCCGTGAAGATCCCGGTCATCGGCATCGGCGCCGGTAGTGCCACCGACGGTCAGGTGCTGGTGCTGCACGACATGCTCGGCCTGTCGATCACCGGCCGCGTACCGAAATTCGTCAAGAACTTCATGCACGGTCAGGACAGCATCCAGTCCGCACTGAAGGCTTACGTCAACGAAGTCAAAGGCGTTACTTTCCCTGGCATCGAACACGGATTCTCTGCATGAACACCGTTAAAACCGTACGCGAACTGCGCGCAGCCGTGGCGCGCGCCCGCAGTGAAGGCAAGCGCATCGGCTTCGTGCCGACCATGGGCAACCTGCACAGCGGCCACATCGCGCTGATCACCAAAGCCAGCCAACGGGTGGATTTCGTGGTCGCGAGCATCTTCGTCAACCCGCTGCAATTCGGCGCTGGCGAAGACCTCGACAAATACCCGCGCACCCTGGCGGCGGATCAGGAAAAGCTGCTGCAAGCCGGCTGCCATCTGCTGTTCGCCCCGACGGTCGAAGAGATGTACCCCGACGGCATGGCCGGGCAGACCCGGGTCAGCGTCCCGCAGCTGTCTGAAGGCCTGTGCGGCGCCAGCCGTCCGGGGCACTTCGAAGGCGTGGCGACGGTGGTCAGCAAGCTGTTCAACATGGTCCAGCCGGACCTGGCGATCTTCGGCCAGAAAGACTTCCAGCAACTGGCGGTGATTCGCGCGCTGGTGCACGACCTGAACATGCCGATCCAGATCATCGGCGAACCGACCGTGCGTGCGGCCGACGGCCTGGCGCTGTCGTCGCGCAACGGTTTCCTCAGCGAAGACCAACGTGCGGTGGCCCCGGTGGTCTATCGCACCCTGAGCGCCATCGCCGAGTCGATCAAGCACGGTGAGCGCGATTACCCGGCGCTGATCGCCGCCCAGGTGCAACAGCTGGAAGCCGCCGGCCTGCGCCCCGATTACCTGGAAATCCGCCATGCTCTGACCCTGCGCCCGGCGACGGCTGAAGACCGCGATCTGGTGATTCTGGTGGCCGCGTTCCTCGGCACTACCCGGTTGATCGACAACCTGCACCTGAACCTCGATAGCTCTGTCTGAAAAACACCGCAATACCCCCTGTAGGAGTGAGCCTGCTCGCGATGAGGGCCTGACTTTCGACATCATGGTTGAATGACAGTCCGCTATCGCGAGCAGGCTCACTCCTACAGTGGTTTTCATTGTCCGCAAGATTGCATTTCAAGGCGTATTGCCGCCCCCAAAGCCTTCGGGCACACTGCCCGCCGTTCGCTTCCAACCCGGGAAATCCCTCATGCACGCCATCATGCTCAAGGCCAAGTTGCATCGCGCCGAAGTCACCCATGCGGTACTCGATTACGAAGGTTCCTGCGCCATTGATGGCGAGTGGCTGGACTTGTCCGGCATCCGTGAGTACGAGCAGATCCAGATTTACAACGTCGACAACGGCGAGCGCTTCACCACCTACGCGATCCGTGGTGAAGAAGGTTCGCGGATGATCTCGGTCAACGGCGCAGCCGCACACAAGGCCAAGGTCGGCGACCGGGTGATCATTTGCGCCTACGCCCATTACAGCGAAGCGGAACTGCTGAATTTCAAGCCACGCATGCTGTACATGGCACCCGGCAATGAGCTGAGTCACACCAGCAACGCCATCCCGGTGCAGGTGGCCTGAGCCGCTTCGACGTGCCACTCCCCTTCCGTTGGTCGGCTTGTTCCCGGTATCGATGTTAAAAAAGTACAGGGAACAGGTCAGAAGAAGTCAAGACAGATCGCAGCGCGAGGTTTACTGTATTCGCCCTGCATCGAAAAATCGTGTCGACGCATTTGACCCTCGCCCAAACATGGCGTATCGGTCTGTTCTGTGTTCAAAAGGCCGTTCAAGTAAAAAGGAAAACCGCAGCGATGGCGTACTACCGCACTCCTCACGACGTTACCGCTCTGCCTGCCTGGCAAGCGTTGAAAGATCACCGCCAAGCCATGCAGGATTTCAGCATGCGCGAAGCCTTCAACGCCGATCCGCAGCGCTTCAATCAATTCACCCTCAGCAGCTGCGGACTGTTTCTCGATTATTCGAAGAACCTGATCAACGCCGAGACCCGCAATCTGCTGGTGGGCCTGGCCAATGAAGTCGATTTGAAAGGCGCGATCAAAGCGCTGTTCGACGGCGAAATCGTCAACGCCTCCGAAGGCCGCCCGGCCCTGCACACGGCCCTGCGCCGTCCGGTGGGCGACAAGCTGTCGGTCAATGGCGTCAACGTGATGCCGGAAGTGCACAAGGTGCTGAACCAGATCACTGATCTGGTCGGCCGCATTCACGACGGCCTGTGGCGGGGTTACACCGAGAAGCCGATCACCGATGTGGTGAACATCGGCATCGGTGGTTCGTTCCTCGGCCCGGAGCTGGTTTCCGAGGCGTTGCTGTCCTACGCGCAGAAAGGCGTGCGTTGCCATTACCTGGCGAACATCGACGGCAGTGAGTTCCACGAACTGACGCAAAAGCTGCGCGCCGAAACCACGCTGTTCATCGTTTCGTCGAAGTCTTTCAACACCCTTGAAACCCTGAAGAACGCCCAGGCCGCGCGCGCCTGGTATCTGGCTCAAGGTGGTTCGGAAGCCGAGCTGTATCGCCACTTCATCGCGGTATCGAGCAACAACGCCGCAGCGGTCGCGTTCGGCATCCGTGAAGAAAACATCTTCCCGATGTGGGACTGGGTCGGCGGTCGTTACTCGCTGTGGTCGGCCATCGGCCTGCCGATTGCCCTGGCCATCGGCATGTCCAACTTCAAGGAGCTGCTGTCCGGTGCCTACACCATGGACCAGCATTTCCAGAGCGCGCCGTTCGAACAGAACATGCCGGTGCTGCTGGCCCTGCTCGGCGTGTGGTACGGCAACTTCTGGGGCGCGCAAAGCCACGCGATCCTGCCGTACGACCACTACCTGCGCAACATCACCAAGCACTTGCAGCAGTTGGACATGGAGTCCAACGGCAAGAGCGTGCGTCAGGACGGCACCGCGGTGTCGACCGATACCGGTCCGGTCATCTGGGGCGGCGTCGGCTGCAACGGTCAGCACGCTTACCACCAGTTGCTGCACCAGGGCACCCAACTGATTCCGGCCGATTTCATCGTGCCGATCGTCAGCTTCAACCCGGTCTCCGACCACCATCAGTGGCTGTACGCCAACTGCCTGTCGCAGAGCCAGGCGCTGATGCTCGGCAAGACCCTGCCGGAAGCCGAGGCCGAACTGCGTGACAAAGGCATGAGCGAAGACCAGGTGCACAAGCTTGCTCCGCACAAGGTGATCCCGGGCAACCGTCCGAGCAACACCCTTGTGGTCGAACGCATCAGCCCGCGTCGCCTCGGCGCGCTGGTCGCCATGTACGAGCACAAAGTGTTCGTGCAAAGCGTGGTCTGGGGCATCAACGCCTTCGATCAGTGGGGCGTGGAACTGGGCAAGGAACTGGGCAAAGGCGTTTACAACCGTCTGGTCGGCAGCGATGAAACCAGCGCTGACGATGCCTCCACCCAAGGCCTGATCAACTACTTCCGCGGTCGTCACCGCGGGTGATTGGACTGTGTTGCCCACAGATCCTGCGGGCAACACTTCTCCACAGTGGGAGCGAGCCTGCTCGCGAATGCGGTTTGTCATTCAGCATCTTTGTTGGCTGACACTGCGCATTCGCGAGCAGGCTCGCTCCCACAGTTGTTTTGGGGATGACTTGAACCTGCGGTGCTCTCGGCGCATCTTTATTCTTCGCACAACAAGAATAAGGAACCGTCATGTTCGATATCAGCACGTTCCCCAAAGCCGATGCCGTCCGCCGGGCAGCTCAACTCAGTCAGGACGACTACAAGCGCCTGTACCGCGAATCCATTGAACACCCCAGTGCCTTCTGGGCCGAACAGGCTACCCGCTTCCT
This sequence comes from Pseudomonas sp. 86_A, assembly GCF_017491705.1. Lineage (NCBI taxonomy): Bacteria > Pseudomonadati > Pseudomonadota > Gammaproteobacteria > Pseudomonadales > Pseudomonadaceae > Pseudomonas > Pseudomonas sp. 86_A. The sequence goes on along the minus strand of NZ_JAFGYS010000005.1, from coordinate 305,302 downwards.
CGACTGGAGCACGCCGTGGCAGACCGTCCAGCGCTACGACCTGAAAACCGGTGAAGCCTCCTGGTTTGCCGGGGGCACACTGAACGTCAGCTACAACTGCATCGACCGCCACCTCGCGCAACGCGGCGAACAGACAGCGATACTCTGGGAAGGCGACGACCCGGCCGAATCGGCGCAGATCACCTACAAAAAACTTCATCACCATGTCTGCCGACTGGCCAACGTGCTGAAAAGCCGTGGCGTGAAAAAAGGCGACCGGGTGTGCATCTACATGCCGATGATCCCCGAAGCGGCCTACGCCATGCTTGCCTGCGCACGGATCGGCGCGATTCATTCGGTGGTGTTCGGCGGTTTCTCCCCGGATTCGTTGCGTGACCGCATCCTCGACGCCGACTGCCGCACGGTGATCACTGCTGATGAAGGCGTGCGCGGCGGCAAGTTCGTGCCGCTCAAGCAGAACGTCGACAAAGCCCTGCAAAACTGCCCGGACGTCAGCACCGTGGTGGTGGTCGAACGCACCCAAGGCCAGGTCGATTGGGTCGAGGGCCGTGACCTCTGGTATCACCAGGCCGTGCGTGACGTCAGCGACGACTGCCCGCCAGAGCCGATGGACGCCGAAGACCCGCTGTTCATCCTCTACACCTCCGGCAGCACCGGCAAACCCAAAGGCGTGTTGCACACCACCGGCGGCTACCTGCTGCAAGCGGCGATGACCTTCAAGTACGTGCTCGATTACCGCGACGGCGAAGTGTTCTGGTGCACCGCCGACGTCGGCTGGGTCACCGGCCACAGCTACATCGTCTACGGCCCGCTGGCCAATGGCGCGACCACGCTGATCTTCGAAGGCGTGCCGAGCTACCCGAGCACGTCGCGCTTCTGGCAGGTGATCGACAAACACCACGTCAACATCTTCTACACCGCGCCGACGGCCTTGCGGGCGCTGATGCGCGAGGGTGCCGGGCCATTGCAGGAAACGTCGCGCGCGAGCCTCAGATTGCTCGGCAGCGTCGGTGAGCCGATCAACCCGGAAGCGTGGGAATGGTACTTCAACGTGGTCGGCGAACAGCGTTGCCCGATTGTCGATACCTGGTGGCAGACCGAAACCGGCGGCATCATGCTCAGCCCGCTGGTGAGTGCGCAGCGAATCAAACCGGGTTGCGCCACACAGCCGATGTTCGGCGTGCAACCGGTGCTGCTCGACGAGCACGGCAAGGAAATCAAAGGCGCCGGCAGCGGCGTGCTGGCGATCAAGTCGAGCTGGCCGGCGCAGATCCGCAGCGTCTACGGCGACCCGCAACGGATGGTCGACACCTACTTCAAACCCTACCCCGGCTATTACTTCACCGGTGACGGCGCGCGCCGCGATGAGGACGGCGACTACTGGATCACCGGGCGCATCGACGACGTGATCAACGTCTCCGGCCATCGCATCGGCACCGCCGAAGTGGAAAGTGCGCTGGTGCTGCACGACAGCATCGCCGAGGCCGCCGTGGTCGGTTACCCGCACGACGTCAAAGGTCAGGGCATCTACGCCTTCGTCACCCCCATGAACGGCGTCGAGCCGAGCGATGAGCTGAAGAAAGAACTGCTGGCCCACGTCAGCAAGGAAATCGGCAGCTTCGCCAAACCGGACCTGATCCAATGGGCGCCGGCCTTGCCGAAAACCCGTTCAGGCAAGATCATGCGCCGCATCTTGCGCAAGATTGCCTGCAATGAGCTCGACAGCCTTGGCGACACCTCGACCCTGGCCGATCCGAGCGTCGTACAGGGCTTGATCGACAAGCGCCTGAATCAGTAACGTCTGCGGCGCGGTCAACCGGCCGCGCCCGTCCACCCGCAATGAGTTGTCATGGAATTCATCCGCAGCCGTATCGAACAGCAACTCATGAGCCTGACCGGGCTGTCGCTGGGTCAGCTTGACCTGGAAAATCCCAAGGGCGATCCCGGGCTGTTCGGCCCCGATTCGATCAGTTGGCAAGTTCATGGCGACTTCAGCAGCATGCTGATCGGCGGCATCAGCGCGTTGTTGCTGCAAGCCCTGCATCCGCTGGCGCTGGCCGGGGTCTGGGACCATTCGAATTTTCGTCAGGACATGCTCGGACGCTTGCGCCGCACCAGCCAGTTTGTCTCCGGCACCACCTTTGGCTCGCGCCGCGACGCCGAATGGCTGATCGAAAAAGTGCGCACCATTCACCTGCAAGTGGTCGGCACCGCGCCGGACGGCCGGCCTTACGCCGCCAGCGATCCGGACTTGCTGACCTGGGTGCATGTGGCCGAAGTCAGCAACTTCCTCGCCGCGCATTTGCGTTACCGCAACCCGCAGCTGTCGCTGGCGGATCAGGACCGTTACTACGCGGAAATCGCCGTGGTCGCCGAGCGCCTCGGTGCGCGGGACGTACCGAAATCCCGCCACGCCGTGGCTGATTATCTGCAACGCATGCGTCCACAGTTGCTGTTTGATGATCGCAGCCGCGAAGTCCTGCGCCTGCTGCTCGACGCTCCGGCTCCGAGTGTGCTGGCGCGACCGTTTGGCGATCTGATGATGAAGGCCGGTATCGACCTGCTGCCGGACTGGGCCAGCGCCATGCTTGATGTCCACCAGAGTTTGCTGCAGCGCCAATTGATTCGCGCCAGCGTCAAACGCAGTGCGCCGATGCTGCGCTGGGCAATGCGCAATGGCTCGCTACAGCGGGCCAAACGCCGAATGGGGCTGCTGACCTGATCTATGCACAGAACCTGTGGCGAGGGAGCTTGCTCCCGCTGGATTGCGCAGCGACCCTCGGAATGTTGCGAGCGCTTCGCACTCGAGCGGGAGCAAGCTCCCTCGCCACAAATCTGCGCAATGTCTCAGGGCATCGGTAACTGCTAAACTCCCGCGCCCCAATTCTCTCCAGCAAGGCGCCCGCATGTCTTCCTTGAATCAGGCGCTGCGCGCCGCCCTCGACCAACGCCAGGACCTGCTCGCGACATTGCACAGTCAGGGCACTGATTGCTATCGGCTGTTCCACGGCAGCCAGGAAGGCGCCGGTGGCTTGACCATCGACCGCTACGGTGCGCAATTGCTGGTGCAGAGTTTCCACCAGACGCTGGAACGGGATGACCTGCTGCAACTGCACGCCATGGTCAACCAGACGCTGGGCTTCGATACCCTGCTGGTCTACAACGACCGCTCCCGCGGCAACTCGCGGATTGATCGCGAAGACAGCGTCTACAAAGCCGACGACGCCGCGCTGGCGGATCTCATCGGTCATGAGTGGGGCCTCAATTACCGCGTGCGCGGGCGCCATGCCGGGCAGGATCCGCTGCTGTTCCTCGACCTGCGCAACACCCGCGGCTGGGTCAAGGATCACGCCAAAGGCAAAAGCGTCCTCAACCTGTTCGCCTACACCTGCGGCGTTGGCCTCAGCGCGGCGGCCGGCGGTGCGCGTGAGGTGTGCAACCTGGACTTTGCCGAAGGCAACCTGGCGGTCGGTCGCGAAAACGGTCTGCTCAACCCGCAACTGCCCGAGATGCAATTCATCCAGTCCGATTATTTCCCGGCAATCCGCCAACTCGCCGGTCTGCCCATCAGCCAACGGCGCGGGCAGAAACTGCCGAGCTATCAGCGTCTCGAACAGCGTCAATACGACCTCGTCCTGCTTGATCCGCCGGCGTGGGCCAAGAGCGCATTCGGCACCGTCGACCTGCTGCGCGACTATCAGAGCCTGCTCAAACCGGCCCTGCTGACCACCGCCGACAACGGCGTGTTGATCTGCTGCAACAACCTGGCAAAAGTCAGCATGGACGACTGGCGCGAACAGGTCCTGCGCTGCGCGGAAAAAGCTGGGCGTCCGGTACGCGAGTGGAGTGTGATGACCCCGGGTGCGGACTTCCCTTCCATGGACCAGCAACCACCTTTGAAAACCCTGATCCTCCAGCTCTGATAGTAATCCCCCGTGGTAGCTGCCGCAGGCTGCGATCTTTTGACTTTGATTGTTAAAAAAACAAGATCAAAAGATCGCAGCCTGCGGCAGCTCCTACAACGATTGCGGACAAATCTGAACAATCCTGCCCCCCACGATGTACTTCGGAACCGGAATCGCGTGCCATACTCCAAGGCACTCCGATTCAGACAGATGAAGCCGCACATGCCCAAAGGATTGATTCGCGCGATTGGCGCCTTGTTGACTGCTCTGGCCCTCTACAGCCTGCTGGGGTTTCTGATTTTGCCGGGCATCGCCCTGCGCATTGCCAACCAGCAGTTGGCCAACTACGCCACGGTGCCTGCGCATATCCAGCGCATCGAACTCAATCCGTTCAGCCTTGAAGTCACCCTGTGGGGCCTGATCATTGGTGAGCCGGGCAAGGAACAAGTCGGCTTCGAGCGGTTGTACGCCAACCTGCAACTCGACAGCCTGTGGACCAAAGCCCTGCACCTGGCCGATATCGAGCTGGACAAGCCGAAGACTGAAATCCTCTTCGCCAAGGACGGTCAGCTGAATTTGCTGGGCCTGTTCAAACTCCCCGCCAGCGAGCCGACCCCGGCCGATCCGAATGCCAAGCCGTTCCCGCTGCGCATCGACCGCATTCAGTTGGCCAGTGGCAATGTGCATTTCGAAGACGCCCGGCCGAGCGAGCCGATCGAGTTCCTCTACGACAAGCTCGACTTCGAACTGAAAAACCTCAGCACCCTGCCCGAAGACAATGCCGACATGACGCTGGTGGCTGCCGGCCCGGCCGGTGGGCAGATCGACTGGAAGGGCAACTTCAGCCTGATCCCCTTCACCTCTGAAGGCACGCTGAAGGTCACCGATGGCAAGATGAAATCGTTCTGGCCCTACGTGCGTGACGCGCTGCCGCTGGTGCTCGAAGACGGTGTGATCAACCTCAGCACCGAGTACAAACTCAATCTGTCGAAAGAAACCGAACTGCTGCTCAACAACGTCGCGGTGAGCATTGCGCCATTCGCGATCAAGGCGCCGGACGGCCGCCCGTTGGCAAAACTTGAACGCCTCGACGTCAGCGAAACCTCGGTGGACCTGGCCAAACAACAAGTGGTGGTCGGCAAGATTCGCAGCAACAAACTGGAAACCTGGGCCGCGCTCGAGGCCGACGGTCAACTGGACTGGCAGAAACTGTTCGCCAGCCAACCGTCCAAACCCGCAGCCAAAGCCGCGGCGGAACCTGCCAATACCCCGGCAGCCGCCGACTCTCCGAAAACATCGCCCGCGCCGAGCAAGCCATGGCAAGTGCTGCTCAAAGACGTGCAGTTGCGCAACTACACGGTGCATCTGGCCGACCGTTCGGCGAAACCGCCGGTGGCGCTGGATGTCACGCCGCTGAACATTGATCTGCAGGATTTCGACAGCCTCAACGGTTCGCCCTTCAAGGTCAAACTCGACAGCGGGCTGGGCAAACAAGGCAAGATCAACGCCGACGGCGTGGTCAACCTCGCCCCGGTCACCGCCCAGCTCAACGTGAAAACCCAGGACATCGACCTGCGCGTCGCGCAGTCCTACATCAATCCGTTCATTCGCCTTGAACTGCGCAGCGGCATGCTCGGCAGCGACCTGAAGGTCAACCTCAAGAGCACCGAGCCACTGGCACTCGGCGTGACCGGACGTGCGCAGATCGATCAACTGCATACCCTCGACACCCTGAAAACCCGCGACTTCCTCAAGTGGCAGCAAGTGGTGGTTGAAGGCATCAACTATCAACACGGTGACAGCCTGTCGATCGACAAGGTCAACCTGTTCCAGCCGTACGTGCGATTCATGATCAACGATGACCGCACCACCAACATTGACGATCTGCTGATCCCGCAACCGCCCGACAGCGGTGCGAAGACTGCCGCCGCCAAACCGGCCAGCAAGGACAAGCCGCTGGGCATTCACATCGGCGCGATTGCAATCAACGACGGCTCGGCCAACTTCGCCGACTTCAGCCTGACGCCGAACTTCGCCACCGCAGTTCAACAGCTCAACGGCCAGATCGGTACCATCGACAGTCGTCAGGCGAAACCGGCCAGCGTCGACATCAAGGGCAAGGTCGACCGCTATGCGCCCGTCACCATCAAGGGGGCCGTCAATCCGTTCGACCCAATGGCCAGCCTCGACATCGCCACCAGCTTCAAGCGTGTCGAGCTGACCACCCTGACCCCGTACTCGGGCAAATTTGCCGGTTACCGCATCCGCAAGGGCCGTCTCAACCTTGACCTGCATTACCTGATCACCAAGGGCCAGTTGAAGGCTGAAAACAAAGTGGTGGTGGAACAACTGCAACTCGGTGAGAAAGTCGACAGCCCGGATGCCGTGAGCCTGCCGCTGAAACTGGCGATTGCCCTGCTCAAGGATGTCGACGGCAAAATCTCCATCGAGCTACCGGTCACCGGCGACCTCAACAATCCGCAGTTCAGCGTGATGCCGATTGTCTGGCAAACCCTGCGCAATCTGATCGTCAAAGCGGCTGCAGCACCGTTCAAGATGATTGGCGGGCTGATCAACGGCGGCGGTTCCGAAGACCTCGGCACCGTGTCCTTTGCCCCGGGTTCCAGCGACCTGAGCAAGGACGCCGAGTCGGCCCTGGATAAACTGTCCAAAGCCCTGAAGGAGCGTCCGGCCCTGCGCCTGGAAATCGAAGGCACCGCCGCGCAAAGCAGCGACGGTCCGTTGATCGCCGAACAGCGTCTGGAACGCGAATATCAATACAACTACTACAAGATGCTCCAGCGCCGTGGCGACAAGGTGCCGGCGCAAGCCTCGCTGCTGCAGGTCCCGGAAAACGAGAAAGGCCCGTTGCTCGAAGGCATCTACCGCACCCGCCTGAAAACCCAGCCACCGGCCGAATGGAAGGACCTGGGCAAAGAAGAGCGCACGGCGAAAATGCGTGAAGGCATCATCAAGTTCTGGAGTTCCAGCGATGTGCTGCTGCGCCAGTTGGGTCAGGAACGCGCCAGCAGCATCAAGGACTATCTGGTCGACAAAGGTCAACTGGCGGATGATCGGGTGTACTTCATCGACACCAATCTGGGTGAGGCCGAAAGCGATGGCCGGGTCGTGACGCAAATGCATCTGGACGCCGAATGATGAACCACAAATGGCTGGTTGCGCTGACGTTGATACTCGCCGCCAGCCCTGCCCTGGCCTCCGACACGCTGCGCTGTGGCAGCCAACTGGTCAGCCTCGGCGACCGCGCCAGCGAAGTGCTGCAGAAGTGCGGCGAGCCGGTCAGTCGCGACGCCCTCGGCTACAAGCGCAGCGCCAATCGCCGCGAAGAGTTTCAGGTCGAGGAATGGACCTACGGCCCGAGCAACGGCATGTACCAGTACCTGCGCTTTGAAGGCAATCGCCTGCGACAGATCAACAGCAAGCGCGGCAATTGAGTCACACCATCCCTCTGTAGGAGTGAGCCTGCTCGCGATAGCGGTCTTTCAGCGGCACGTTTTGCTGACTGACACACCGCTATCGCGAGCAGGCTCATTCGTACAGTTGTTTTGTGGTGCCCCTGAAATAGAACAGGCCCCGACACAAGTGCCGGGGCCTGTAATGGTCACATCCGTGTGACCGTTCGCATGAACTCTAAAGTTGCGGCAGACGTATTGCTCGGCCCGTCTGTCGCGCCTTCTCCCGGTCCAGGCGAGAAGTCATGCCTTACTCGGCTTTCAGGCCGTCAGCGGAGACCGCTTTAACGCCTTTGATTTTCTTGGTGATGTTCACTGCGGTGGTTTTCTGAGCCTCGGTGATAGCGACTTCAGAGGACAGCGATACAACGCCCTTATTGGTTTCAACTTTGATGTCGGTGCCTGGAATGCCTTTTTCGGTTACCAGGTCGCTTTTGACTTTGGTAGTGATCCAGGTATCGGAAGTAGCTTCTTTAGCCTTGGTGACTTCACCAGCAGCCAGAGTCATTGGAGCCTGAGTAGCCTGGGTGGATTGTGCAAAGGCACCGGAAGCCATGGTCAGGGTCAGCGCGGTAGCAGCAGCGGCAGTGATAGCGAACTTCTTCATACGAGTAACTCCTGTTTTTCTGGAAAGTCTGCTGGTTGTCTTGTCAGCAGGGTTACTGGATATATTGCGAACGCTGTGCCAACTTTTAAAACAAGGTAAAATCCATATAAATCAATAGCTTACAAATATCATGAATTTTCGGATTCATGCAATTTGCATGACTTGCGCAATATTCACATGCAAGTTGCGGCTTTTTGAAAAGTTCCTAAGGTGCTGAAAATATTGGAGCTTTTGAGAACCCTTGCGCAATGAAAAATGCCCCGCATTGGCGGGGCATTCATTTATCAGCAAAGAGCTGGAATTACGTACCGCTTGCGACACAGCCTTTCGGCGAGTAGTCCGGTGCAACAGTAGTGCCGCAAGTCCATACGCCTGCACCGGTACCAGAGGAACGAGTCAGCGTGATGGTTTTAGCCAGTACCGGGCCTGGAGCGTTCACCAAGGTGCAGGTAATCGTGCCAGCACCCGTCGATGCGGTGCCACTAGCGGCCAGCGTGCAATTGGACGTCGTTGCCGTGGCGCTACCGGCGACCAGCGTCAAAGTCGGATCCGTGCCTTGATTAATGGTGTCTTCGAACGGCACTTTCAGTGCACTGATCTCCGCCAGACCCGCCGTCACTTTCGAACGCGCTTGGTACTTGGAATACTGCGGCAAGGCGATGGTCGCCAGAATGCCGATGATCGCCACGACGATCAGCAGCTCGATCAGAGTAAAGCCCTGTTGTTTTTTCATAGCCACGCTCCATGCATGAGTCGGAATCTCATGATCTGAGATGGGCTCAGCATAGCCCATGCCAACCGTGCCATGCCCCCGAATACTCGGCATGAGCGCGATGCGACGGCCTTTCCTACAACCGACAACCGCACTATCTGACACTTTTTGTCACCTGTGCCCGACGTGTTTGGCGCTGTCACTTGACTAGGCTATAAGTCATGAACGGCAAGCGTGCGGAATCCCCATGAATGACATCGCTTTGAGCGGTCTGGCCAAGCAACTGGTACAGGCTGAACTGTTGACGGAAAAAAGCGCCCAGCAGGCCTGGCAACAGGCGCAGCGCAATCGGCTGTCGCTGGTCAGCTATCTGGTGCAGAACAAACTGGTGAAGAGTTCACAGGTGGCCGAAATCGCTTCCGAGCATTTCGGCATGGCCTTCATGGACCTCAATTGCCTCGACAAGGAAACCCAGCCCAAGGGCCTGGTCAGTGAAAAACTGGTGCGCCAGCATCACGCCCTGCCCTTGTGGCGGCGCGGCAACAAACTGTTCGTGGGCATTTCCGACCCGAGCAATCACCAGGCGATCAACGACATCCAGTTCAGCACCGGGTTGAGCACCGAAGCGATTCTGGTAGAGGACGACAAGCTCACCGATGCCATCGAGAAATTCTTCGATACCCACGCCAGCGGACTCGAAGACATGGCCGATGTTGATCTTGACGGCGTGGATGTCGAATCCGTCGACGACAGCCGCCAGGACGCCATCGGCGGACTCGATGCCGATGATGCCCCGGTGGTTCGCTTCGTGCACAAGATGCTGCTCGACGCGATCAAGAGTGGTTCCTCAGACCTGCACTTCGAACCCTACGAAAAGAACTTCCGGGTGCGGGTGCGGACCGACGGCATCCTGCGCGAAGTGGCCAAACCGCCGATCCAGTTGGCCGGCCGGATTGCCGCACGCCTGAAAGTCATGGCCAGCCTCGATATCTCGGAACGACGCAAACCCCAGGACGGGCGGATCAAGATGCGTCTGTCGAAGAGCAAGTCGATCGACTTCCGGGTCAACACCCTGCCGACCCTGTGGGGCGAAAAAGTGGTGATCCGGATCCTCGATCCGTCCAGTGCGCAGATCGGCATTGATGCGCTGGGTTACGAGCCGGCGCAGAAAGACCTGTATATGGCGGCGCTCAAGCAACCGCAGGGGATGATTCTGGTGACTGGGCCAACCGGCTCGGGGAAAACCGTATCGCTGTACACCGGCCTGAATATCCTCAATACCGTCGACATCAACATTTCCACCGCCGAAGACCCGGTGGAAATCAACATGGAAGGCATCAACCAGGTCAACGTCAATCCGAAACAGGGGCTGGATTTTGCCCAGGCGCTGCGCTCGTTTCTGCGCCAGGACCCGGATGTGATCATGGTCGGCGAGATCCGCGACCTGGAAACTGCCGAGATCGCGATCAAGGCTGCGCAGACCGGGCACCTCGTGTTGTCCACGCTGCACACCAACAGCGCCGCCGAAACCCTGACCCGCCTGCACAACATGGGTATCCCCGGCTTCAACATCGCCACCTCGGTGAGCCTGATCATCGCCCAGCGCCTGGCGCGCAAGCTGTGCAGCCACTGCAAGACACCGATCGAGATCCCTCGCGAAACACTGATCAAGGAGGGCTTTGCGCCGGAACAGATCGGCAGTTTCACAATCTATGAGCCGGTCGGTTGCGATCACTGCAACGGCGGCTACAAAGGACGCGTGGGAATTTATGAAGTGGTGAAAAACACCCCCGAGCTGCAACGGCTGATCATGGCCGAAGGCAACTCGCTGGAAATCGACAGCCAGATGCGTCGCGACGGTTTCGACGATCTGCGCACCTCGGGCCTGCACAAGGCCATGCAAGGCATTACCAGCCTGGAAGAAATCAACCGGGTCACCAAGGACTGAACATGGCGGTCAAGGCAGCAAAAATCAGTGTCTACGCCTGGGAAGGCACGGACCGCAAAGGCAGCAAGGTTACCGGCGAATTGAGTGGGCAGAACCCCGCGCTGATCAAGGCCCAACTGCGCAAGCAAGGGATCAACCCCGGCAAGGTGCGCAAGAAATCCGCGTCCCTGCTGAGCTTCGGCAAACGCATCAAGGCCCAGGACATCGCGCTGTTCACCCGGCAGATGGCGACCATGATGAAGGCTGGCGTACCTTTGCTGCAGTCGTTCGACATCATTGGCGAAGGCTTCGACAATCCGGCGATGCGCAAACTGGTGGACGAGGTGAAGCAGGAAGTGGCCGCCGGCAACAGCTTCGCCACTGCCCTGCGCAAGAAGCCGCAGTATTTCGATGAGTTGTATTGCAACCTGGTGGATGCCGGCGAGCAATCCGGCGCCCTCGACACGCTGCTTGAGCGGGTCGCGACCTACAAGGAAAAAAGCGAAGCACTCAAGGCCAAGATCAAGAAAGCCATGACCTACCCGACAGCGGTGGTGCTGGTGGCGATGGTCGTCACCGGGATTTTGCTGGTGAAGGTGGTGCCGCAGTTTCAGGCGGTGTTCTCCGGCTTCGGTGCGGAACTGCCGGCCTTCACGCTGATGGTGATCGGCATTTCCGAGTTCATGCAGCAATGGTGGTGGGCGGTGCTTGGCGCACTGGTTGCGGTGTTTTTCGGTACGCGTCGCGCGTTGAAAACATCCCAGGCACTGCGTGACCGCAAAGACACCTGGCTGCTGAAACTGCCGCTGGTAGGCACGCTGATGTACAAGTCGGCGGTGGCGCGATTCGCCCGCACCCTGTCGACCACGTTCGCCGCTGGCGTGCCGTTGGTAGAAGCGCTCGATTCAGTGGCCGGCGCCACCGGCAATGTGGTGTTCAAGCGCGCGGTGCTGCGCATCCGCCAGGACGTCGCCACCGGCATGCAGCTGAATTTTTCCATGCGCAGCACCGGCGTGTTCCCCAACATGGCGGTGCAGATGACTGCCATCGGCGAGGAGTCCGGCGCGCTGGACGACATGCTCGACAAAGTCGCCGGTTTTTATGAGGACGAAGTGGATAACATGGTCGACAACCTCACCAGCCTGATGGAGCCGTTCATCATGGTGGTGCTCGGGGTCATCGTCGGCGGTCTGGTCGTGGCCATGTACTTGCCGATCTTCCAACTCGGCTCAGCGATCTGACATGCCTATCGACGAACTTTTCAGTCTGTATCCGCTGGCCTTTGTGTGCACCGCACTGCTGCTGGGTCTGGTGGTCGGCAGTTTTCTCAACGTGCTGATCTGGCGTCTGCCGAAAATGCTCGAGCGCGATTGGCGCCAGCAGGCCCAGGACGTCCTCGGCCTGCCGACCGACACACCCCTGCCCACCTACAACCTGATGCTGCCGCACTCCACTTGCCCGCACTGCGGCCATCGGATTCGTGCGTGGGAGAACATTCCCCTGCTCAGCTATCTGGCCCTGCGCGGGCGCTGCTCCGCTTGCGCCACACCGATCAGCAAGCGTTATCCCCTGACGGAACTGGCCTGCGGCCTGCTCTCGGCGTTCATCGCCTGGCAGGTGGGTTTTGGCTGGGCGGCGTGCCTGTTGATCGTCCTCACCTGGGGGCTGCTGGCGATGAGCCTGATCGACACCGAGCATCAACTGCTGCCCGATGTGCTGGTGCTGCCGTTGCTGTGGCTGGGGTTGATCGTCAACAGTTTCGGGGTATTTGTCTCACTGCACGCGGCGCTGTGGGGTGCGGTGGTCGGTTACATGGCGTTGTGGTCAGTGTTCTGGCTGTTCAAGCTGCTGACCGGCAAGGACGGCATCGGCCATGGCGATTTCAAGCTGCTGGCGTTGCTCGGCGCCTGGGGCGGCTGGCAGATTCTGCCGCTGACGATCCTGCTGTCATCGCTGGTGGGCGCGATTGTCGGAGTGATTCTGCTGCGTCTGCGCGAGCAGAAAACCTCGACGCCGATCCCCTTTGGCCCGTATCTGGCCATTGCCGGCTGGATTGCCTTGCTCTGGGGTGGTCAAATAACCGACTTCTATTGGCAGTTTGTCGGTTTGAAATGAATACCCCTGTGGAAAAACCCTGGATTCTCGGCCTGACCGGCGGCATCGGCAGCGGCAAAAGCGCTGCGGCCCAGCACTTTATCGACCTCGGGGTCCACGTGGTCGACGCCGACCATGCGGCACGCTGGGTGGTCGAGCCGGGACGTCCGGCGCTGGCGAAGATTGCCGAACACTTCGGCCCGCAGGTGTTGCAGGCCGACGGCACGCTGAACCGTGCGGCCCTGCGCCAGCTGATTTTTGAACTGCCGGAGCAACGCCGCTGGCTCGAAGCCCTACTGCATCCGTTGATCGCCGAGGAGATCGCCCAGCATCTGGCACTGGCAAAATCGCCTTACGCGATTCTGGTGTCACCGCTGTTGATCGAATCCGGGCAATACACGATGACCCAGCGCATCCTGGTGATCGATGCCCCGCAACAACTGCAGATCGAACGCACCTTGCAGCGTGACCAGACCAGCGAACAGCAGGTCCAGGCGATCCTCAAGGCCCAGTCGAGCCGCGAAGAGCGCGTGAGCCGTGCCGACGATGTGGTGGTCAACGACCGCGACCTCGCCTGGCTGCACAGCGAAGTCGAGCGCCTGCATCACTTTTACCTGACTTTATCCGGAGGCCAGTCATGAGCCCTACAACCGTCGAATGCCCAACCTGCGGCGCCCCCGTGGAATTTACCCCCGAGAACAAATTCCGTCCGTTCTGCTCTGATCGCTGCAAGCTGATCGACCTGGGTGCCTGGGCGTCGGAAGAACACAAGATCCAGGTGGCACCGGACGCCGAAGACGAAATGTTCTCCGGCGATTTCGACCCGCGCCACTGATCGCCATCAGGGCCGCATGAAGCCGTAGTCCTGATCGTCGTCGAGGTTTTCCGCCAGAAAGCGCAACTCGTCCGCCAGGTCTTCGGCGTTGCGCACCGTCTTGCTCTGTTGCACCACTGCGCTGAGCAAGGCGCGCAAGCTCAGGCCCGGATCGAAACCCACCTCCTGCGCCATCTCCAGACTCTGCCGCGTTTCCTGCCTCGCCCACTCGTACACACTCATGCCGCTGCTCCTGAAGGAATTTGGCCGAGCATGAAATGCCGCGCGGTTGGCGGATTTGATGTGGATCAAGACTTGGGATCGTCGTCCTTCCACGGCGCCGAAAGGTAGCGGGTACGGTTGAAGGTCTCCAGCCACTCGGGACTGAACACCACCAGCGCGCTGATCACCATGCCGTTGATGAACGCTTCGGGAAAAATCAGTAGCCACAGGTAGCCGATAAAATCTTCCAGCCATTCCGGCATGGCAAACAGTCCGTCGTACCAGAGCAGGCTCAGGCTCAGCACCAGGCACAACAAGGCCGACAACGCCGCCGCAAAGAATCCGGAACAGAAGATATACACAAACGGATTACGTGGCTGGGCGCGCTCGACGACGATCGCCACACACTCGGTGATCAACACCGGCAACAAGATCAGCAGCGTACCGTTGACCCCGACCGCCACCAGATCCTGACGCCCGAGCAACACCAGCCCGATCTGCGCCACCAGCCCGCCGACAATCGCCAGTGGCCAGTCGAGCAAGAGTGTCACGGCGGTCATACCGATGAAGTGGTAAGAGACGCCGGTGTCGAAATCCCTGCGCACCATCCACAACAGAAATAGCGCGAACACAGTGCCGAACAGCAAATGCTGACGGCGACTGTCACTGAACAACTCGACCCACGGCGCACGACAGATCGCCCAGACCAGCACCGGCGCGTAAATCAGCCAGCCCACCGTCAGGCTTTCAGGTGACAGCAGTTCGGCGCCGATCATGGGCGGGCCTTCTCCAGTGCCTCGTGCAACTGGGCCGCGTCGGCATACTCACGTTGTTCGAGCAGTCGGCCGTCCCTGAGTTGCAGCCACAGCACCGAGCCTTCGGCGCCCGGATAGCGCGACGCCACCCGGCCCTCGCGGTCGAGCAGGACCCGATAGCTAAAGTCGCGCATGGCCGGAACGGCGAACATTTTGGCGATCAATGCCGGCATGCGCTGGATGTCGGCGACGAATACCGCGTGACGCGCTTCCAGATAGCCTTTGGGCTGATCCTTCAACGCCTGCTTGATCAGCTTGGCGCCGTCCATGTCGCGCGCCACCAGCAGCGTCGTGGTGCGGTTGTCGAGGGTGAACGCCTGATCGTACTGATCAAGCAACGTCCAGGGCGCCAGGCGTTCGCCGACTTCAAGGGCCTGGGCCCACAGCGGAACAACAGCCAACAGCAGCAGCCAGCGATATTTCACGTTCATCCCCTCGATATGGCATTAACGGACGGTTTTCATCAGTCTACACCGCCCTTTCCGGCTGCCCACTGACACACTTTGCCGCGCGGTGCTTTCAGCTTGTCGCATTTGAACGCTAAGCTTGGGCTTATGGATGACTCAGATTACTTACGCCTGCTGACCATTGCGGCCGAGCAAGCCAACGCGTTCCTGTCCAATGCCCGCAAATGGGAGCGTGAGCGTTGGGTCTGCCAGCGCCTGCTGCAAGGCTTGAACATCCCTTACCGCGCCGACGAGTTCGCCCCTGCCGGCGAGCCGCCGGACGTGCTGTTTCGCGACGCCAACTTCGAAGTATTCTTCGTCCTCGATGAAGGGCGCCGGCTCAACGACGAATGGCGCGACGAATTGCAGCGGCGGCGCAGCGCGTTCTCGCTCAGTCAACTGGTGCGCCGTGAAGCCAAGCCGCGGCGGATTCCGGCCAACGAATTTCTGTTGCGCCTGGCGCCGACCCTGCGCAAAAAAGCACACAACTACAAGGAACGCGGTATGGATCTGGGCGAGCTGGACATCATTGCCTTCGCCAGCCTCAAGCGCGAAGTGCTGGACCTCAACAGCCACTTTCCGCCGCCCACCGAATACCTGCGCCAGGGCTGGCGCTCGCTGTCGCTGGTCGGCCCGACCTTCGCCCGGGTGCTGTTCGCCCATCCCGATGCGCCGGACTTTCTGCGCAGCAACCTGGGACGCAGCATCGTCTTCGATGTCGGGATCAGCCTGTGACACCACTGCAGCAGATGATTGCCGACGTCCCGCAGACCGGCCGCGTACGCTGGATCGGCGTGCGCCCGCAATCCCGTGGCCCGATGCTCGAACTCGATGCCGTCGAGGCACGTCTGGAGGCCGGATTAACCGGCGATCACGCCCGTCCCGGGGCGCGTAACGCGCGACAAGTCACGCTGATTCAGTTCGAACACCTGGCCGTCATCAGCGCGCTGATGGGCCGGCCTGAAGATCAACCGGTGAGGCCTGAAGATCTGCGGCGCAATCTGGTCATCAGCGGCATCAATTTGTTCAGTCTCAAGGGGCGGCGCTTTCGCATTGGTCAGGCCATATTCGAAACTACTGGCTGGTGCCAGCCCTGCGCGCGCCTGCAAAACAACCTCGGCCCCGGCACCTTTCAAGCGGTGCGCGGGCATGGCGGAATTACCGCACGAGTGTTACAAAGCGGGATCATTCGCCTCGACGACGGTGTTTCGGTCGAACCGGTTCCGGCCAGTGGCTATGCTGCGTTCAACCCGGGATAAAAACTGCTGTAGCTTCCCCACCTTCAGCAACGTCTACCTGACGAGGCCTTTATGACCAGCCGCCTGAACCCCGAAGACCAGAAGCATGTCGAAGAGTACCTGCAGTTGTCCCAACACCGAGTCGAGCGCCGGCCTTTCCGGCCGTGGATGCTCCTCGTGCTGGTGGTTGCAGTGACCGTTGGTCTGGGCCTGCTGAGCCGACTTATCAGTTACCTGACGCTATGAGCTGCCTCGCGCTCGCTCGGGTAACCGCACCGATTTCCTTTAAAAACCTTGCGAGTTATCCCCATGTCCCATCGTATTGTTATTGTCGGCGGCGGCGCCGGCGGTCTGGAGCTGGCTACCCGTCTGGGTAAGACTCTGGGCAAGCGCGGCACGGCCAGTGTGATGCTGGTCGACGCGAACCTGACGCACATCTGGAAACCACTGCTGCACGAAGTGGCCGCCGGATCGCTGAACTCTTCCGAAGACGAACTCAACTATGTTGCCCAAGCCAAATGGAACCACTTCGAGTTCCAGCTGGGGCGCATGAGCGGGCTTGATCGCGCAGAGAAAAAAATCCAGTTGGCGGCGACCTACGACGAGAACGGCGTAGAGCTGGTGCCGGCTCGTGAAGTGCCGTACGACACGCTGGTGATCAGCGTCGGCAGCACCACCAACGACTTCGGTACCCAGGGCGCAGCGCAGCACTGCCTGTTTCTCGACACCCGCAAACAGGCCGAGCGCTTCCACCAGCAACTGCTCAACCACTACCTGCGCGCCCATGCCGGGCAGACCGACGTGATCGAACAGATCAGCGTGGCCATCGTCGGTGCCGGCGCCACCGGTGTCGAACTGGCGGCAGAACTGCACAACGCCGCGCATGAGCTGGCGGCATACGGTCTGGACCGGATCAAACCGGAAAACATGCACATCACCCTGATCGAAGCCGGCCCACGGGTGCTGCCCGCCCTGCCGGAGCGCATCAGCGGGCCGGTGCACAAGACTCTGGAAAAGCTCGGGGTCAACGTGATGACCAACGCGTCGGTCAGCGAAGTGACCGCCGACAGTCTGATCACGGCCGATGGCAATGAGATCAAGGCCAGCCTGAAAGTCTGGGCCGCCGGTATCCGTGCGCCGGGTTTCCTCAAGGACATCGATGGTCTGGAAACCAACCGCATCAATCAACTGCAAGTATTGCCGACGCTGCAGACCACCCGTGACGAAAACATCTTCGCCTTCGGTGATTGCACCGCCTGCCCGCAACCGGGTTCGGATCGCAACGTGCCGCCACGTGCACAAGCCGCGCACCAACAAGCGTCGCTGCTTGCCAAATCGCTGAAATTGCGCATCGAAGGCAAATCCCTGCCGGAGTACAAGTACACCGACTACGGCTCGCTGATTTCGCTGTCGCGTTTTTCGGCTGTGGGTAACTTGATGGGCAACCTGACCGGCAGCGTGATGCTCGAAGGCTGGCTGGCGCGGATGTTCTACGTCTCGCTGTACCGCATGCACCAGATGGCGCTGTACGGGCCGTTCCGCACGGCAATGCTGATGCTGGGCAGCAAGATCGGTCGCGGGACTGAGCCACGCCTGAAGCTGCACTGATCTAAAAAATGTGGGAGCGAGCCTGCTCGCGCAAGCGGTGTGTCAGTCGACGCCATTGTTGAATGACACACCCCCTTCGCGAGCAGGCTCGCTCCCATATTTGTTTCTGCGGTGCGATCGAGAGTTTTTTGCAGGCAAAAAAAATCCCCGTATCTTTCGATACGAGGATTTTTAATATGGTCGGGGTAAGGGGATTCGAACTCCTGACATCCTGCTCCCAAAGCAGGCGCGCTACCGGACTGCGCTATACCCCGGTAAAAAAAAGGCGATCTTTCAAAGATCGCCTTCTTCGATCAGCGCTTTTGGCCTCTGATCTTAAGATTCGATCCCAGTGTAACCTGGTTTCAAAAATGGTGGGTCGTGTGGGATTCGAACCTACGACCAATTGGTTAAAAGCCAACTGCTCTACCAACTGAGCTAACGACCCAAAAATGGTCGGGGTAAGGGGATTCGAACTCCTGACATCCTGCTCCCAAAGCAGGCGCGCTACCGGACTGCGCTATACCCCGGTTTGAAATTGGCTCCGTGACCAGGACTCGAACCTGGGACCCAATGATTAACAGTCATTTGCTCTACCGACTGAGCTATCACGGAACTACATATTTCAATTTACAACGGTGAATCTTACAGCTTCCAGACATCGTTCGCATCGCTGCGTTCGTGTGTCTGAGGCGCGCTATTCTACAACCTAGAACACCTCTGTCAACCCCCTAAATCGCTTTCAAGTTAATGATTTGCAACTTATTTCAGATTTCAGCTCAGTGAGCTGAGATGCTGCGGGTGACTGACTGCGGGGCGCACTTTACAAGCCTTTTCCTTAGAGTTCAACAGCCTAACGAAAAAAAGGCCTCGCAAAGCGAGGCCTTCCTTATTTCATTGGCTTTGCCGCTCAGTCGAAAACGATTTCGTCGTTCACGACCTTGCCGGTCGCCGTGTCGCCCGGCAGGAAATGCCCCGACAGGATCAACTGCGCCAAAGGGTTTTCGATCCAGCGCTGGATCGCACGTTTGAGAGGACGTGCGCCATAAACCGGGTCGTAGCCAACGGCAATCAACTTGTCCATCGCTTCCGGACTCAGTTCCAGCTTCAGCTCGCGCTCGGCCAGACGGCTGCGCAGACGGCCCAGCTGGATCTCGGTAATGCCCGCGATCTGATCCCGCGCCAATGGCTCGAAGATCACCACTTCGTCGACCCGGTTGATGAACTCGGGACGGAAGTGACTGGTCAGCGCGTCCATCACCGCTGCCCGCTGCGCCTCACGATCTCCCACCAGTTCCTGGATCTGCGACGAACCGAGGTTCGAGGTCATGACAATCACGGTATTGCGGAAATCCACCGTGCGCCCGTGGCTGTCGGTCAGTCGTCCATCCTCCAGCACTTGCAGCAGGATGTTGAACACATCCGGGTGCGCCTTCTCGACCTCATCCAGCAGGATCACCGAGTAAGGCTTGCGACGTACCGCTTCGGTCAGATAACCGCCCTCCTCGTAGCCCACGTAGCCCGGTGGTGCACCGATCAGTCGTGCCACGGAATGTTTCTCCATGAACTCGGACATGTCGATCCGCACCATCGCCTCTTCAGTATCAAAGAGGAATTCGGCCAACGCCTTGCACAGCTCGGTTTTACCGACACCGGTCGGGCCGAGGAACATGAACGAGCCGCTCGGACGATTCGGATCCGCCAGCCCGGCACGGGAACGCCGTACCGCGTTGGACACGGCCACCACCGCCTCGTCCTGACCGATCACACGCTGGTGCAACAGGCTTTCCATCTTCATCAGCTTGTCGCGCTCGCCTTCGAGCATTTTCGATACCGGAATACCGGTCCACTTCGAAACGACTTCGGCGATTTCCTCTTCGGTCACCTTGCTGCGCAGCAACTGGTTTTCGCTCTTGCCGTGCTGGTCGACCATTTGCAGGCTGCGCTCCAGATCCGGGATCACCCCGTACTGCAATTCGGCCATGCGGTTGAGGTCGCCTTTACGGCGCGCGGCTTCCAGTTCCTGACGCGACTGCTCGATCTTCTGCTGAATCTGCGCCGAACCCTGCACCTCGGCTTTTTCCGAGTTCCAGATTTCTTCCAGGTCCGAGTACTCACGCTCAAGGCGGACGATTTCTTCCTGGAGTTTTTCCAGGCGCTTCATGGCCGCTTCATCGCTTTCTTTCTTCAGTGCCTGGGATTCCACCTTCAACTGAATCAGGCGGCGCTCCAGACGATCCAGCACTTCCGGCTTGGAGTCGATCTCCATGCGAATGCGGCTGGCGGCCTCGTCGATCAGGTCGATGGCCTTGTCCGGCAACTGCCGGTCAGTGATGTAGCGATGGCTGAGCTTGGCCGCGGCGATGATCGCGCCGTCGGTGATCGCCACCTTGTGGTGCACCTCATAACGTTCTTTAAGGCCACGCAGGATGGCAATGGTGTCTTCTTCGCTCGGCTCGTCCACCAGGACTTTCTGGAAGCGCCGTTCGAGGGCCGCGTCCTTCTCTATATATTGGCGGTACTCGTTGAGCGTGGTGGCGCCGACGCAATGCAGCTCACCGCGCGCCAGTGCCGGCTTGAGCATATTGCCGGCATCCATCGAGCCTTCGCCTTTACCGGCGCCAACCATGGTGTGCAGTTCGTCGATGAACAGAATGATCTGACCTTCCTGCTTCGACAGTTCATTGAGCAGGGATTTCAGGCGTTCTTCGAACTCACCGCGGTACTTGGCACCGGCAATCAGCGCGCCCATGTCCAGCGACAACAGACGCTTGCCCTTGAGACCATCCGGCACTTCGCCGTTGATGATGCGCTGGGCCAGACCTTCGGCAATCGCGGTTTTACCCACTCCAGGCTCGCCGATCAGCACCGGGTTGTTCTTGGTCCGGCGTTGCAGAACCTGAATGGTGCGACGAATTTCGTCGTCACGGCCGATCACCGGATCGAGCTTGCCCTCCTCGGCGCGCTTGGTCAGGTCAACGGTGTACTTGTCCAACGCCTGACGCGACTCTTCGTGGTTGGCGTCATTGACGGCCTCACCACCGCGCAGGTTGTTGATCGCGTTTTCCAGGGCTTTCTTGCTCACACCTTGGCCGAGCAGCAGTTTGCCGAGCTTGCTGTTCTCGTCCATCGCGGCGAGCAGCACCAGTTCGCTGGAAATGAACTGGTCGCCCTTTTGCTGGGCCAGGCGATCGGCCTGATTGAGCAGGCGCGCCAGATCCTGCGACATGTTGACGTCGCCGGTCGGGTTCTGGATTTTCGGTAATTGATCGAGCTCTTTGGTCAGCTCTTTGCGCAAGCTGTTGACGTCAAAGCCTACTTGCATCAACAGGGGTTTGATCGAACCACCCTGCTGTTCAAGCATGGCTTGCATCAAGTGCGCCGGCTCGATGGCCGGATGATCGTGGCCAACGGCCAGGGATTGGGCGTCGGATAACGCCAACTGTAATTTGCTGGTTAAACGGTCTATACGCATGGGTCACCTTCCTTTTGAGCAGGCCGGACCTAAGAAACCATCCTGAATAAAGAAACCTGCCAGATACCACTGTAGATGCGGTCGATTCTGGGAGATTCAAGCGTCAGAGAGTTGATTCAGGTCAGGCAAGTCTAGCGGGTGAGCCAAACGAGGGAGGCAAAGCGACCGGTGCGCGACGCACGGCGGTAAGAAAAGAAGCGCGGATCGTTCACGGTGCAGAAACCGCCGCCATAAACCGCAGTGACACCTCGCTCAGCCAGACGCAGGCGCGCCAGCAGGTAGATGTCGGCCATGAACTTGCCAGCATTGTGGCTTGGGACGAAGGCTGATGCCGCCTCGGGGAGTTGATTGACGAAGACTTCACGTACTTCCGGGCCGACCTCAAACGCTGTCGGGCCGATGGCCGGGCCGAGCCAGACCAGCACGTCCGCCGGAGCGGTGTCGAGATGATCGAGGGTAGCTTCAAGCACACCCGCCGCCAACCCGCGCCAACCGGCATGAGCCGCCGCAACGCGCGTGCCGGCACGATCACAGAACAATGCCGGCAGGCAATCAGCGGTCATGGCCGCGCAGGCAATACCCGGAGTGGCCGTCCAACTGGCATCGGCGGTGGCGACCACAGCCGGATCAGCATGGGCCACGACGATCCCGTGCACTTGCTGCAACCAGGCAGGCTTGATCGAGAAGTGATCGGTCAGACGCCGACGATTCTCGGCAACGGCCTCCGGGCGATCATCGACATGATCGCCGAGGTTGAGGCTGTCGAACGGCGCCTCGCTGACACCCCCCTCGCGGGTGGTGACGCAGGCCCTGACGCTGGCCGGCGCAGGCCAGTCCGGCGTCAGCCAGTTCATCCGACGAATGCCTCGCGATCCTGCTTGAGCAGGGTCAGCAGCCAGACGAAATCTTCCGGCAGCGGCGATTCCCAGCTCATGCGCTCACCGGTGGTCGGATGATCCAGCTCGAGGAAACGCGCGTGCAGGGCCTGACGCGGGAAGTGCTTGAGCGACTCGACCATGGTCGGGTTCGCGGCAGGCGGAATGCGGAAACGACCGCCGTACGCCGGGTCGCCGACCAACGGGAAGTTGATGTGCGACATATGCACACGGATCTGGTGGGTCCGACCGGTTTCCAGTTTGACCCGCACATGGGTGTGCGAACGGAACCGCTCCAGCACGCGGTAGTGGCTGACGGCCGGCTTGCCGCCTTCCATCACCGCCATGCGCTGGCGCTGCTGGCCGTGACGGCCGATCGGGGCGTTGATCTTGCCACCGGCCGTCACCACGCCGATCACGATGCACTCGTAGATCCGGCTGACGCTGCGGCTTTGCAGCTGTGCAACCAGTTTGGTCTGCGCCTGAATGGTCTTGGCCACCACCATCAGACCGGTGGTGTCCTTGTCCAGGCGATGCACGATACCGGCGCGCGGGACATTGATGATGTCCGGCACGTGGTGCAGCAAGGCGTTGAGCAAGGTGCCATCGGCATGGCCGGCAGCCGGGTGCACAACCAGGCCCGCAGGCTTGTTGATGACCAGGATGTCGTCGTCTTCGTAGACGATGTCGAGCTCGATGTCCTGGGCGATCCATTCGCCCTGGGCTTCCTGCTCGGCAGTCAGCTCAAGGATGGCACCGCCGTGCACGATGTCGCGGGGGCGGATGACCGCTCCGTCCACAGTCAGGCGACCTTCTTTGATCCAGGCGGAAAGGCGCGAGCGTGAGTGCTCAGCGAAGAGTTGGGCGGCGACTTGATCGAGGCGTTGGCCGCCCAAATCGGACGGCACCTCTGCGCGAAGTTCAATTTTATCGGACATGCTCTGACTGGGCGTCGGCACAGCCTTTGGTTTCGGCTGCGCGCTTGTGGTTAAATACGGCGTCTTTTGCCCCGAGGCTTTTCAACGGGGCGCTCATCATAACAGGACGGCCCCGCCCAAGACAGCGGCCGTCATAGGGACGCAAGCCGCCATGCAAGTGAAACACCTGCTGCTGATCGCCATCCTCGCATTGACCGCTGCTTGCTCATCGAAGGAAGTCGTCGACGAAAACCTGAGCGAAGCCGAGCTGTACCAGCAGGCTCAGACCGACCTGGACAACAACAGCTATACCAGTGCCACGGCCAAGCTGAAGGCTCTGGAGTCGCGCTATCCGTTCGGTCGCTACGCGGATCAGGCACAGCTTGAACTGATTTATGCCAACTATAAAAACTCTGAGCCGGAAGCTGCCAAGTCCGCCGCCGAGCGTTTTATCCGTTTGCATCCACAGCACCCGAACGTGGACTACGCCTACTACCTCAAGGGCCTGACCTCGTTCGACCAGGACGTCGGCCTGCTGGCGCGCTTCCTGCCGCTGGACATGACCAAGCGTGATCCGGGCGCTGCCCGCGACTCGTACAACGAGTTCGCCCAACTGACCAGCCGCTACCCGAACAGCCGCTACGCGCCGGACGCCAAGCAGCGCATGATCTACCTGCGCAACCTGCTGGCTGCCTACGAAATCCACGTGGCCGACTACTACCTGACCCGTCAGGCGTATGTGGCTGCCGCCAACCGTGGCCGTTACGTGGTGGAAAACTTCCAGGAAACCCCATCGGTCGGCGACGGCCTGGCGGTGATGACCGAGGCTTACCAGCGTCTGCACCTGGACGACCTGGCCGCCACCAGCCTGGAAACCCTGAAACTCAACTACCCGAACCACCCAAGCCTGCAGGATGGTCAGTTCGTGCCTTCGGTTGCCGAAGCCGACAACCGTTCGTTCCTGAGCAAGGCAACCCTGGGCCTGATCGAATCGCGTCCACCGCTGCCGCCGGGAGAAACCCGCGCCAACCAGGACGTGCAGAAGCAGTTCCAGGACGCGAAAGACGCGATCCCGAACGAGCTCAAGCCTAAAGACGACAATGGCGACGTGATCGAAGAAGAACACGAAGCCACCGGCAACAATGACGACCGCTCGTGGTTCAGCTACATGACCTTCGGCGTGTTCGACTGATCACACCGGCTGTCCAAAAAAGGGAGATCTGCGGATCTCCCTTTTTCATACCTGCGCGTTAATAGTCTGTGCGCCTGCCGGCTCCTTGGCTAAACTGCCGAATCATTAGCCGAAAAGCCGCCCATCATGCTTCGTTTATTGTTCTGGATTGTCCTGATTTTCGCTGCGGTATGGCTGTGGCGTAAATTCAAGGCGCCCGCCTCGTCTGCCCAAGCGCCCCGCGAGCAGGACGCCGCGCCGATGGTGCGTTGCGCCCATTGCGGCGTGCACCTGCCGCGCGATCGCGCGCTGAACCTTCAGCAACAGTGGTATTGCAGCCAGGCTCACCTTGAGCAAGGCCCAGGCTCCAGTGATCGCTGAGGCCGACAACGCCGACAGCAAACAGGCTCAGCGTCTGCTGCGCCTTTATCATCTCTACCGTTTAAGCGTCGGCATCACGCTGGTGCTGTTGATCTCCAGCAACATGGACAACCGCTTGCTGACGTCGGCCGACGACGACCTGCTGCGCAGCGGCAGTTGGCTGTATCTGGTGCTGAACATCCTGCTGGTGGTGTTTCTGGAAAACACCCGCCGCCCGGCGCAGCTGTTCAGCCTGGCGCTGGTGGATGTCCTGCTGCTGTGCGGTTTGTTCTACGCGGCGGGCGGGGTCGCCAGCGCCATCGGCAACCTGCTGATTGTCTCGGTGGCGATCAGCAACACTTTGCTGCGGCGGCGCATCGGCCTGCTGATTGCCGCCATCGGCGCCCTCGGCATTGTCGGTTCAAGTTTCTTGTTGGGTTTCAGCCATCCCCTGAGCGCCAACGATTACCTGCAGGCCGGCACCCTCGGCGCCTTGTGCTTTGCCGCCTCATGGCTGGTCCAGGGCCTGGTCCGGCGTCTGGAAGTCAGCGAGCACCTCGCCGAACAGCGCGCCAGCGAAGTCATCAGCCTCGAAGCCCTCAACGCCCTGATTCTGCAACGCATGCGCACCGGCATCCTGGTGCTCGACGAACAGCGCCGGGTGCAACTGGCCAACCACAGCGCGAAAAGCCTGCTGGCCCAGTCGCATCTTGAAGGGCATTTGATCGACGACTACTCCAAGCCGCTGGTCGATCGCCTGCAGTTGTGGCTGAACAACCCGACCCTGCGCCCGCAAAGCCTGAAGATTCCCGGCAACGGCCTGGAGCTGCAACCCAACTTCATCGCCCTTGAACAAAGCCCCAACCAGCAAACCCTGGTGTTTCTTGAAGATCTGGCGCAAGTCGCCCAGCAAGCCCAGCAGCTCAAACTGGCCGCGCTCGGGCGCCTGACCGCCGGGATTTCCCATGAAATCCGCAATCCGCTGGGCGCCATCAGTCATGCCGCGCAGCTATTGGCGGAGTCCGAGGAACTCGATAGCGCTGATCGGCGTCTGACGCAGATCATTCAAGACCACTCCCAGCGCATGAACCGAGTCATCGAAAACGTCCTGCAATTGTCGCGTCGCCAGCAGAGCGCTCCGCAACGACTGGATCTCAAGCCGTGGCTGGAACAGTTCGTCGCTGAAAGCCGCGAACAGGCCACTGACCGGCAGTTGATTCATTTGCGGATCAATTCCGGGGACTTCATCACACTGATGGACCCTGACCAGCTCACGCAAATTCTCGACAACCTGTTACGCAATGGCTGGCGCCACAGCGCGCTGCTGCATGATCCAGCCGAAGTCTGGCTGGTGCTGTTCATCGATCCTGACAGCCAGTTGGCGGTGCTCGAAGTCCAGGACAACGGCCCCGGCGTGCCGGTGGATCAACAACCGCATCTGTTCGAACCCTTCTTCACCACCAGCAGCCAGGGCACCGGCCTTGGGCTTTATCTGTCCCGTGAGCTGTGCGAAAGCAACCAGGCGCGCCTAGACTTCAAACCACGCCAAGGCGGCGGCTGCTTTCGCATCACCTTTGCTCACGGACGGAAACAAAGTTGAACACGAGCCCACGGCAAAAAATCCTCATCGTCGACGACGAACCGGATATCCGCGAACTCCTGGAAATCACCCTGGGACGGATGAAACTCGACACCTTCAGCGCGCGTAACCTCGGTGAGGCCCAGGCGCTGTTGCAGCGCAATACGTTCGACCTGTGCCTGACCGACATGCGCCTGCCAGACGGTACGGGGCTGGAACTGGTGCAGCACATCCAGCAACGTTATCCACAACTGCCCGTGGCGATGATCACCGCCTACGGCAGCCTGGAAACCGCGATCAACGCCTTGAAAGCCGGGGCCTTCGACTTCCTCACCAAACCGGTCGATCTCACCCGCCTGCGCGAACTGGTCAACACCGCACTGCGCATGCCTGCCGCCGGCGGCAGCGTCACGTCGATCGACCGTCGACTGCTGGGTGACTCGCAACCGATGCGCACGCTGCGCAAACAAATCGACAAGCTCGCCCGCAGTCAGGCCCCGGTCTATATCAGCGGTGAGTCGGGCAGCGGCAAAGAGCTGGTCGCGCGGCTGATTCACGAACAGGGGCCACGCGCCCATCAGCCGTTCGTGCCGGTCAACTGCGGGGCGATTCCGTCGGAACTGATGGAAAGCGAGTTTTTCGGCCACCGCAAGGGCAGCTTCACCGGCGCGGTGGACGACAAACCCGGCCTGTTTCAGGCCGCGCACGGCGGCACCCTGTTTCTCGATGAAGTGGCGGACCTGCCGCTGTCGATGCAAGTCAAACTGCTGCGGGCCATTCAGGAAAAGGCTGTGCGCAGTGTCGGCGGCCAGCAGGAAACCGTGGTCGATGTGCGCATTCTCTGTGCCACCCACAAGGACCTCGAAGCGGAAGTCGCCGCCGGGCGCTTTCGCCAGGATCTGTATTACCGCTTGAACGTGATCGAACTGCGGGTGCCGTCTTTGCGCGAGCGGCGCGACGACATCGAAGCGCTGGCCACGCACATGCTCCAGCGTCTGGCCAGCGGTAGCGGCCAGGCGGCTGCGCGCCTGCATCCGCAAGCGCTTGAAGCACTGAAACGCTACCGCTTTCCGGGCAATGTACGGGAACTGGAGAACGTCCTCGAACGAGCGCACACGCTGTGCGAAAACCAGTTGATCGAGGCTGAGGATTTGCGTTTGAGCGAAGGGCATGGCGCGGTCGAGGGCAGCATTGCCGACCTGACGCAGATCGACAACCTTGAGGACTATCTGGAGAACGTCGAGCGCAAACTGATCCTGCAGGCGCTGGAGGAAACCCGCTGGAACCGCACGGCGGCGGCGCAACGCTTGAGTCTGTCGTTCAGGTCGATGCGCTATCGGCTGAAGAAGTTGGGACTGGATTAGCCCCTAAAAGATCGCAGCCTTCGGCAGCTCCTACATTGGAATGCGTTCCCTGTAGGAGTTGCCGAAGGCTGCGATCTTTTGATCCTGACTCTAAATCCGCCCCGCAGGCGCATACGGCGCCGGATCGATAATCGGCGCACGCCCCAGCATCACATCGGCAAACAACTGGCACGACGCTGGCGCCAGCACCAGCCCGTTGCGGTAATGCCCGCAGTTCAGCCACAAGCCGTCAACGCCCGGCACCCGCCCGATGTAGGGAATCCCCTCCGGCGAACCTGGACGCAAACCCGCCCAATGCCCCACCACTTCGGCCTCGGCCAGCGCTGGCAGCAGTTCGACGGCCGAAGCCTTGAGACTCTCCAGGGCCACATCGGTCGGAGTCTTGTCGAAACCTTCATGCTCCAGGGTGCTGCCGATCAGAATGTGCCCGTCGCGACGCGGAATCGCATAACGCCCCTTGGCCAGCACCATGCTCGGCAGGAAATCCGCCGCGCACTTGTAGAGAATCATCTGGCCTTTGACCGGCTCCACCGGCAGGGTCAGGTCCAAGGTCTTGAGCAGATCACCGCTCCACGCCCCGGCCGTCAGCACGACCTGATCGCCGCTGATCAGGCCCTTGGACGTCTCAACGCCCACCACCCGCGCCCCGTCACGCACAAACCCGCTGACCTCGCATTGCTCGTGAATAGTCACATTCGGCAGCGCCAGCAACGCCGCTTTCAGTGACTTCACCAGTCGTGGGTTTCTGACGTTGGCCACATCGGCCACGTAGATCGCCCGAGAAAAACCGCCGCCCAGCACCGGGACCGCGTCGTGCGCCGCCGAGATATCCACAGCCCGCAACGGACGGTTTTCCCGCACTGCCCAGGCCAGCGCTTCGGCTTCATCGTCCAGGTCCAGCCAGTACAGGCCGGTGGTGTGCACTTCAGGATCAACGCCGGTATCGGCAAACAGGCGCTCGCCCAGCTGTGGATAAAAATCCTGCGACCAATGCGCCAGCGCGGTGACTGCCGGGCTGTAGCGCCACGGGTACAGCGGGGAAACGATGCCGCCACCGGCCCAGGACGATTCCTGGCCGACATTCGAGCGATCCAGCAGCACCACGCTGCGCACTTCGGAGGCGAGGTTGTAGGCGGTCAGCAGGCCAATCACCCCGCCACCGACAATCACCACTTGCTGTTGCCTGGTCATGTTTGATCCAACCGTAAAAAAGACAGTGGGCGCAAAAAGGCGCCCTTAAGAAGGTACCTCAGCGGCCCCAGCAATCCTTGGTGGTCAGCCCGGTGGTAGCGTTGTTCATGCTTCTGACGCCGGTATTGGTCAGGGTGAAGTCCCCGCACTTGTCGGTCGCCATGGCAGTGCCAGCCTTGCGGGTGGCAGTCAGCAGGAAGGTCTGGTCGGCAATGGTCGGGGTGAGCGTGTAGAAGTCATTGCCCGTGCTCAGGCCGGTGATGCCGGTGTAGACGTTGTTCTTGGTATAGAAGCGTTCGAGGCTCTGCGCCTGCTCCGAGAGCAACGAGACCACCTCGGCGCGCCGGCCCTTTTTCAGGTATTCGGTGTAGCTCGGTGCGGCGATGGTGATGATGATCCCGATGATCGCAATCACGATCATGATTTCGATCAGGGTGAAGCCTCGGTTGAATCTGCGCATGCCTCAAACTCTCACTTACTGTATTTGCCGCCACATGATACGACGGCTGCCGCCGCCGGATTTTTCCACCAGCGTGGTAACGGTGCCACTGGAATCGTTGACGATCTTGCGCGTAGCGCCGTTGACGATGGCGTTCAGGGTCGGAATGCCACCGGTGAACACCACGCCGCTGGAGATCGTGTCGTTGCTGTCGACCACGCCATCGGCGTTGGTGTCGAGCACCGCGTAGTTGAGCATCTTACCGCTGAACGCATCGAGTTCGACCAGTTTGCCGGTACCGAAACTGGCGCACGGGTCCGTGGTGTCGACACTGGCGGTGGTAAACACGATGCGCCCGAGCACCAGGCTGGCCTGATTGATCACCCGTTCACCGGTCAGTACGTTGTTGTACACCAAGGGCAGATACCAGCCCTTCTCCCCCGGATAAGTCGTGTCGTTCTGGCTGGTGGTGATGAACTGTCCGGTGCTGCCGGAGAACACCCCGGTCACTGCTTGCGCCTGCAAACTACTGACCGTAAGTTGCCCGGAACCACCATCGGCATCCCACACCGAATAAAACGCCTGCAAATCCTTGTTGGTCTTGTCGGCGGTCTCGTTGAATTTGCCGGTGCCGAAAAAAACCTGTTTGCCCCCCAGTGAATTGTCCGCCAGCAGCGGCTGCGCGGTGATCGGCTGGGTTGTCCCGCCCGCCGTGGTGAACAACGGCTTGCCGGAAAACGCCACGCCCCAACTGTCAGTGGTGGTCGCGCTCAGATCGAACTTCCACAAACGCCCTTTCAAATCTCCGCCGTAAGCGGCCTGCACCACGTTCGAAGAGTTGACCTTGAGCTTCACCGACGACAGGCCATTGGTGGTTTCGCTGCTGTCGATCACGATTTTCTTGATCAGTGAACCGTCACGCACATCCAGCACATACAACGCCGCCACTCCGGAGTTGCTGCCATAGCCATTGGCGATGAACGCCGCCCAGCGACCATCGGCCAAGCGTGCCACTTCCGGCCGGGCGTAGGCGTAACCCAGATCATTAAAGGCGTTGGCGGTGTTCGCTGTGGCAGGTGCACTGACTTCCCACAGGGCATTGAGAACATTCCCCGCGGCCGCATCGAACAGTTGCAGCGCATAGAAGGTCTTGCCGCCGGCGCCGGTACCGCCAATGGCGACGGTTTTCCAGGCACTGTTGAACTGAAGGTCGTAAACCCCGACCTGACCGTCCACCAGAAACTTATGGCTGACGCCATTGATGTACGCCGGGTCGGCAATCAGCCGCAGCGACGGCAACACGCTGGACGGCATGTAGGCGTAGCGCCGGGTGCCGTTGGCCGAGTTGATGACGTTGACGAAACCGTCGTTGGCATTCACCACCAGATTGGCGTTCATGTTCGCCGCTTTGGTGGTCAGGTACGTGGTGTAGGTAGTGTCGCCCGACAGGTCAGAGGCGGTTTTATCGCTGGGCGAGGCCAGCACCAGCGGCGAGTTGATGATGTCGCCGAGCAATACGCTGCGTACCTTCAGCCCGGTCTTGTTGGTGCCCTTGCTCCACTCCACCAGATCGTTGCCGCTGATGCCGCTGGGCAGACTCTGGCTGAGCGTGGTCTGCTGGGCAGCGGAAAAGTTGCCGTAGGCCAGGGTCACAGCGGCGTTGCTGGTGGTGTTCCACGATTGATAGGTCGGTGCGGTCGCGCCCGGAACGATAGTGGTGTCGGTGGTCCACAAGGCCGCCGCGGTATTCACCGCGCCAGCCGAGGTGAAGCCGAAGGACTTGATCGTGCCGCGCCAGTCCTTGGGGTCATAGCTGGTCTGGAAGTAACTGGTGCCACTGGCCAGCGTGGTGCCGCTGGTGACACCACTGCCTCCGGAGCCTGCCTTGGACGTGATGTCGCTCAACGCCGAGGATAGCGCAGCATTGAGGCCGGCACTGTCGGTCGCCTGATAATAACGGCCCTGCCCGTAGCTGGCCGCATCCGAAAGCATGTCGTTGTCGGCAGTGAAACCCACGGTGTAGGTGTTCATGTTCTGCTTGGGAAAATCCGCCGAGCTCCAGCTCTTGCCCGCGAGATCGGTGCCTGTCGAACGCATGTCGATATCGAAGGCAAACTTGGCGATGTCATCCAAGTACAGCGTGTCGCCCTCGTTATCGCCATTGAGGTTGTTGCCGTCATTGTTGATGCCGTCCCAGTTCGGCAGGCGACTGCCACCCAGCGGGTCGTTGCTCGGGAAGGTGCGGTCGTAAGTCGGCAGACCGTCGGTGATCACCACGCCATAGTTTTTCTGGCAGCGGTACTGGATCGGACTGGTGTAGGTCGTCGGCGTGCTGTTGTAGTACGGCGCCATGCCGCGCATGTAGCGGGTGATTTCGTAATAGGTTTCTGCCAGCGGCGTGTTGGCCACGGCGCTCAAGCCGTTGATCGATGAAATCAGCGCGTTGTAGTTGGTATCGGCCTGGGCCTGGGTCACGCTGCCGGAGACCGGCGCCAGGTCGCTGATGGCGCGGGCAATGTAACCGCCATTGCCGGGGTTGTTGCTGGTCACCGGGTTGAAGGTCGACAGGCCCATGCGCAAGGTACGGTTGCTGGTGACCAGTGCGGTGGACACGTTGCGCGCCACGTTGATCCGGTAGTCGTTGGGGATTGCGCCGGTGGTGAAGTCGTGCGTGCCGTTGTTGATCGCCAGCCCGACCACATAGGAGATGTAATCACCCGTGTAGCGGGTGTTGCCGCCGCCCACTGGGTCCGGCAGCTTCAGGCACAACGGCGCAATGCTGTTGTTGTAGAAGGCGAAGGCGCCGCCGGAACAACCAGAGGTCGGCAGACTCGATAAAAACACCGGATCGCCAGTAATCGCTGGCGCATTCAATGCCGAGCACAGCCCAAGGAACGCATTGCACTGCCGGGCCGGTGTACGCGTGACGTTCGGATCGAATCCCGCTGCGTAAATGATGCTGTTCATGCTGCCGGAATCGTCGATCAACAACATCACGTTGGGCGGCACCGCCGCAGCGCTCAACAGTGGCGAATCGGACGGCGTGAACGCATACGCCGGCGCCGCCAGATACAGGCTCAGCAGCATGCCGGCCAATAACGTCCAGCAACGCTCAATACTTCGCATAGACACTCTCCACCACGCTGCGCGAAGTGCCGGCGATACCGACCGCAGTCACTCGATACAGGGTCGCCGACGTGTTGCTCGGCACATTCACCGCCGTCAGGGTGGTACCGATGTTCTGCACACCATAAAAGCCGTTACCGGCAGCGATCCACGTTACCCCGGAAGTCGAATTGAGCCCCGCCGCACTGACCACCGAGGACTCTGCCGGCGGCGCACATTGTGTGGTGCTGGCACACACGGCCAGCGAAAAACCGTCGAGCTGCACCGCACTTTCGCCGATGCGCAACGCTGCTTCGGCAGTCTGGAACGACTGATTGCGCAAGCTGACACTGCCGGCCATTTTTTCCTGCAGGTTGGCGCTCTGCATCGATGACAGCCCAACCAATGTCAGCAATAACAGAAACACCAGGCTGACCAGCAGCACCATGCCACGCTGGGATTGCCTCTGCTGCAAAGAAATCCTCATCGACCCGGCCCTCACTGCAAGCGGTTGCGCAACGCGGCAACCACGTTGAAGGTTTGATTGGCCACCCGGTTGTTCGGGTCGGTGAGGGTCAGGCTCAGGCGCACACTGCGGATGCGCGCCGGGTCGCTGGGGTTGGCACTGTAGGAGGACGCCGCGACATCGGTGGCTGATGTCGCCAAGCCGAACATGACGCTGAAGGCACTGACGTTGTTCACCAGCACCTGCTGGGTCGGGGTGCCGCTGCCGGTGCCCATGAGGATCTGGTTGTTGCTGAAGCTGTAGATCAGGCGGCGAATCGGAAAGGCGATCTGCCCGCTGGCAGCGGCGCGCAACCCGGTATACGCCGTGGCGCTGTTGCGACAATCGGAGACCACCGTCCAGGTCGGCGTGCCGCCATTGCCGCCGACGTCGGCGGTGACCAGGGTCAGCTTGAGGTTGCTGTTGTCCCAACTGATCGGGGTGATTTGTGCTGCGTTGAAATCCCCTGCGGAACTCGCGTCGGTAATGCTGCCGAGACAGCCGAACATGCCGACCATGCGCAGCTCCTGAATCATTTTGCTCAACACAAAGCGGGCGTCTTCCTGCATCGCCGCCGCCGTGTTCTGGCTGAGGTAAGTGTTTTTCGCGGCAAGGAACGTCTGCACTACCCCGAGTACGATGATCAGCCCGAGCGCCAAAGCGATGAGCATTTCGATCAGGCCAAAGCCACGATTGGAGTGCTTCATGGCGTGGCCACCGGATCGACCGTGGCACGGCTGGTCAGGACGAAGCTGCGCGTGGTGCCAGTGGCATTCGCGGCCCGTGAGTCATTCCAGTTGATGGTGATGGTGTACACCCGCTGGTTCAGGCTGATCGTGCCGGTGGCCGTCGGCCCGCCGAAATTGACGATGTTGGTGCTGAAGTCGTAGAGATCCTGATCGCGGGCGACGCTGAGGTTGCCCGAAGTCGGCGGCGTAATCGTGTAATCGGCGGCGGCGTTGGCGCGGATGCGGTCCATCATGTCGTAGGCGATGAAACTCGCCTGGCTGGTCATCCGCGAACTGTCGGTGTACTTCAGCGCATTGAGTTGCACGGCTGCCGCGCCCAATATGCCGACGGTCAAAATCAGCAACGCGACCAACACCTCGATCAGCGACATGCCCTCCTGTGCCTGCTTACTCCCTGCCCTCATCCGCAACTTCCACCCGATTGAATTCGTCCGTTCAGACACACGTTCAGCGTCCTGCTTTGCGTTCCCAACACGTAACTGATGGCCACCGCCGTCGACGGGGCCGCCAGACCACCCAGATTATTGAAATCCAGTGCGGTCACTCCTGAGGGTAGCGTCAGAGTCGCGCCGCTGCTCATCGCTGGAACAACCCGCAATACATTGGCCGGAGTGCCAGTACTGTCGTAAACCGACAACTCGCCGGTCCACACACTGCCACCAGCGCTGGGCCGCAGCCGCGTGGTCACGCCGCGATTGATCGCCTCGAGCCGCGCATAGTTGATGGCCCGCTGCAGATCGCCCATTTCGGTGTCGGCCTTGCTGCTCTGGATCGAACGGGTAAAACCCGGCACCGCCAGGGTGATGAGAATCACCATCACGGCGACCGCGGCCAGCAACTCGGGCAGCGTGAAACCTTTTGTACGATGATCCATCGATGCCCTCCGTTGCCGTCGGCTATACCTGCCTCTACAAACTAGAACATTCAACCGGCCCGTGTCGGTTGATTTGCCCTGCCCGGCGCAAGGATTGCGTCGGGCCTCATGCTTCAGGGAGGAACTGCTCATGCCACAACAGGGTTTCAGTCTGATTGAATTGCTTATGGGACTGGCGATTGGCGCGATTGTTCTGGCGCTGGTCAGTCCGGCGTTTGCCGCCTTCAGCGAATCGACCCAGCGTGACCACGCGGCGCAGTCCTTGCTCGATGGCATTCGCAATGCCCGCACGCAGGCCATCACGCGCAATCAGAGCGTGGTGATTCACGGTATCAACGACGACTGGAGTCAGGGCTGGCGGATAATTCTGGATATCAGCGGCAAGGGCCCGCAGGACCGCGACAATCCGCTGCTGCAGGAGCAGGCGAATGACAGGCGGGTACCGATTGTCGGCAACTGGGCGGTCAGTCGTTACGTGCGTTTCAGCAGTCTGGGGCAACCGTTGATGCCCGGGCGGGCGTTTCAGGCAGGGACGTTACATCTGTGTTCGGCACGCGAGCCGGTCAGCCAGCTTCAGGTGGTGCTGGCGGCGACCGGTCGAGTGCGCCTGACCCGGGAAAAAAACGCGCAGGCGCTGTGCGAGAAAACGAAAAGCGTTAAATCGAGCGAACGCGCAGTTCTTTCGGCATCGAGAACGTGATGTTCTCTTCGCGCCCGGCCAGCTCATCAGCACCGGTCGCGCCCCACTCCTGCAGTTGCTGGATCACGCCGCGCACCAGCACTTCCGGCGCGGAGGCACCGGCGGTGATGCCGATGCGCTCGACGCCATCGAACCAGCTCTTCTGCAGATCCTCGGCGCCGTCGATCAGGTAGGCCGGCGTGGCCATGCGTTCGGCCAGCTCACGCAGGCGATTGGAGTTGGAGCTGTTCGGACTGCCCACCACCAGCACCACATCGCATTCGTCGGCCAATTGCTTGACCGCATCCTGACGGTTTTGTGTGGCGTAGCAGATGTCGTCCTTGCGCGGACCACCGATGGCCGGGAAACGTGTGCGCAGGGCATCGATCACCCGACTGGTGTCGTCCATGGACAGCGTGGTCTGGGTCACGAACGCCAGTTTTTCCGGGTTACGCACCTGCAGTTCGGCTACGTCTTTTTCGTCTTCGACGAGGTAGATCGCGCCGCCATTGCTGCCGTCGTACTGGCCCATGGTGCCTTCGACTTCAGGGTGACCGGCGTGGCCGATCAGGATGCACTCACGGCCGTCGCGGCTGTATTTGGCGACTTCGATGTGTACCTTGGTAACCAGCGGACAGGTGGCGTCGAATACTTTCAGGCCACGACCGGCGGCTTCGCTACGCACGGCCTGAGAAACGCCGTGGGCACTGAAGATCACGATGACGTCGTCCGGCACCTGATCCAGTTCCTCGACGAAGATCGCGCCACGACTGCGCAGGTCTTCGACGACAAACTTGTTGTGCACCACTTCGTGACGCACGTAGATCGGCGGCCCGAAGACTTCCAGGGCGCGGTTGACGATTTCGATCGCCCGGTCCACGCCGGCGCAGAAGCCACGTGGGTTGGCGAGTTTGATTTGCATGCTGTGCCTCGTGTCTTGCGCGCAAGAAATAACGAAAACTGTGGGAGCGAGCCCTGTGGCGAGGGGATTTATCCCCGATGGGTGCGAAGCGCCCCCGATCCCGTCACTGCGATTCTGAATGGATCCGCGGTATCAGGTATTGGGGGTGCTTCGCACCCCATCGGGGATAAATCCCCTCACCACAAAGGCTCCCGTGTACTTTTACAGCGCTTTGACGTTGATGATTTCGACGTCAAAGGTCAGCGTCTTGCCGGCCAGCGGGTGGTTGAAGTCGATGGTCACTTGCGCGTCGTCGAACTCTTTCACCACACCCGGCAGCTCAGTATTGGCCGCATCGTTGAAGATCACCAGCAACCCCGGCGACAGCTCCATGTCGACGAACTGCGAACGCGGGATGATCTGCACGTTTTGCGGGTTCGGCTGGCCGAAGGCGTTTTCCGGCTCGACGGTCAGCGTGCGCTTGTCGCCGGCCTTGAAACCGAACAGTGCCGCTTCAAAACCCGGCAGCAGGTTGCCGTCGCCGACCTTGAAGGTCGCCGGGGCTTTGTCGAAGGTGCTGTCGACCGTGTCGCCGTTCTCCAGGCGCAATGCGAAGTGCAAGGTGACTTCCGTGTTCTGACCGATGCGTTGCTCAGCCAATACCTGTTCAGTCATGAACGGCTTCTCCGGTTTTCTTCGGTTTGAACATATCCAGGGCCAGCATAATCGCGCCAACGGTGATGGCGCTGTCGGCGAAGTTGAACGCCGGGAAGTACCAGCGGTTCTGCCAGTGCACCAGGATGAAGTCGATCACATGGCCCAGGGCAATACGGTCATACAGATTGCCCAGCGCACCGCCCAGCACCAGTGCCAGTGCGATAGCCAGCCAGGTATCGTTGCGCCCCAGACGCTTGAGCCAGACCACCAGCACCGCACTGACCACGATCGCGATCAGGGCGAACAGCCAGCGCTGCCACCCGGAGCTATCAGCCAGGAAGCTGAACGCCGCGCCGGTGTTGTAAGCCAGGGTCCAGCTGAAGTAATCGGGAATGATCACGATCTGCTGGAACATTTCGAGCTTGTTTTCGAAGTAGAACTTGCTGGCCTGGTCAATGACCAGAACCAGCAAACTCAACCAGAGCCAGCTCAGCCGTCCGAAACGGCCAACGGAATCAGGCATAGTGACGGACCTCGCCGGCGCCGCTGATGTTGTCCACGCAACGACCGCAGATTTCCGGGTGCTCCGGGTTCACGCCAACGTCTTCACGGCAGTGCCAGCAACGGGCGCATTTCGGGAAGGCCGATTTGACGATCTTCAGTTTCAGGCCGCTGACTTCAGTGGCGACCGCGTCGGCAGGTGCCTGAACGAACGGCGCAACGCTGGCGGTCGAGGTGATCAAGACAAAGCGCAGTTCGTTGCTCAGCTTGGCCAGGTCGGCGCTCAGCGCGTCTTCGGCGAACAGCGTGACTTCGGCCTGCAGGTTGCCACCGACGGCTTTGGCCGCGCGCTGGATTTCCATCTCTTTGTTGACCGCAACCTTCACTTCCATGATGCGATCCCAATACGCGCGACCCAGCTCGAAGCCTTCCGGCAGTTCGGTCAGACCTTCGTACCAGGTGTTGAGCATCACCGACTCGTTACGCTCGCCCGGCAGGTACTGCCACAGCTCGTCGGCGGTGAACGCCAGGATCGGGGCGATCCAGCGCACCAGCGCTTCGGAGATGTGGAACAGCGCGGTCTGGCACGAGCGGCGGGCCTTGCTATCCGCGCCGGTGGTGTACTGGCGGTCCTTGATGATGTCGAGGTAGAAACCACCCAGCTCCTGCACGCAGAAGTTGTGGATCTTCGAGTAGACGTTCCAGAAACGGTATTCGCCGTAGTGCTCTTGCAACTCGCGTTGCAGCAGCAGCGTACGGTCCACGGCCCAGCGATCCAGCGCCAGCATGTCTTCAGCCGGCAGCAGGTCGGTGGCCGGGTTGAAACCGGTCAGGTTGGAAAGCAGGAAGCGCGCAGTGTTACGGATGCGGCGATAGGCGTCCGCGCTGCGTTGCAGGATCTGCTCGGACACGGCCATTTCGCCGGAGTAGTCGGTCGAAGCGACCCACAGACGCATGATGTCGGCGCCCAGGGTGTCGTTGACTTTCTGCGGCGCGATCACGTTGCCCAGCGACTTGGACATCTTGCGGCCGGACTCGTCGACGGTGAAACCGTGGGTCAGCAGTTCACGATACGGCGCGTGGTTGTCGATGGCGCAGCCGGTCAACAGCGATGAATGGAACCAGCCGCGGTGCTGGTCGGAACCTTCCAGGTACAGGTCGGCACGCGGGCCGCTCTCGTGGCCCATCGGGTGCGAACCGCGCAGCACGTGCCAGTGGGTGGTGCCCGAGTCGAACCAGACGTCGAGGGTGTCGCTGATCTTGTCGTACTGCGGCGCTTCGTCGCCCAGCAGTTCGGCGGCGTCGAGCTTGAACCAGGCTTCGATGCCTTCGACTTCAACGCGCTTGGCGACTTCTTCCATCAGTTCGACGGTGCGTGGGTGCAGTTCGCCGCTTTCCTTGTTGAGGAAGAACGGGATCGGCACGCCCCAGTTGCGCTGGCGGGAGATGCACCAGTCCGGACGGTTGGCGATCATCGAGTGCAGACGCGCCTGGCCCCAGGCCGGAACGAACTTGGTGTCTTCGATGGCTTTGAGCGAGCGCACACGCAGGGTGTCGCCGCTGACCGGCTCTTTGTCCATGCCGATGAACCACTGCGCGGTGGCGCGGTAGATCAGCGGGGTCTTGTGGCGCCAGCAGTGCATGTAGCTGTGTTCGATGACCGTGGTGTGCATCAGCGCACCGACTTCGGTCAGCTTGTCGACGATGGCCGGGTTGGCTTTCCAGATGAACTGGCCGCCAAAGAATTCCAGCGACGGCACGTAAACGCCGTTGCTTTGCACCGGGTTGAGGATGTCGTCGTTGACCATGCCGTATTTCTTGCAGGTCACGAAGTCGTCCACACCGTAGGCCGGGGCGGAGTGAACCACGCCGGTGCCAGCGCCCAGTTCGACGTAGTCAGCCAGATACACTGGCGACAGACGGTCGTAGAACGGGTGACGGAAGTTGATCAGTTCCAGTTCTTTACCGGTGGTGGTCGCGATGACCGAGCCTTCGACGCCATAGCGCGCCAGGCAGGCCTCAACCAGCTCTTCTGCCAGCACCAGTAGCTTGTCGCCGATATCAACCAGCGCGTAGTTGAATTCCGGGTGAACGTTCAGCGCCTGGTTGGCCGGAATGGTCCACGGGGTGGTGGTCCAGATCACGATCGAGGCAGGCTTGCTCAGCGACGGCAGACCGAACGCGGCAGCCAGTTTGGCTTCATCAGCGATCGGGAAGGCCACATCGATGGTCGAGGACTTCTTGTTCTCGTACTCGACCTCCGCTTCGGCCAGGGCCGAACCGCAGTCGAAGCACCAGTTCACCGGCTTGAGGCCCTTGAACACGAAACCGCCCTTGACGATTTCGGCGAGGGCGCGGATTTCACCGGCCTCGTTTTTGAAGTCCATGGTCTTGTACGGGTTGGCGAAGTCGCCCAGCACGCCGAGGCGGATGAACTCGGTCTTCTGCCCTTCGATCTGCTCGGTGGCGTAGGCACGGCACAGCTCGCGGGTCTTGTCCGCGCCCAGGTTCTTGCCGTGAGTCACTTCAACCTTATGCTCGATCGGCAGGCCGTGGCAGTCCCAACCCGGAACATACGGCGCGTCGAAACCCGACAGGGTCTTCGAGCGGATGATCATGTCCTTGAGAATCTTGTTCAGTGCGTGACCGATGTGGATCGTGCCGTTGGCGTACGGAGGGCCGTCGTGCAGGACGAACTTCGGACGATCCTTGCCAATCTCGCGCAACTTTCCGTACAGGCCAATACTGTCCCAGCGCTGCAGGATCTGCGGTTCGCGCTGTGGCAGGCCGGCCTTCATTGGGAAGGCGGTGTCCGGAAGGTTTAGCGTGGCTTTATAGTCGGTCATTTAAGGCTCTTCATTAGCGATGGGCGCTAGGTGCGGCTAGTGCACGGGCGGCGGCGACATCCGCGTTGATCGCCGTTTTCAGTGCCTCCAGGGAGGCGAAGCGCTGCTCTTCACGCAGCTTTTGGTGGAAAACCACCGTCAGACGCCGGTCATACAGATCGCCGGCAAAATCCAATAGATGAACTTCAAGGTGGGCCTTGCCATCACCTTGCACCGTGGGCCGCACGCCAATGTTGGCGACGCCGGGCCAGGTCTTGCCGTCGATGTCCACATCCACCAGATACACCCCGGTGAACGGCACGCGACGACGCTTGAGTTGAATGTTGGCAGTGGGCGTACCCAGTTGCCGGGCCAGTTTCTGGCCATGCAGCACGCGACCGGCGATCCGGTACGGGCGGCCGAGCAGGCGTTCGGCCAAGGCAAAATCGGCGGCGGCCAACGCGTTGCGCACTTGGGTGCTGCTGACACGAATGCCGTCCAGCTCGACGGTTTGCGCGGCTTCCACGGTAAAACCGTGAACTTGTCCGGCCTGCATCAGAAAATCGAAATCACCGAGGCGGTCGCAGCCAAAACGGAAATCGTCGCCGACTTCCAGATGCTGCACGCCGAGACCGTCCACCAGAATGGTGTCGACGAACTCGCTGGCGCTAAGCTTGCTCAGGCGCTGGTTGAACGCCAGGCACAAGACCCGGTCAACGCCTTCGGCGGCCAGCAGCTGCAGCTTGTCGCGCAAGCGGGCCAGACGCGCCGGAGCGGTTTCGGGGGCAAAGAATTCCCGTGGCTGCGGCTCGAAAATCACCACGCAGCTGGGTACGCCCAACTCGAGCGCACGCTCACGCAGCCGGGCCAGGATAGCCTGGTGACCACGGTGAACACCGTCAAAGTTGCCAATAGTGGCGACGCAGCCCCGATGCTGGGGGCGCAAGTTGTGGAGGCCTCGAACCAGCTGCATAACGCGCTTCTTGCTCATAAAGTGGTCGATTATAACCACACCCGACGGCAGACGACAGGCAACACCGTAATGCAAAGTGATCGAGCCGACAAAACTGCCGGCCCGTGCCCGTCTTTAAAGGATGAAACCTCAGCTCAAGGCCTTGCGATTGAAGTCGCGCAGGCGGAAACCGAGCAGCAGCAACATGCCGAAATAAGCCACCACGCCAGCGACCACCAGCGCTCCCAGACGCAGGAAGCGCTCCAGCATGTGCCCCTGATCCCAGGCCGGCATGAAATGCATGCCCAGC
Source organism: Pseudomonas sp. 86_A (assembly GCF_017491705.1). Lineage (NCBI taxonomy): Bacteria > Pseudomonadati > Pseudomonadota > Gammaproteobacteria > Pseudomonadales > Pseudomonadaceae > Pseudomonas > Pseudomonas sp. 86_A. The sequence continues at coordinate 264,033 of NZ_JAFGYS010000005.1, read as the reverse complement.
AGTAGCACCGCCGACATCACCACCACCGCCACTACCAGCTTGAAGCCGAACATGTACCAGCCCGGTTGCGGCTGATACATCTTTTGCTTGCGCAGTTGATAGAACAACAGGCCGGCATTGAGGCAGGCCCCGGCACTGATCGCCAATGCCAGACCGGCATGAGCCAACGGACCGATCAGCACCAGGTTGAACAGCTGCGTGCACACCAGCGTGAAGATTGCGATTTTCACCGGCGTACGGATGTTTTGTTGCGCATAAAAGCCAGGCGCCAGCACCTTGATCACGATAATGCCCAGCAGACCGACAGAATAAGCAATCAACGCGCGCTGGGTCATCTCGGCATCGAAGCCACTGAACTGCCCGTACTGGAACAATGAAACGGTCAACGGTTCGGCGAGAATGCCCAACGCCAGCGAACAGGGCAGCACCAGCACAAAGCACAGGCGCAAACCCCAGTCGAGGATCCGCGAATACTCGTGACGATCCTTGCTGGCGTAAGTCTTGGCCAGGGTCGGCAGCAGGATCGTACCCAGCGCTACGCCGAGCACGCCGGACGGCAATTCCATCAAACGGTCGGCGTAATACATCCACGACACCGAACCGGCCACCAGGAACGAGGCAAAAATGGTGTTGATGATCAGCGAAATCTGGCTGACCGACACGCCGAGGATCGCCGGCAGCATCTGCTTCATCACCCGCCATACGCCGCTATCACGCAGGTTCAGGCGCGGCAGTACCAGCATGCCGATCTTTTTCAGGTGCGGCAGTTGATAGAGCAACTGCGCCAGGCCCCCGACCAGCACCGCCCAGCCAAGGGCCATGACCGGCGGATCGAAATACGGCGTGAGGAACAGCGCAAACACGATCATGCTGACGTTCAGCAGCGTCGGCACGAAGGCCGGCACCGAGAAGCGGTTCCAGGTATTGAGGATCGCCCCGGCCAACGAGGACAGGGAAATCAGCAATATATAAGGGAAGGTCACCCGCAACAGGTCGGAAGTGAGCTGGAATTTTTCCGGCGTGTCGGTAAAACCGGGCGCCGTGGCCCAGATCACCCACGGTGCGGCGATCATGCCCAGCACCGTGACCAGCGCCAGCACCAATGTCAGCAAGCCGGAAACATAGGCAATAAAGGTACGGGTCGCCTCCTCGCCCTTCTGGCTTTTGTATTCCGCCAGAATCGGCACGAATGCCTGGGAGAACGCGCCCTCGGCGAAGATTCGTCGCAGCAGATTGGGCAATTTGAAGGCAATAAAGAAGGCGTCCGTCGCCATTCCGGCGCCGAATGTGCGAGCGATGAGCGTGTCACGGACGAACCCGAGAATCCGGGAAAGCATCGTGATAGAGCTGACAGCGGCCAACGATTTGAGCAGATTCATTGAGGGAATTTGTGCCTGTCGATAAACAGCAGGCGAACAATGCGCCCACTTGTGCGATACTCCGCGCCGCAACAGCACAGAGCCAAAGCTCGCGAGTTTACAGGTCAAGCGCCGGAAATAAATATCCCGCCTCTTCATACCTACCACTTAGCGGAACGATTCAAGTGCCCTTGACAAGACAAGTCTTCATCGGCATGATTCGCGGCCTATTTTGTTTGCTATTTCCTAAAAAGTCTTTCGAGGAGCTCGACGGTGGCCAACTCACCTTCCGCCAAAAAACGTGCAAAACAGGCTGAGAAGCGTCGCAGCCACAACGCCAGCCTGCGTTCCATGGTTCGTACCTACATCAAGAATGTAGTTAAGGCCATCGACGCAAAAGACGCTGAAAAAGCTCAAGCTGCATACGTTCTGGCTGTGCCAGTTATCGACCGTATGGCCGATAAAGGCATCATCCACAAGAACAAGGCTGCTCGTCATAAGAGCCGTCTGAATGGCCACGTCAAGGCACTGAAAGAAGCTGCTTAATCGACGTAGTCATTAAAAAACCGACCCTAGGGTCGGTTTTTTATTGCCTGCGATTTGGCAAATCCAGCGCAAAAAAATGTAGAAGCGAGACTGCTCGCAAAGTGATCTGTCAGATAAATCATCACTGACTGACACACCGCTTCGCGAGCAGGCCCACCCCTACAATGGGTTTTGCGCTGTTACTGCTGAACCGGCACCCACGGCACGATCGGGATCGCCGTCACCGCATTCTGCGGGCTGCCCTCAATCACGCGATCGCTATAGACCAGGTACACCAGCGTATTGCGCTTCTTGTCGAGGAAACGCACCACCTGCATGGTCTTGAACACCAGCGACGTGCGCTCCTTGAACACCTCGTCGCCATCCTTCAGCTCACCCTTGAACTTGATCGGGCCGACCTGACGACAGGCAATCGACGACTCGGCGCGATCCTCCGCCAGACCCAGACCACCCTTCACTCCACCGGTCTTGGCGCGCGACAGATAGCACGTTACGCCGTCGACCTTCGGATCATCGAAGGCCTCGACCACGATCCGGTCATTCGGGCCAACGAACTTGAATACCGTCGACACCTGACCGATTTCCTCGGCCGAGGCCAGCAATGGCAACGCCATCAGCAGGCCCAACAATCCTTTTGCCATGCGCATGTGTTTTTCCCCTCAGACCAGAATCAGGTTGTCACGGTGAACCAGCTCCGGTTCAGCCATGTAGCCCAGCACGCCGACAATCGCATCTGACGACTGACCGATGATTTTTTGCGCTTCCAGAGCACTGTAGTTGGCCAGGCCACGGGCGATCTCACGACCGTCCGGCGCCACGCAAACCACCATCTCGCCACGACGGAAGCTACCCTGCACCCGCTTCACGCCGACCGGCAGCAGACTCTTGTTGCCCTGCGACAATGCCGACACCGCCCCCTCATCCAGCACCAGTGTGCCGCGAGTCTGCAGATGCCCGGCCAGCCACTGCTTGCGCGCCGCCAGCATGCCGCGCTCAGGCGACAGCAACGTGCCGATGCGCTCGCCGGCCTTGAGCCGATCGAGCACACGCTCCAGGCGACCACCGACAATGATCGTATGTGCCCCGGAACGCGCCGCCAGACGCGCCGCACGCAACTTGGTCTGCATACCGCCACGGCCCAGCGCACCACCGGTACCGCCCGCCACTGCATCCAGGGTCGGGTCATCGGCGCGCGCTTCGTAAATCAGCTGCGCGTCAGGATTGTTGCGCGGATCGGCGTCGAACATGCCGTCGCGGTCGGTCAGGATCACCAACAGGTCAGCCTCGACCAGGTTGGCTACCAGCGCCGCCAGCGTATCGTTGTCACCGAAACGGATTTCGTCAGTCACCACGGTGTCGTTTTCATTGATCACCGGAATGACTTTCAGCTCGACCAGCGCACGCAGGGTGCTGCGGGCGTTCAGGTAGCGCTTGCGGTCGGACAGGTCGTCGTGAGTCAGAAGAATCTGCGCGGTGTGACGACCATGCTCGGCAAAGCTCGACTCCCAGGCCTGCACCAACCCCATCTGGCCGATTGCAGCGGCAGCCTGGAGCTCGTGCATCGCACTGGGTCGTGCGGTCCAGCCCAGGCGGCTCATGCCGGCAGCCACGGCACCGGAAGACACCAGCACCAGCTCGACGCCCGCCTCATGCAGGGCCACCATCTGCTCAACCCAGACACCCATTGCCTTGCGATCCAGCCCCTTGCCGTCCGCCGTCAGCAAAGCGCTGCCGATCTTCACGACCCAACGCTGCGCACCTGTCACTTTGCTCCGCATCATCTTCAACCTTAGCTTGAGGACAGCGCGACCCAGCGCTGCCCATGACGTTAATCGTGGCTATTGGTGACCAGCGATCGATTTCCAGATACTAAAACGCCGCTCGATTGAGCGGCGCTTAAGTTTACTGCAACGAATCAGTCGCGCACGTAAATGATTTCCGGACCGTCTTCATCATCCACATCTTCTTCGTCCCAGTCATCGTCGCCGATGTCGTGGACCGACTTCACGCCGCTGCGACGCAGGGCACGCTTGTCATCCAGCGCCTGCAACTGAGCACGGGCTTCGTCTTCGATGCGCTGATCGAGATCGGCCAGCTCTTCCTTGTACGCAGGATCGTTGGCCAGGCGATCGGCACGATCCTCCAGATAACGCATGATGTCGCGGGTCAGACGCTCAGTGCCTTCTTTGGCGATGGCCGAGATCACATAGACCGGGCCTTCCCACTGCAGACGCTCAACAATTTCCTTGACGCGCTCTTCGTGCTCTTCTTCGAGGATCTGGTCGCATTTGTTCAGTACCAGCCAGCGATCACGCTCGGCCAGTGACGGACTGAACTTGACCAGCTCGTTGACGATCACTTCAGCCGCATCCGGCGCGCTGCTGTCATCCAGCGGCGCCATGTCGACGAGGTGCAGCAACAGGCGGGTACGCGCCAAGTGCTTGAGGAAACGAATGCCCAGGCCAGCACCGTCGGAAGCGCCTTCGATCAGCCCCGGAATGTCGGCGATGACGAAGCTTTTCCAGCGGTCAACGCTGACCACACCGAGGTTCGGCACCAGCGTGGTGAACGGGTAGTCGGCGACTTTCGGCTTGGCGGCCGACACCGAACGGATAAAGGTACTTTTACCGGCGTTCGGCAAGCCCAGCAGACCGACGTCGGCCAGCACTTTCATTTCCAGTTTCAGGTCACGCTGCTCACCCGGCTTACCCGGAGTGGTCTGGCGTGGCGCACGGTTGGTACTGGATTTGAAACGGGTGTTGCCCAGACCGTGCCAGCCGCCCTGCACCACCATCAGTTTCTGGCCGGCCTTGGTCAGATCGCCAATCACTTCCTGGGTGGCCGAGTCGATCACGGTTGTACCGACCGGCACGCGCAGGATCAGGTCTTCACCCTTCTTGCCGGTGCAATCGGTGCTGCCGCCGTTGGAGCCACGCTCGGCATCGAAGTGCCGGGTGTAACGGTAGTCGACCAGGGTGTTGAGGTTTTCGTCGGCCATCATGTAGATGGAACCGCCGTCACCGCCATCACCGCCGTTCGGGCCGCCGTTTTCAATGAATTTTTCCCGACGGAAACTCATGCAGCCATTGCCGCCGTCGCCAGCTTTTACGCGGATCGATACTTCGTCTACAAACTTCATAACTCAACGCCTCTCGCCATACGGACGAGCCGAAAAACAATCAAGACATAAGACTCTTGCAAAAATGAGCGCAGCGACTCCAAAACACGACCTGCATCGCACGCCGACAGCCCATACAAACAGTTTTGCAAGAGACTCACCCCACAAACGAAAAAGCCCCGTCGCAAGACAGGGCTCTTCCAGCGATCTCGCGATTAAGCCGCGACAACGCTCACGTAACGACGACCGAAGGCGCCCTTTACTTCAAACTTGATCACGCCTTCGATTTTCGCGAAGAGGGTGTGATCTTTACCCATGCCAACGCCGTAGCCAGCGTGGAATTGGGTGCCGCGCTGACGCACGATGATGTTGCCGGCCTTGATGACCTGGCCGCCATACATCTTCACGCCAAGGCGTTTGGCTTCTGAGTCGCGACCGTTACGGGTACTACCACCAGCTTTTTTGTGTGCCATGAGTTCAATTCTCCTAGTGAGGAATTAGGCTGTAATTAAGCCTGAATACCGGTGATTTTGATCTCGGTGAACCACTGGCGGTGGCCCATACGCTTCATGTGGTGCTTACGGCGACGGAACTTGATGATGCGGACTTTATCGTGACGACCTTGGGAGATCACTTCAGCCTTGACGGTTGCGCCAGCAACAACAGGTGCGCCGATGTTCACGTCGTCGCCGTTGGCGACCAGCAGAACGCGGTCAAAAGTCACGGATTCGCCAGTAGCGACTTCCAGTTTTTCGATCTTCAGGTATTCACCTTCAGCGACCTTGTATTGCTTACCGCCGGTAACGATTACTGCGTACATGGTATTTCTCCGATAATCCTGCTCACCCAGCTCTTTATAAGAAGAGGTATTGGCTGGCATGGCTGCATGGGGCTGGAACGGCCCAAGTGCAATTGCGTAAGGCAGGTGCTGCCCAGGAAGTTCAGGGTGCGCGATTGTACGCAAGCCGCGAGAGTCACGCAAGTGGCCGTCCATCGCGCCTTGACAGGCCCCGGTGGGGGTCCTAGCATGCCGCGCAACCCTTCTGGAGCAACTGTCGCTGATGCAACCCCAAGCTTTCTACCGCGCGGTGGCGGACGATTTTAGCGCCGTCGACGGCATCATCAAGAAGCAGCTGACTTCCCGAGTGCCGCTGGTATCGAAAATCGGCGATTACATCACTTCGGCCGGCGGCAAACGCCTGCGTCCTTTGTTGGTGCTGCTGTGTGGCAAGGCGCTCGGCCGCGAAGGCGATGACCTGCGTCTGCTGGCCGCCACCATCGAATTCCTGCACACCGCAACCCTGCTGCATGACGACGTGGTCGACATGTCCGGCATGCGCCGCGGCCGCTCGACCGCCAACGCCATGTGGGGCAACGCCCCGAGCGTACTGGTCGGCGACTTCCTCTACTCGCGCTCGTTCGAGATGATGGTCGAACTGGGCTCGATGCCGGTGATGAAGATCCTGTCCCAGGCCACGCGCATCATCGCCGAAGGCGAAGTGTTGCAACTGTCCAAGGTGCGCGACGCCAGCACCACCGAAGAAACCTACATGGAAGTCATCCGCGGCAAGACCGCGATGCTCTTCGAAGCCTCGACCCACAGCGCGGCGGCGCTGGCCGGTGCCACCGCCGAGCAGAGCGAAGCCCTGCGCACCTTCGGCGATCACCTGGGCGTGGCGTTCCAGTTGGTCGACGACCTGCTCGACTACAAGGGCGACGCCGAGACCCTTGGCAAGAACGTCGGTGACGATCTGGCCGAAGGCAAGCCGACTCTGCCGCTGATCTACACCATGCGCGAAGGCACCCCTGAACAGGCGGCGCTGGTGCGTCAGGCGATCCAGAAAGGCGGGATCGAAGACCTCGAAAGCATCCGCATTGCCGTGGAAGCCTCGGGCTCGCTGGAGTACACCGCGCAACTGGCCCGCGACTACGTGGCCCGTGCGATCAAGTGCCTCGACGCACTGCCGGCCAGCGAGTACCGCGATGCACTGGTGGAACTGAGTGAATTTGCGGTCGCCCGCACACACTGATCACCGCGCAATCAAAGAGCCGCAGCCTTCCCCAGAAGCCTGCGGCTTTTTGTTGCCTGCCCTCTGAGCGCTAAAACCTTATATAATGTGCGACTTTTAGCGAACCACATCCCTCAAGGAGCCTTAGTGAGCACGTTGCCACCCTGCCCGAAATGCAATTCCGAATACACCTACGAAGACGGTGCCCAACTGATCTGCCCTGAGTGCGCCCACGAGTGGTCGGCCAGCGGCGAAGCCGAAGTGGCGTCCGATGATGCCGTGAAAAAGGATTCGGTCGGCAACGTCCTGCAGGATGGCGACACCATCACCGTGATCAAGGACCTGAAGGTCAAAGGCACTTCACTGGTGGTCAAGGTTGGCACCAAGGTCAAGAACATCCGCCTGTGTGACGGCGATCACGACATCGACTGCAAGATCGACGGCATCGGCCCGATGAAGCTCAAGTCCGAGTTCGTCAGAAAAGTCTGATCCTGATGTCAGCCATCCCGCGCCCGGCGTGGGATGGTGCTTCGCCCTCCCCGCTTTGCTCCTGCACCGACGCGTAATAGCCAGACGCCAGCCGTTTTGACCTTACGCAATCTTTATCCGGAAAAAATCGCAATCCGCCAATAGGCACTTGCTATTTGACGAATAAGAATTATTCTCATTGAAACCTTTCAAGGAGATGAGACCCATGACTTATTTGATCGACGCCTGGCTGGATCGCCCACACCCGTACCTCAGGATCCTGCATCGGGAAACCGGAGAAGTCTGTGCGGTACTGGAAGAAGAAGCCCTGCATGAGCTGCAGGATCAAGGCGATCTGGACGTCAGCAGCCTGAATTCCAGCGAACCGCTGGTGCTCAAGGAGCTGGTGCGCAATCTGTTCCTGTTCTGCTATGCCCGGGCCTTGCGCCCGACCCATGAGCTGCATCACAAGATAGAACTATGAAACGCGGTAAAAACTGTAGGAGTGAGCCTGCTCGCGAAAGCGGTGTGTCAGACAACACATCAGTCGACTGAAAACACGCCATCGCGAGCAGGCTCACTCCTACATTAGCCTGCCATCAAGGCAGGCCCGGGATTACAGAACGTCCAGCAGCTCGACGTCGAATACCAGAACGCTGTGCGGCGGGATGCTGCCAACGCCTTGTGCGCCGTAAGCCAGTTCGCTCGGCACGTACAGGCGCCATTTGCTGCCGGCATTCATCAGTTGCAGGGCTTCGGTCCAGCCGGCGATCACGCCGCCTACCGGGAATTCTGCTGGCTGACCACGATCGTAGGAGCTGTCGAACACGGTGCCGTCGATCAGCATGCCGTGGTAGTGAGTACGCACGGTGTCTTCACGGGATGGCTTGGCGCCTTCGCCCTGGGTCAGCACTTCGAATTGCAGACCGGAAGCCAGGGTGGTGATGCCTTCTTTCTTGGCGTTTTCAGCCAGGAACGCACGGCCTTCGCCTGCGGCGGCTTCAGCTTTGGCGGCGGCTTCGGCTTGCATGATCTCGCGGATCACTTTAAAGCTGGCGGACATTGCTTCCTGATCCACGCGGCTTGGCTTACCGGCGAATGCGTCGGTCAGACCGGCCAGGATAGCGTCGAGGCTGACACCCGGTGGCGGGTTGTCGCGCAGCTGGTCACCCAGCTGACGGCCGATGCCGTAGCTGACGCGGGTTTCGTCGGTGGACAGATTTACTTCGGACATGACACTGCTCCGCTGTGCGGACGGCCATCAGACTTGCCGTGCGTGCACAGCGCGTCCCGGCGCGCCCGGAACCTAAAAGGGCGAGCAGACTAGCACAGATGCCTGGCGATGGCGCGCAAGGCCTACAGGGCCGAGCGCCAGACCAGCGGCACTTTCAGGCTTTCCTCGTCACTGGCACCAAGTCCGCACATTTCATCGTGTACCGAGGTGTGCACGAGGTTGAACGGCAGCACCGGAAAGTTATGCAGCAAATCCCGCGCATGCTCCACCGAACGCAGCGTCAGCATCTTCCCTTTGGGATCACTCAGCGGGTACGCCGCCCCGTGCATCCGCGCCTCGAGCAGATAAATCCCGCCCTCCATGGAGATCAGGTTCAGCTCATCGACCTTCCTGGCAATGGCAAACGCATTCAACTCTTGCAGGTTCATGAACGCACCTCACGTGGTGGCGAGCGAAGACCCTTACAGGGATATGCCCGCGCGCACCAAAGCACAAGCCGCAAACGACACCGCCCGTCTGTTTCGCAACAGACGGGCGGTGTTTTTGCAGCGATCAATCAGTGATCAGTGCTTGGTGACCTTGTCCAGGTAACCCATGGCGAACGCCGAGATCACGAAGGTCATGTGGATAATCACGTACCACATCAGGTGCTCGGGATCGACGTTCTTGGCATCCATGAAAATCCGCAGCAGGTGGATCGAGGAAATCGCCACGATGGAGGCCGCCACTTTCATCTTCAGCGACGAAGAGTCCATGGTGCCCAGCCAGTTGAGCTTTTCCTTGTTGTCGTCGATATCCAGTTGCGAGACGAAGTTTTCGTAGCCGGAAATCATCACCATCACCAGCAGGCCGCCGACCAACGCCATGTCGATCAGAGACAGCAGCACCAGGATCAGGTCCGATTCGGCCATCGAGAACACGTTGGGGATGACGTGGAAGACTTCCTGGAAAAATTTCAGTGCCAGCGCCAGCAACCCGAGGGACAGGCCGAAGTAGATCGGCGCCAGCAGCCAGCGCGAGGCGTACATTGCGTTTTCGAAAAAGCGTTCCATTGAATCTCACACAAGGGGGGGTTGTAATCGGGGGCGAGTATAACAGTCACCTGTGACCGCCAGAAACCGCCCGGCTCGCATCTCAAATCAGCGCAACCTGCGTGTGTGCATGATTTTTTTTCTGCTACTGTCCAAACCATTGACCGCCTAGCGAAAGTGGACAGGACGACTGGAAATGGATGTGCGATTGCCGTTGACGACTGCCGGAATTTGCCTCGCGCTGGTGCTCGGTGGCTGCTCTCCCGGCGAGGAGAAAAAACCCTCGGTCAGCCTCGAAGCCAAAACGGCGACGTTCGAACATTCACTGGACGCGATTACCGATCCGAAGCTCAAGGACGCCGTGACCGAACTCGGCGGCTCACTGTTGTTGCTGGAGCGCGCGCAGCTCAAGCTCGACAGCACACCGCTGAAAACCGTGTACGGCGAAGACACCCTGGGCATCCTCAAGCACTACCCTTCCCCGCAGACGCTGGTCGATACCTTCATCAACGGGCTGTTCGTGCTGCACAAGGACGCCAGCTCCGACTACCTCACCGACCTGCAACCGGTATTCCCCCTCAATCTCAACATTCCCGGCGGCTTCCTGTTTCCCCACGGCGTGGAATGGCAGTCGGTGACGCTGAGCAACAAACGCGTGATCGCCTATCAGCCGGAGTGGTCGGAAACCGACCCCGGCATCCAGTTGAGCCCGTCCAGTTCCAACGTCAACAACCCCGATGACCTGACCGTGACCTACCCGTTCATCGAAGGCCTGGACGTGGACAAGAAGAACCAGCCGCAACCGGTGAGCCTGCAAGGTAAAGTCGAAGTCATCACCCCGCGCCGCCTGTTCAGCTTCAACCTGAGCCAGAAAGACGTCGGCCAGACCCGCACCGACGACAACCTCAGCGTCACCCTGCTGAAGCTGGAAAAGAACTACGCCGAAGTCGAATTCAGTAACAGCCTGCCCCTGGCCCCCGAGGTCGAAGGGGCGCAGCTCAATCCGTTGATCGTTCAGGCCCGCGACACTACCGGGCAATACCTGGTGCGCGCCGGCTCGATCAACGAGAGCCCGGCACAAGTGGCGTTCTACGAGAAACAACTGGCGCATCTGCAACAGCAGAAAACCTGGAGCGAGATCCTGGAAAAACAGCTGGAGGACGAGCAGCACGCCTTCGAGCAGCAGCACCCGCGCCGCTACAACAAGGTCTACTTCAACGGCCCTGTCGAGACCCTGGAAGTCAGCGTGCTCGATTTCTCGTCGGTGACCGTGACCCGCAAGGCCCTGGACCTGCCGGTGCGCACGTTCGACCAACACACCACGGACAAAGCCATCCAGCCGCTGGACCTGCCGGTGGTGGTGTATGACGATCTGGCGCCGAACTGGCTCAAGGGCGCGAGCCTGACCGAGGAAGAGCTGAAGGCCGGCGTTCGCATCCATCAGTCCGTAGAAGAGCCGAGCGCTGCACGCATCGAGTTCTCCCACCGCAGAACCTTCAACGATGAATTGCTCGGCGATGACTTCAGCCCAGGCGAAAGCCCGGTGACGTTCTTCACTGAGAAACGCAGTGGCAAACTCGACGAGCCAATCGAACTGCCGCCCGAGGCGTATCAGGTCGATCCACTGCAAGCGACCATCACCTATGATTTGAACCTGTTCCCGGAAACCCCGGCGATTGCCGTGGGTTCGATGCCGCTGTTCCTCGCGACCGTAGACAAACAAGCCTACGACGCCAAATCGCTGCCTAAAGGTCTGGAGATCAAGAACAACATGTTGGTGGTGGACCTGAAACGGTTCCCGGCCAACGCCTGGCGATTCTTCGTCAAGGATGACAGTGGCAACTACCTGAAACAGATTCTCTCGGTCAGCCACGATGCGAGCGCGGAAGGCCCGGCGCTGTTTGGCGTGCATTATTTCTATGGCCGTCCAACGCGCGTGGAGACCTATCAGCGAACCGAACTCAATACCGTGCAATACGGCTTTGAGGTCAAGCTCGACAAGGCGCAGTTGCCCGACACTGCGCCGTGATTTCGCCTAATGGTCGAACACGCCGACCGGACGCCCGCGTCCACCGTTGATCTGGCGCAGCTGTGCCTGCAGGTGCAGGCTCCAGATCTGCGGATCGTCGGCCAACTCATAGCCGTGCATGGTCAGGCTTTCAACAATGGTGTCGAGAATCGACTCGGCGGCGACCGGCCCGTGGAACGGGCCCTGGGCCTTGATCGCGGAAGGTTGCTCACCGGCCATGCCGGCGGCGAAGAGCAGAGTCCACATGCCGTTATCGCCGGCCAACGGCTTGATGGCGCACTCGATACGGGTCACAAGACCCAGGCATTGACGGGTGAGGCAGAGGTTGCGCGACATGGCGGCGACCCTCGGTAAAACCTGTATTCAGCCCTCACGCGAAGGCTGTTTCGATCCAGTGATACTGTCGATGTCCTTGAGCTGAGAATAGAAGAAAAGTCCGCCGCGCAAGCCAGATAGAACCAGAAGGCGCCGAATGGTCATTGTGTGAATTCTGACGTCAGAGTAGTGGCACTTTTCCTGAAGATCACCGCAATAACCAATGTTGAAAACAAATGTAGGAGTGAGCCTGCTCGCGATGGCGGCGCGTCAGGCAACATTTTTGCCGACTGACACACCGCCATCGCGAGCAGGCTCACTCCTACAGTTTGACCGCGCCAGGCTTAGGCCGGCTTGGCTTCCGCCAACGCCTCCTGCGCCAGTTCCTTCTCGGCTTCCTTCAGGTCTTCTTCGCTGATCATCTCGGCAATCACCCGCAACCGCTCCACCACCCGTGCGTTGACACTGCCCTCCGGGAACTGACCATCGGCATCCGGCTCACCGGCCGGCTCGCCCACCAGCAGGCTCAGCGCCTCGTCAGCCTGACGCACGGCGTACACGTGGAATTGCCCCGCGCGCACCGCCGCCAGGACCTTCTCGTCGAGCATCAGCGTGGCAACGTTGGCCTGCGGAATGATCGCGCCCTGCTCGCCGGTCAGCCCGCGTGCTTCGCAGAGGCGGAAGAAACCTTCGATCTTCTCGTTGACCCCGCCGACCGCCTGCACTTCACCAAACTGGTTGATCGAACCGGTGATCGCGAAGCACTGCTTGAGCGGGGTTTTCGACAGCGCCGAAATCAGCGTGCACGCCTCGCCCAGCGACGCACTGTCGCCATCGACGTAACCGTAGGATTGCTCCAGCGCGATGCTCGCGGAAATCGCCAGCGGGAATTCCTGGGCATAACGGCTGCCCAGATACCCGGTGAGGATCATCACGCCCTTGGAGTGGATTGGCTGACCCAGGTTGACCTCGCGCTCGATGTCGACGATGCCGCTGCCACCCGGGTAAACCGTGGCGGAAATCCGCGCCGGCACACCGAATGCCGAGTCACCGACTTCGAGCACGGTCAGGCCGTTGCATTTGCCGACCGCCGCGCCGTCGGTGTCGATCAGGATGATCCCGGCGAGCATGTCGTCGAGAATCCGTGCCGATACGCGGCCGGTGCGAGTGGCCTTGGCTTTCAGCGCCCGTTCGATGTGTCCGGCGTCGGTCATTTCATCGCCGGCCAGGTGACGAATGAAGTCCGCCTCGCTGACCAGCTGAAACAAGTCGCCGATCCGCGCCGACAAACGTCCCTGATGTTCGGCCAGACGCGCGCTGTAGGTGGCCAGACGCGCAACCGCGTCGGCGGTCAGCGGCGCCATGCCTTCTTCCGAGGTGCGGGTTTTCAGCAACTGGGCGAACTGCTCCAGGCTTTCGTCGACCATCGGGATGTCTTCGTCGAAGTCGACCAGCACCCGGAACATCTCCTGGAAGTCCGGATCCAGGTCCTGCAGCGTGTAATACAACTGCCGTGCACCAATGATTACCACTTTGACCTGCAGCGGAATGTGCTGCGGATTGAGGGTCACGGTGGCGAAGCGGCCCATCTCGCCCAGCGGCGACTCCATCTTCAGCTTGCGCGATTGCAGGGCGCGTTTCAGCGCATCCCACACGAACGGCTCGCTGAGCATTTTTTCCGCTTCCAGAATCAGGAAGCCGCCGTTGGCGCGATGCAGCGCACCCGGACGCAACTGGCGATAGGTGGTGTAGAGCGCACCCTGATCGGTGGTGTATTCGATGCGCCCGAACAGGTTTTCGTAGGTCGCGTGTGGCTCGAACACCACCGGCGCACCGCCACTGTGTGGATGACCGACCACCAGGCTCGGCGCGTATTGCTCTTCCAGCAGCTTGCGGGCGACGGCGTCGGTCTTGCTGTCGTCGACCAGTTGCTCGACCACGGTTTTCAGCAAGTACACCTGCATCGCTTGCAGATAACCGCAGACCGCGGCGTTCTCCGCGTACTTCTCCGACAGCGGCGACAGCAGCGGCTGCAAGGCCAGGGTGATGGTTTCTTCGTTGAGCGAACGCAGTTGGTTGTTCGACTCACGCTTCCACTGCGGCAGGCTGGCGAGTTCTTCGTTCAGCCGCTCTTCAAGACCGGAAATGTCCTCGTGAAAACGTTCGCGCTCGGCTTCCGGCAATTGCGAAAACTCGGCCTCATCCAGCGCCTTGCCTTCGAGCATCGGGGTGAAGGCGATGTTGCTGCTGTCGCGGTACAGGGCGACGTCCTTTTCCAGGGCCAGACGCTCGATGACGTCCAACGCCTTGTCGTAGCGCTGGTTGAAGGCGCGGTCGATGGCGCTCTTCTTCTGCTGGTAAGACGGGTGTTCGAACACCGCCGGGAACGTCGCCAGCAGGTTGTCGATCAAGCCGCCGATGTCACCGATGAACGCAGCGGCCGTGCCCGAAGGCAGCTCCAGCGCGCGGGGTTCGCGCGGTTCATCGAAATTGTTGACGTAGACCCAGTCCGCCGGGGTCTGCAGGCGTTTGCCTTCGGCTTTCAGGTAGCGTTTGACGAACGAGAAGCGGCCGGTGCCGGGTTCGCCCATGACAAACACGTTGTAACCGGGGCGTGGCATGGCCACACCGAACTGCAAGGCTTCGACCGCACGTTCCTGGCCAAGCACACCGCGAAAGGGCTCCAGATCATTGGTGGTAGTGAAGCTGAACTGTTCAGCGGAAAACGGACGGGTCAGCGCTTCAGGCGCTAGACGCAAGCTGGCAGCAACAGGATCAGGCATCGGACTTCCTTAACAATCAGGCGGGGCAGATAGCGGCATTCTGGCGCTGCCCGTGCCCCACTGGCAAGGCGCGCCACGTGTCAAAGCATAGACAAACGCCGTGCCGCGCGGCCCGCCCCGTGAAACCGGGGTTTTCAACGAATAATCAGCAAAAAATCACGGAACCACAGGAACGTGCCTAAACTCCAAACTGCGCGGCTGGAACTAATAACCGGCCCACTGGCTTCAAAAGGGTCTGTCTAGGCAGCACTTGGGGGGCCAGAACCCTGTCCATTGGTATGCACATAAAGAGAACAAAGCTATGAAACGGATTCTTCTCGGTACTCTCTTCACCGTTGTTTCCCTCAATGCCATGGCTCAAGCGCCAGGCGGTCCGGATTGCGGTTGGGGCAACATGCTGTTCGAAGGTCAGCGTGGCACCCCGGCACACTTCCTGGCATCCACCACCAACGGCACCTCCGGTAACGCCACGTTTGGTATGACTTCCGGCACCAACGGTTGCTCGACCAACGCGTCGCTGACTTACGGCGGTAAATCCTGGTTCGCCATGAATGGCATGATGAACGAGCTGTCCGAAGACATGGCAAAAGGCAACGGCGAAGCGCTGACGACTTATGCCGTGGTACTGGGCGTGGCGCCGGAAGACCGTGCGCACTTCGCCGCTGTCACTCACGAGCACTTCCAGCAGATCTTCAGCAAGGCTGACGTGACCGCCGAAGACGTGCATACCAACACCCTGGCCGTACTGAAATCGGACCCTCGTCTGGCCAAGTACGCAACTCAGGCTTAAGCTCGACCCACCCGCTTCCTTCGGGAAGCGGGTTTTGTTTTTTTCGGCCCGCCCTTTTTGAGCGAAGCCAGGTCAGTTGAAGCATTACGCTGAATCCTGTGGCGAGGGAGCTTGCTCCCGCTAGCGCACGCAGCGGCCCCGCCCTTCAAGAGCCGGGAGCGCTGCGCACTCCAGCGGGAGCAAGCTCCCTCGCCACAGGTTCCTTACAGAATTGACCTGGTATTACCTGCTTGGGGTCTTTGTTTTTCTTTCGACTTAAGTTGCCACTTATGCTCAAACGCCTTGCCTGGCTGGCGCTCTGTGTCTGCGCCCCGCTGTCCGCCGCGCCCCACATCGACCCTCAACGTTTGCAGCAACTGGCCAACGATCGCTTCTGGATTTCCCTCGGCCATTACGAAACCGCCAAGCTCGGCGGCTGGCGCAGCTATGTCAGCGACAAGAAATTCTTTCTTGCCGCCGACGGCAATGAACACCCTGACCATGAACTGGCCGCCACCGTGCAAGCGCTGTACGCCCCGGCCAGTCTCGGCGAGCAACATGCGCAGTGCGTCTACCCGGCGCGCACGCGCTGGCTGAAAGCACAGCTCAACCTCAGCGACCTGCCCGCCCCCGATTGCGCCGAATTCAAACAGTGGTTCAAGGATGTCTCGCCGCACAGCGCGGTGATGATCTTCCCGGCGGCGTACCTCAACAGCCCGTCATCGATGTTCGGCCACACCCTGCTGCGCATCGATCAGGCCGATGTGCAGGCCGACAAGACCTCGCTGCTCAGCTACGCGATCAATTTCGGCGCCTACATCGAGGGTTCCGACAACAGCATTCTTTACGCCTGGAAAGGTTTGATGGGCGGCTATCCGGGGCTGTTCGCGCTGGTGCCTTACCAGGAAAAACTCTCCGAGTACCGCAGCCTGGAAAACCGCGACCTGTGGGAATACCGGCTGAACCTGACCCAAGCCGAAACCGCGCGCATGGTCGAGCACGTGTGGGAGTTGAAGCAGATCCAGTTCGACTATTTCTTCTTCGACGAAAACTGCTCGTATCGCCTGCTCGAACTGCTGCAAGTGGCGCGCCCGAGCCTGCGCCTGACCGAGCAATTCCCGCTGACGGCCATTCCCACCGACACGGTCAAAGCGGTGAAAGAGGCCGGGCTGGTGGAAAGTATCGAATACCGCCCGTCCCGCGAGCGCGAACTGCTCAGCCGCGCCGAGCCCTTGAGTAGCGACGAACAACAATGGGTGCTGAAAGTCAGCGCCGATCAACAGGTGCTGCAGGACCCGACCTTCAAGGCCCTGCCCCGGGATCGTCAGGCGCTGATCATCGATGCCGCGTATCGTCTGGAGCGCTACCGCGCCAACGGTCAGGAACGTGATGCGCAACGGGCGCAGCGCAGCTTCGAACTGCTGCGCGCGATCAACAAGAACCCGGCGCCGGAGCTGGAAATTCCGCAACCGGGCTTGCCGGAAGACGGCCACGAATCGCGCACCTGGCAGGCCGGCGTCGGTACCCGGGGCGATCGCGCCTTCGGTGAGTACGGCTTGCGCATGGCCTATCACGACCTCAACGACAACGCCGAAAGCTTCCCCCTCGGCGCGCAGATCGAAATCCTGCAGATGAAACTGCGCCAATACGAAGGCAACCAGTGGCAGTTCCAGCAACTGGACCTGGCGACCATCCGCTCGCTGACGCCGCGCAATGAGTTGCTGCAACCGCTGTCATGGCAAGTCACCGGCGGCCTTGAGCGCGTGCCGGGCAAGCATGATGACGAAACCCTGGTCAGCCACGTCAACGGCGGCGGTGGCGGCACTTGGCAGTTGGGCGAAGACACGCTCGGGTTTGCCCTCGGTACCGTGCGCATCGAGCACAACAGTGACTTCGCCGGGTTCGTCACGCCGGCCGGTGGTTTCAACACCGGCGTGCTGTGGAAAAACCCGCTGGGCAATCTCAGTGTCGAGGCCAAGGGCGATTACTTCACCAACGGCGAAGTGCGTCGCAGCCTGAGCCTGAACCAGCAGTGGGAGTTGTCGCGCAACCTCGGTTTGCGCCTGAGTGCGCAGCGTGAATTCAGTCATCTGGCGACGCCGGAGACTGAAGTGATGCTTGAAGTGAAGTGGTATCACTACTGAAACGATCGCAGCCTGCGGCAGCTCCTACAGGGGAAATGCATTCCAACTGTAGGAGCTGCCGCAGGCTGCGATCTTTTGATCTTTCTTTCACACCCCATCAACGAATCCCCTTCTAGACTTTCCCTATCAGCCGAATATCGGCGCGGGAGAGTGCGATGTGGCGGTGTGCGGGACTGTTGAGTGTTTTGTTGTTGCTCGGGGGTTGCCAGACCACCCATGAAGACTTGATCGCCAAAGGTTATCCGCCGGCCTTCGCCGATGGTTTCGATGACGGTTGCGTCAGTGGGCGACAAGCCGCCGGCTCGATCAGCGGCGAGTTTCGCAAGAACGTGCCGCGCTATCTCAAGGACAAGCAATACGCCGAAGGCTGGACCGACGGCTTCCGCCAGTGTCAGGCGATGCTGGAGAACAAGGATCGCGAGGAGTACCGCAACGAGCACTGGGACGAACGCGAACGTGCCTGGCAGCAGCAAAAAGATCAGGACGCCGGACGGGCGTATCGCTCGCAATAGGTCGTTTCCAGACATCCAGTGAAACCAAATGCCGGCGACCATGGCCCAAACTCTATGCAGAGGAGGACACCATGAGCCGCGCTTTCGTCAACGAAGACAACGCCGCCGCGCAAGCCGATCAGCCCGTCGAACGACAGGTCAGCGCGCAGCCCAATTACGTCACACCGCAGGGGTTGGCCCAGCTGCAGGCCAAAGTCGCCGAGCTGCAAAGCCTGCACGCCGAGCAATCGGCCAAGGGCGAACAGGCCGACAAGCAACGTCTGGCCGATCTGGAACGGGATCTGCGCTATTTCAACCAGCGTCTGGGCAGCGCGCAGGTCGCGACCACAGCCACCTCCACCGACAAGGTACAGATCGGCAGTTGGGTGACCTACGCCGATGAACACAACACCGAACGCCGGGTGCAACTGGTCGGTGAAGATCAGGCCGACGCCAGCAAAGACCTGATCAATTGGGGCTCACCGTTGGGCCGGGCATTGCTTGGCGCGCGACTCAACGATGAGGTGCTGTGGCAGCGCCCCGCCGGCGATCAAGTGATTGAAGTGATCCGCATCGAACCGGCTTAAACCACGCCCTGCGCCAACATCGCATCGGCCACTTTGACGAAGCCGGCGATGTTCGCGCCTTTGACGTAATTGACCTGCCCGTTCTCTTCGCCGTAATGCACGCAAGCGTGGTGGATCGACTGCATGATCGCGTGCAGCTTGCTGTCCACCTCGCCCGCCGTCCATAGCAGGCGCATGGCGTTCTGCGACATCTCCAATCCACTGACCGCAACCCCGCCAGCATTCGAAGCCTTGCCCGGGGCGAACAGAATCCCCGCCTCGATGAAGATATCCACAGCCGCAAGCGTGGTCGGCATGTTCGCGCCTTCAGCCACACACACGCAGCCGTTGCGCAGTAACGTGCGCGCAGCTTCAGCATCGAGTTCGTTCTGGGTAGCGCATGGCAGCGCGATGTCGCATGGCAGCGACCACGGCAACTGCCCGGCGCGGAATTCCAGGCCGAACGCTGCGGCCAGCTCGCTGATGCGTCCGCGTTTGACGTTCTTCAATTCCAGCAGCGCCAGCCATTGCGCTTCGCTCAGGCCGGACTCGCAGTACAGCGTGCCTTCGGAGTCGGACAGCGAAATCACCTTGCCGCCGAGGTCCATGACCTTGCGCGCCGCATATTGGGCGACGTTGCCGGAGCCGGAGATCGCCACGCGCTTGCCTTCGACGGTCTGCCCGCGGCGCTTGAGCATCTCTTCAGCGAAATAGACGCATCCGAAACCGGTGGCTTCCGGACGAATCAGGCTGCCGCCATAGGTCATGCCCTTGCCGGTCAGCACGCTGGTGAACTGGTTGCTCAGGCGCTTGTACTGGCCGAACAGAAAACCGATTTCCCGCGCGCCGACGCCGATGTCACCGGCCGGCACGTCAACGTCCGAGCCGATGTGGCGGTACAACTCGCTCATGAATGCCTGGCAGAACCGCATGACTTCGGCGTCGCTCTTGCCCTTGGGATCGAAGTCCGAACCGCCCTTGCCGCCGCCCATGGGCAGTGAGGTCAGGGAGTTCTTGAAGGTCTGTTCGAAGGCGAGAAACTTCAGCACGCCCAGGTTCACCGAAGGATGGAATCGCAAGCCGCCCTTGTACGGGCCGATGGCGCTGTTCATCTGGATGCGGAAACCGCGATTGACCTGGACCTTGCCCTGATCGTCGACCCACGACACGCGAAACACCACCGCTCGCTCCGGCTCGCAGATGCGCTCCAGAATCCCCGAGCTCAGGTAATGCGGATTGGCTTGGAGAAACGGCCACAGGCTGCGCAAGACTTCTTCGACGGCCTGGTGGAATTCGGGTTGATCCGGGTCGCGTTTTTTCAGCCGGGCGAGGAAGGATTCGACGGATTCGATCATGGGAAAAGTCTCGGCAAATTTATTGTCGTTGGAAGCGATTGAGCCGGACTGTAACAAACGAATTGCGCACAGCAACAGCGCAAAATGTCGCAGTTATGAAATTAAATGGTGCACAGGATATAAATAAGGCGGTTTTTTGGGCTGATTTTGCACCTGAATGGGGAGATCAAATTCAAGTCATGCACCAACAGTTACACTGCCATCGCGAGCAGGCTCACTCCTACAAGGGGACGCATTTCAATTGTAGGAGTGAGCCTGCTCGCGATGGCCACGGCGCGGTATTGCTGAAAAACCCAGGCAAAAAAAAACGGAGCCCGAAGGCTCCGCTTTTTCATGCCACCAGCCCGAATCAGGCCAGTTTCTTGTGGCGTACCCGGTGTGGCTGGGCAGCCGCTTCGCCGAGACGCTTTTTGCGGTCGGCTTCGTACTCGGTGTAGTTACCTTCGAAGAACACCGCTTGCGAGTCGTCTTCGTACGCCAGGATGTGGGTCGCGACGCGGTCCAGGAACCAGCGATCGTGAGAGATCACAATGGCGGCGCCCGGGAAGTCCAGCAGGGCTTCTTCCAGGGAACGCAGGGTTTCAACGTCGAGGTCGTTGGACGGTTCGTCGAGCAGCAGGACGTTACCGCCCTCCTTCAGGGTCAGCGCCAGGTGCAGACGACCGCGCTCACCACCGGACAGGTCCTTGACGAACTTCTGCTGGTCGCCGCCCTTGAAGTTGAAGCGACCCACGTAAGTGCGCGACGGGATCTCGTAGTTGCCGATGCGGATCTGGTCGGAACCGTCGGAGATCTGCTGGAACACGGTCTTGCTGCCGTCGAGGTCTTCGCGGCTCTGGTCAACGCAGGCCAGTTGCACGGTTTCGCCAACTTCGATGGTGCCCGAATCCGGCGTTTCCTTGCCCATCAGCATACGGAACAGGGTCGACTTACCGGCACCGTTACCGCCGATCACGCCGACGATGGCGCCCTTCGGCATGGAGAACGACAGGTTGTCGATCAACACTCGATCGCCGTAGCCCTTGGTGACGTTCTTGAATTCGATGACCTTGTCGCCCAGACGCGGACCGGCCGGGATGTAGATCTCGTTGGTTTCGCTGCGCTTCTGGAATTCCTGCGACTGCATTTCTTCGAAGCGTTGCAGACGAGCCTTGGATTTCGACTGGCGGGCCTTGGCGCCTTTGCGCACCCACTCCAGCTCTTCCTTCATGGCTTTTTCGTGAGCCGACTGCTGTTTGGATTCGGCCGCCAGACGATCGGACTTGGCTTCCAGCCAACCGGAGTAGTTGCCCTCGTAAGGAATGCCCGCGCCGCGGTCGAGTTCCAGAATCCAGCCCGCGACGTTGTCGAGGAAGTAACGGTCGTGCGTGATCGCGACCACGGTGCCCGGGAAGTCGTGCAGGAAGTGCTCCAGCCACGCCACGGAGTCAGCGTCCAAGTGGTTGGTCGGTTCGTCGAGCAGCAGCATGTCCGGGGCGGACAGCAGCAGACGGCACAGGGCGACACGGCGTTTTTCACCACCGGACAGGTGCTCGACCTTGGCGTCCCAGGCCGGCAGACGCAGGGCGTCGGCCGCGACTTCCAGTTGGCGCTCCAGGTTGTGACCATCGCTGGCCTGCAGGATCGCTTCGAGCTTGGCCTGTTCGGCGGCCAGCTTGTCGAAGTCCGCATCCGGGTCGGCGTAGGCGGCGTAGACTTCGTCCAGACGCGCTTGCGCATCCTTGATCACGCTAACCGCTTCCTCGACCACTTCACGCACGGTCTTGGTCGGATCAAGTTGTGGCTCTTGCGGCAGATAACCGATGTTCAGGTCCGGCATCGGACGGGCTTCGCCTTCGAACTCGGTATCGACGCCGGCCATGATTTTCAGCAGCGTGGACTTACCCGAACCGTTGAGGCCGAGTACGCCGATCTTGGCGCCGGGGAAGAACGACAGAGAAATGTTTTTCAGGATTTCCCGCTTCGGCGGAACAACTTTGCCCAGCCGATGCATGGTGAATACGTATTGAGCCATGGAGAACCTTGGGTCAGTGACAGATGAATGATTGGAGCGCAGGCGATGCCCGGCCAGACCGATGCGCGTCGTTCACTAGACCACTTGATGGCCATCAATGCGTGCGCGCTGAAAAAAGTCTGATTCTAGGAGCTGGAACGCTCCCGCGTAACCGGCAAAGCTACCTTAATGACGGAAGGCAGTCCAGCCGAGTGGGGCTGGCACTTCGCCACAACTCAAGGCATGCTAGCCGCCCTTCGGGCGTCCGGCTTATAGTGCACGTCGCGCCAGTCCAGCCAAACCGCAGGATTACAGCTTGTCCAACGTTACCCCGCCAGCTTCTGTGAGCGCGTCCAATCCGGGGACCGGTTCGCCCCTGCGCGGAACATTAAAGGGCGCGCTGGCGACACTCGTGCTTTTGCTGCTGGCGCTGCTGTTCTGGCAACTGCTCGATCAGCTGCGTGAAACCCAGAAAAACCAGCGCCAGTACACCATCGACTACACCGCCGACCTCGCCTCGCAGGTCAGCCTGAACATGTCGTTGAACGCACAAATCGCCCTCAACCTGCTACCGATCGTCGAACAGCCGCAGTCCTCCGACGAACAGCAGGCGCTGCTGCGCAAACTCCAGCAATCGCTGCCGGACCTGCGCAGCCTGGCCCTGCTCAGCCCTTCCGGCAAAATCATCAGCGACAGTGCCGGCGACAGCCACGACGCCGATTACCTCAGCGAACTGGTGCGCCGCAGCCGCGCCCAGGCGCATTACTTCAGCAACGCCGACGACGGCTCGGTGGTGCATCTGTTGTTGCATCAGGCCAGCGGCAGCACGCGCGGCTACTGGGCATTGCGCCTGACCCCGACGTTCTTCGACTCGCTGACCAAACAGGGCGAAACCGGCATCCGTCCGTTGTGGCTGGTGGAAAACCGCCTCAACCATCAGATCATCAGCCGCGACGAAGCACAGCCTTTGGCCCGACCTGGCGTGCTGAGCCCGGACGACATGGCCAACACCGTGCTGACCGTGCCACTGAGCAGCAGCGACTGGCAGTTGCGCGGACTGTTTGATCGCCAGCGCGTGCTCGAAGAACTGCTGCCGGCGTTCATTGGCAAATGCCTGCTGGGCCTGGCGTTCTCGATGTTGCCGGTGATCGCCCTGCTCAACATGCGCCGGCGCCAGCGCCAGTTGCATGAAGGCCGTCGACGTTATCAGGACATCTTCGAAGGCACCGGCGTGGCGTTGTGCGTGCTCGACCTGTCCGGTCTCAAGCAGGTCTTCGACAAAGCGCAGATCCAGACCAGCGACCAGCTCAAGGCCTGGCTCGACCAACCGGCCCAGCGCCAGCAATTGCTGCAGGAGCTGCGCGTCACCGAGGTCAATCAGGTGGCGCTGCAACTGCTCAACGTCAATTCCTGCGAGCACGCCTGGCAACTGTTGATCGACGGTCAGCCACACACCCAGTGCGCCATCGGCAATCAGGTGCTCGACGCCGTCCTGCAGCAACAGAATCAGTTGGAACTGGAAATCAGGCTGCCGGACATCAACGGGCGCGACCAGCACCTGTGGATGGTGCTGCGCCTGCCTCAGGAACAGCACGACTACAAAGCGGTGATCCTGAGCATCAACGACATCACCAGCCGCAAGCTGATCGAACTGTCGTTGCTGGAGCGCGAAGGCTTCTGGTCGGATGTGGTGCGTACCGTGCCGGATCATCTGTACGTGCAGGACGTGATCAGCCAGCGGATGATTTTCAGCAACCACCACCTCGGCCAGACCCTCGGTTACAACCGCTCCGAGTTGCACCAGATGGGCGAGTATTTCTGGGAAATCCTCCTGCACCCGGAAGACGCCGACTATTACCACCGTTCGCGGCAGATGCAGCGGCACGCCGGCTACAGTCAGTTGCTGCAATGCCAGTTGCGCTTCCGCCATCGCGACGGCAAGTGGCGGCGCTTCGACATCCGTGAGCAGGCGTTGGCTCGCGACAAGCACGATCAGGTCACGCGGATCATCGGCGTCGCCAAGGACATCACCGAACAGATCGAAGCCAGCGAATCGCTGCGTGACAGCGAACAGCGCTACCGGATGCTCGCCGAAAGCATCAGCGACGTGATTTTCTCCACCGACAGCAAGCTGTCGCTGAACTACGTCAGCCCGTCGGTGCAAGCCGTGCTGGGCTACGACGCCGAATGGATTTTCCAGAACGGCTGGCAATCGACCATCGCCAATCCGCAGCAACTGAGCGGCATCTACACCCTGATGGACCGGGTCAGCAAGTCGCTGGACAAACCCGAGCAACTGGCGCTGTTGCGCAGCCAGGTGCAGACCCAGATGTTCCTGTTCGACTGCCTGCGCGCCGACGGCCGCAAGATCCCGATCGAGTTGCGTCTGGTGCTGGTGTGGGATGAACACGGTGCGTTCGAAGGCGTGCTCGGCGTCGGCCGCGACATCAGCCAGCAGCGCCGCGCCGAGAAAGACCTGCGCATGGCGGCCACGGTATTCGAACACTCGACCTCGGCGATCCTGATCACCGACCCGGCCGGTTACATCGTCCAGGCCAACGAAGCGTTCAGCCGGGTCAGCGGTTACGCCGTGTCCGAAGTTCTCGACCAATTGCCGAACATGCTTACTGTCGACGAGCAACAGGACGCGCACTTGCGCTATGTGCTCAAGCAACTGCATCAGCACAGCACCTGGGAAGGCGAAGTCTGGCTCAAGCGGCGCAATGGCGAGCATTACCCGGCGTGGGTCGGCATCACCGCGGTGCTCGACGATGAAGGCGACCTCGCCAGTTACGTGTGCTTCTTCAGCGACATCAGCGAGCGCAAGGCCAGCGAGCAGCGCATCCATCGCCTCGCCTATTACGACGCCCTGACCCACCTGCCGAACCGCACGCTGTTCCAGGATCGCCTGCACACCGCGCTGCAATCGGCCGAGCGGCAGAAGTCGTGGGTGGTGCTGATGTTCCTCGACCTCGACCGCTTCAAACCGATCAACGATTCCCTCGGCCACGCCGCCGGCGACCGCATGTTGAAAGACATGGCCACGCGTCTGCTGGCCTGTGTCGACGATGACGACACCGTGGCGCGCATGGGCGGCGATGAATTCACCTTGCTCCTGCAACACCGCTCCAGTCGTGAAATGGCGCTGAACCGGGCGATTCACGTGGCCGAGCAGATTCTCGCCAGTCTGGTGCGACCGTTCGTGCTGGAAAGCCGCGAATTCTTCGTCACCGCCAGTATCGGCATCGCCCTGAGCCCGCAGGACGGCAACGAGCTCAGCCAGTTGATGAAGAACGCCGACACCGCGATGTACCACGCCAAGGAGCGCGGCAAGAACAACTTCCAGTTCTATCAGGCCGACATGAACGCCAGTGCGCTGGAGCGTCTGGAGCTGGAAAGCGACCTGCGCCACGCGCTGGAGCAGAACGAATTCGTCCTGTATTACCAGCCGCAATTCAGCGGCGACGGCAAACGCCTGACCGGCGCCGAAGCGTTGCTACGCTGGCGCCATCCGCGCCGTGGGCTGGTGCCGCCGGGGGATTTCATTCCGGTACTGGAAGAACTCGGGCTGGTGGTGGACGTTGGCGACTGGGTGATCAGCGAGGCCTGCCGTCAGCTCAAGACCTGGCACCAGAGCCGGGTGCGCGTGCCGAAAGTCTCGGTGAACATTTCCGCGCGACAGTTCTCCGACGGCCAGCTCGGCACGCGGATCGCCACGATCCTGCGCGAAACCGGTCTGCCGCCGGCGTGCCTGGAGCTGGAACTGACGGAAAGTATTCTGATGCGCGAAGTCAGCGAGGCGATGCAGATTCTTGCCGGGTTGAAAAACCTCGGCCTGAGCATCGCGGTCGACGACTTCGGCACCGGTTACTCCTCGCTCAACTACCTCAAGCAGTTCCCGATCGACGTACTGAAAATCGACCGCACCTTCGTCGACGGCCTGCCGTCCGGCGAACAGGACGCGCAGATCGCCCGCGCGATCATCGCCATGGCCCACAGCCTCAATCTGGCGGTGATCGCCGAGGGTGTGGAAACCCATGAGCAACTGGACTTCCTGCGCGAGCATGGTTGCGACGAGGTGCAGGGCTATCTGTTTGGGCGGCCGATGCCGGCAAGCCGGTTCGAGGCGCAGTTCAGTAACGACGCGCTGTTCATGTTCGACTGAGAGCCTGTTGAGTGGCCGAAAAGATCGCAGCCTTCGGCAGCGCCTACAGGGATTGATGTCGGTCACGATATGCGGGATCAGCTCCGATTACTGTAGGAGCTGCCGAAGGCTGCGATCTTTTCAGGCCGGTAAAAGCACCGCACATCTGTCATGAACGCCACTTGTCTGCGACATGATGTCGTTTCATATGCCATCCAAAACCCATTGGGTTAGAATGCCCCCCTTTTCTGCCCCCGATCCTTGAGGACCGCCATGTTCAGCCGTGATTTGACTATTGCCAAGTACGACGCCGATCTCTTTGCCGCCATGGAGCAAGAAGCTCAGCGCCAGGAAGAGCACATTGAGCTGATCGCTTCGGAAAACTACACCAGCCCTGCGGTGATGGAAGCTCAAGGCTCGGTACTGACCAACAAGTACGCCGAAGGCTACCCGGGCAAGCGCTACTACGGTGGTTGCGAGTACGTCGACGTTGTTGAACAACTGGCCATCGACCGCGCCAAAGAGCTGTTCGGCGCCGATTACGCCAACGTTCAGCCGCACGCCGGTTCGCAAGCCAACGCCGCGGTTTATCTGGCCCTGCTGCAAGGTGGCGACACCATTCTGGGCATGAGCCTGGCCCACGGTGGTCACCTGACCCACGGCGCCAGCGTTTCCTCCTCCGGCAAGCTGTACAACGCCGTGCAGTACGGCATCGACGCCAACGGCCTGATCGACTACGACGAAGTCGAGCGTCTGGCGGTTGAACACAAGCCGAAAATGA
Source organism: Pseudomonas sp. 86_A (assembly GCF_017491705.1). Classification (NCBI taxonomy): domain Bacteria; kingdom Pseudomonadati; phylum Pseudomonadota; class Gammaproteobacteria; order Pseudomonadales; family Pseudomonadaceae; genus Pseudomonas; species Pseudomonas sp. 86_A. Next base: position 236,899 of record NZ_JAFGYS010000005.1, on the reverse strand, counting down.
TCGTGGCCGGTTTCTCTGCCTACTCGCAGATCCTCGACTTCCCGCGTTTCCGCGCCATTGCTGACAAAGTCGGTGCCTACCTGTTCGTTGACATGGCTCACGTAGCCGGTCTGGTCGCCGCTGGCGTCTACCCGAACCCGGTGCCTTTCGCTGACGTCGTGACCACCACCACGCACAAGACCCTGCGCGGTCCGCGTGGCGGCCTGATCCTGGCGCGCGCCAACGCCGAGATCGAGAAGAAGCTGAACTCCGCAGTATTCCCGGGTGCCCAGGGTGGCCCGCTGGAGCACGTGATCGCCGCTAAAGCGATCTGCTTCAAAGAAGCGCTGCAGCCTGAGTTCAAGGCCTACCAGGAACAAGTGGTGAAGAACGCCCAGGCCATGGCCGAAGTGTTCATCGACCGCGGTTTCGACGTGGTGTCCGGCGGGACCAAGAACCACCTGTTCCTGCTGTCGCTGATCAAGCAGGACATCTCCGGTAAAGACGCCGACGCCGCTCTGGGCAAAGCGTTCATCACCGTGAACAAGAACTCCGTGCCTAACGACCCACGCTCGCCGTTCGTCACCTCCGGCCTGCGCTTCGGCACCCCGGCTGTGACCACTCGCGGCTTCAAGGAAGCAGAGTGCAAAGAACTGGCCGGCTGGATCTGCGACATCCTGGCTGACCTGAACAACGAAGCGGTGATCGACGCCGTTCGTGAGAAAGTCAAAGCCATCTGCAAGAAACTGCCGGTGTACGGCGCTTAATCGCGACGTTAAACCCGCAGCATAAAAAACCGGCCAAGTGATTGGCCGGTTTTTTTTCGTCTGTAACAAAGTGACCCTGAATCCCGCACTTCGGGGTTATCAGCATCACCGCTTAAAAACTTGAAACAACAACACAGATAAAAACATCACCCTCGATAAAACTTAGCTGTTAGGGTTTATCCGAGACAAACAAACAAGCAACTAACAAAGCCTTATCAAACCATACGAAAACTATCAAACATCGAAACATCTCAAACTCAAGGAAGAGCTCATGACCACTAACAGACAGAAATCCTTCATAGCAACACTGGAACTTGACCACGATCACCTGGACATTCTTGGGGCGTTATACGAAACCCCGATCTTGCGAACTGACGCATCCTTCTCGGGTGGTTTTTATACCGGAGCATCCATCGAACGCGATGATGCGCATCTATTAGGTCGCCGTCCGCACGGGGAAGTCAGAAATGCTTCGCCACTGACGGTTTACTTCCGCTGCACGGATGACTACTACCACCTTTACATCCGCTCCCACGCCACTCACACCGGCCACTGCATCAGCAAGGACGCCGCCGGCGTGCTGGGTGCGTTCCTGCCGGATAGCGGCGACACCACCTCGTTCAACCTGCTGAGTCTGGACAATCGGACCATCACCCTGGAGAACATGGGCCGGGACATCCAGCGGGTTCGGCTCAAGGCCCGCAACGCCGATCACATCGGCGCCGTGCGCCGCCGAGGCGCGCCCTACAACTACCTCGCCGGGACCGATAACGACGGTATTCCGTTCACTCTACGAATCATTGAACGCAATGCTTCATTCCTCAGTGATCCCGACGAAGTCTGACACTACACCGTAAACATTTACTGTTTGCGCCCTGCATACCCCGACTATCAATTACCTCACTTCAGACATTTGAGAAATACTTATGAGCACCGATCAGGAAAAATCCTTTACTGCAACCATGAGCACTCGCTTTGGTTATCCGCACTTCCCGAAGTTGACCTATGGCGGAACAACCAAGACGCTACGACCCGATTATGAGACTTTTTCTTTCTCTCACCACATCGATGTTTCCGATTATCTTTTTCTCAAACCCGATGTCGCACCAAACGCGCTGACGTTCTATTTCCGCTGCCTCGACGACTACTACACAATCTATATCTTCACCCCCGGCGCGTATTACTACCGAACGCTCAGCCGAGAGGAAAAGGACTTCCTGAATGCTTATTCAACTGAAGACGGTGACCAGACCACGTTCAACTTGCTGAACTCCAAAGGCAAGATTATCACCCTGGATCAGATCGATACCGACACACCCACCGTCAGAATCCAGACACGCGGCGGGGATCTGCTGAGTGCAGGCAAAAGCCGTAACAAATACGATCCTGTGGTCGGTACTTTCGTCCGCACCGACCCGTATCGCAGTGCAAGTCCTATCGAATTCAAGTTGAATATCCTTCAGCGTAACGTGCCTTATTGAGTCACAGGGTAAGCGCAACACCGCCCGGTCGATGATGGCCGGGCTTCTGCCAGCCATCGTCGTCCTCAGCGAAATCCTGACGCCTGCACCACTGGTCAGACCGGTCATGCCAATTTTGTGTTTCCCCCTTGTGTTCCAGAAAAATCCGGGCGTAGACTGCGCCTGCACTGGACATACCGGTAAGACCACAATAATTAAGTCCTGAATCTGATGTGCCCCGCACACGGCAGCCAGGACACCGACCAGGATTCCTCCCATGCTCAGATGGTGCTCGCGTTCAATCTTCCTTCAAGTGGTTCTCGGACTGGTGCTTGGCATCGTCTGCGGGCTGACCCTTCCTGAATACTCAGCTCAGCTCAAACCGCTGGGCGACGGCTTCATCAAACTGATCAAGATGCTCATCGGCCTGATCGTGTTCTGCGTGGTGGTCAGTGGTATCAGCGGTGCGGGTGATCTGAAGAAGGTCGGGCGCATCGGCCTCAAGTCGGTGATCTACTTCGAAGTGTTGACCACCATCGCGCTGGTGATCGGCCTGGTGTTCGCCTTCAGCACCGGGATCGGCAGCGGCGCAAATATCCATCTGGAGCAGTTGTCCGCCGCCGACATGGGCGACCTCGCCGAGCGCGGTCAGCACATGCACACCACCACGCAGTTCCTGATGGACCTGATCCCGACCTCGGTGATCGGTGCCTTCGCCGACAACAACATCCTCCAAGTGCTGCTGTTCTCGGTGCTGTTCGGCAGCGCTTTGAATCTGGTGGGCGAAGCCGCTTCGGGCATCTCGCGACTGATCAACGAGCTGAGCCACGTGATCTTCCGCATCATGGGCATGATCGTGCGTCTGGCGCCGATCGGCGTGTTCGGCGCTATCGCCTTCACCACCAGCAAATACGGCCTCGATTCGCTGCAACACCTGGGCAGTCTGGTTGGCTTGTTCTACCTGACCTGCATGGCCTTCGTCAGTGTGATCCTGGGTCTGGTGATGCGCGCCTCCGGCCTGCGCATGTGGCCCTTGCTCAAATACCTGCGTGAAGAACTGCTGATCGTCATGGGCACCGCCTCCTCCGACGCCGTGCTGCCGCAGATCATGCGCAAACTCGAACACCTGGGCATCGGCAGCTCGACGGTCGGACTGGTGATTCCCACCGGCTACTCGTTCAACCTCGACGGCTTTTCGATCTACCTGACCCTGGCCATCGTGTTTATCGCCAATGCCACCGGTACGCCGTTGGCGATGACCGACCTGTTGACGATTCTGCTGGTGTCACTGATCACCTCCAAGGGCGCCCACGGCATTCCCGGCTCGGCACTGGTGATTCTGGCCGCGACACTGACAGCCATTCCAGCGATTCCGGTAGTGGGTCTGGTGCTGGTGTTGGCGGTGGACTGGTTCATGGGCATCGGCCGGGCGCTGACCAACCTGATCGGCAACTGCGTCGCCACCGTTGCCATCGCCCGCTGGGAAAAGGACATCGATGTGCAACGGGCAAACAAAGTACTCAGCGGTCAGCAGGGCTACACCTTTCAACCGCGTAAAACCGGAACTCCGGCGCACCAGCAAGAGTTCTGATTTTCAACCCTGCAGGAGCTGCCGCAGGCTGCGATCTTTTGATCTCGTTGGCGGCATCCCCTATGGGCTTACGGAGCTAGACAAGTGATAACCACATCAACCGTCGTCAACTCAGTCGTAGAAAAACTGCGCGCCGCCCTCGCGCGCGGTCAGTGGCGCTCCGGCGACATGCTGCCGGGCCAGCGCGAACTGGCCGAACAACTGGGGATCAGCCGCCCGAGCCTGCGCGAAGCGGTGATCGTCCTGGAAACCCTCGGTCTCGTGCGCTCGATGCCGGGCAAAGGCGTGGTGGTACTCGACGCCCAGCTCTGCGACAGCCAGAGCCACGACAGCGCCGTGGCCGGCGCCAGCCTCGAAGACGTGCTGCAACTGCGCTACACCCTGGAGCCGTTTATCGTTGGCCTGGTGGCGCAGTCGATCAGCAGCAAGGAAGTCGGGCAATTGCGCCTGACCCTGATGGACATGCGCGAAGCCCTCGAAGCTGGCGACAGCGAAGCCGGGGTCAGCGCCTACATCGCGTTCCACGAAGAGCTGTTCACCCTGACGTCGAACCCGATCTTCCAGAGCGTGGTGCAGCAGACCAGCGATGCCCTCAAGCAGAGCGCCGAAGTGCTGCGCAATTCCCCGGAACACCTCGCCGAACGCCTCGAAGAAAACGAAGCCGTAGTGCGTGCAATCCGCAGCAAGAACAGCGCCCAGGCCAGCGCCGAAATGCGCCGGCACATTCTGCGTGAAGGTCAGCGCATGGGCATCGAGCTGAACATTCCGGACGACAACTTGAGCAACTGAATTCCTTCACACTGGAGACCGGCCATGAACAGTCTTGCCACGCCGTCGCACAACCGCCAGATGTCGACTGCCCTGCCCTTCTCCCGCCTGCGAGCGCCGGTGGAGGATTTGTATCCACGGCTGTTCGATGCAATTCTGGAACAACGTATCGCACCCGCCAGCCGCTTCACCGAAGAGAGCCTCAAGCAGATGTTCGGCGTCAGCCGCGCCGATGTGCGGCGAGCGCTTACGCAGTTGGCGCATGAGCACATCATCGTGCTGCGCGCCAATCATCGGCCACGCGTTGCCGAGCTGGACGCGGAGCACACCAGGCAGACGTTGCACGCACGCCGACTTGCCGAAAGCACGCTGGTGCGGCTGGCTTGTCAGCGGCCGTCGGTTGAAGGGCTCAAGCGTCTGCGCGCCTTGATCGAACGTGAGCGTCAGGCCGTGGAGCTGGGTCAACGTGGCACGGCGATTCGGTTGTCAGGGGAGTTTCACCTGCAGTTGGCACAAATGGCAGGGAATGCACCGTTGGCGCATTTTCTCGGCAGCCTGGTGCCGCTGACGTCGCTGGCGATTGCGCGAAGCTCGCGCAACACGCACAGCTGTTGTGTCTGGCAGGAGCATGTGGCGCTGGTGATGGCGGTGGAGTGCGGCGATGCTGCCAAGGCCGGGTTACTGATGAATCGGCATCTGGATCATCTTGAGCAGACACTGCTGGATTCAGACTTTGGGCATTGTGCTGTCGGTTAAATGGCTATCGCGAGCAGGCTCACTCCTACATTTGAAATGCATTCCCCTGTAGGAGTGAGCCTGCTCGCGATGGCGTCACCATTGAGGCTGCAAAATCATCAGCCCGCCGCTACCCTCGCAAACCCCGCCCGGATCTTCTCTTCCGGCAAATCATCAGCAATAAACACAATCACACTGTCCCGCGCCTCACCCTCGGCCCACTCAGTGTCCCAGTCGAAGCCGTACAACTTCAAAACGCCTTGGAACACCAGACGCCGATCTTCGCCAGCGATGTTCAACACGCCTTTGTAGCGCAGCAATTGCTTGCCGTGCTCTTCCAGCAGCTCATTCATGAATTCGCTGAGCTGATCGATATCCAGCGGCTGGTCGGTGCGCAGCACCAGGCTGGATATTCGGTCGATGGAGGGCGCCTTGCTCACCGGGCGCAGGCTCACCCCGCCGCCAAGGTCGGCATTGAGATTGAAGCCGCGTACGTCGAGCAGTTCGGCCAGATCGATGTTGCCATGCTCGACCACGCGGATCGGCGCACGCCGGTTGATCCGTGTCAGGCGTTCGCTCAGCGCGGTAAACGTCGCCTCGTCCACCAGATCGGTCTTGCTCACCAGCAAGCGGTCGGCGAAACCGATCTGCGCCTGGGCGATGGTCTGGGTCAGGTGCAGGTCGGCGTGAGCAGCATCCACCAGGGTGATGATGCCGTCGAGCAGATAGCGCTCGCGCAGTTCTTCATCGATGAAAAAGGTCTGCGCCACCGGGGCCGGGTCGGCCAGGCCGGTGCACTCGATCACCAGTCGGTCGAAGGCGATCTCGCCGCTGTCCAGGCGTTCGAGCAGCAGGTACAGGGCCTTGGTCAGGTCGGTGTGAATGGTGCAGCACACGCAGCCGTTGGCCAGGGTCATGACTTGTACCGGCTCATCGCCCAGCAGTTGGGTGTCGATGCCGGCATCGCTGAATTCGTTTTCGATCACGGCGATCTTCAGGCCGTGCTCGGCCTTGAGCAAATGGCGCAGCAAGGTGGTCTTGCCGGCGCCGAGGAAACCGCTGAGTACCGTTACGGGTATGGGAGAAGACAAAACTGATCCCCTTCACAAAATGAATGAACGACACAAAACAAATGTGGGAGCGAGCCTGCTCGCGAAGGGGTAGCGTCAGTCGACATCATTGCTCGATGACACACCGCTTTCGCGAGCAGGCTCGCTCCCACAGGGGGATTGCATCAACCTCTGGCTGTCAGCTCAACAGCACTTCGGCCCACCCTTGCCACCGTAACGCGCTTCCTGACGTTCGCGAAAGAACATCTCGTAGCTCATCACCGGTTTGTCCGGGTGCTTGGTTTGCATATGCTCGACGTAGGTGTCGTAGTCGGGCATGCCGACCATCAGGCGTGCGGCCTGACCGAGGTATTTACCGAGGCGACTCAGGTCATTGAACATGGTGCAATCCTCTGGTTACGCGTCCGGCAGGGCCTGGAATGGCGATTCTTTATCCGTACGCTCTTTTTTGCCCCAGGCGGCGATGCCGACCTTGAGTGCATAGAACAGGATGCTGAAGACCACGAACAGGAACAGCGCGGTGAGCGTTGCGTTGGTGTAAGCGTTGAAGATCACGTGCTGCATCTGCTCGACGCTTTTTGCCGGTGCCAGCACCTGACCATTGGCCAGCGCATCGCTGTATTTCTTGGCCAGCGAGAGGAAGCCGATCGCCGGGTTGGCATCGAACAGCTTGATGAAGCCGGCCGTCGTGGTGCAGATCAGCAGCCAGGCCGCTGGCAGCAGAGTGACCCAGATGTAGCGTTGACGCTTCATCTTGATCAGAACCACGGTGCCGAGCATCAGCGCGATACCGGCCAGCATCTGGTTGGAGATACCGAACAGCGGCCACAGGGTGTTGATGCCGCCCAGTGGATCGATCACGCCTTGGTACAGCAGCCAGCCCCACATCGCCACACAACCGGCGGTGGCGATCAGGTTGGCGGTCCACGATTCGGTACGTTTCAGCGCCGGAACGAAGGAGCCGAGCAGATCCTGCAGCATGAAGCGTCCGGCACGGGTGCCGGCGTCGACCGCGGTCAGGATGAACAGCGCTTCGAACAGGATCGCGAAGTGGTACCAGAACGCCATGGTGTTTTCACCCGGCAGGACACTGTGCAGGATCTGCGCAATACCGACGGCCAGGGTCGGTGCACCGCCGGCACGGGCCAGGATGGTGGTTTCGCCGATATCGTGCGCCACGGCTTGCAGCGCTTCCGGGGTGATCGCAAAGCCCCAACTGCTGACCATTTGCGCAACCGAAGCCACATCACCGCCCACGACTGCCGCAGGGCTGTTCATGGCGAAGTACACGCCTGGCTCGATCACCGAAGCGGCAACCATGGCCATGATCGCGACAAACGATTCCATCAGCATGCCGCCGTAACCGATGTAGCGGGCGTTGGTTTCGTTATCCAGCAGCTTCGGCGTGGTGCCCGAAGAGATCAGCGCGTGGAACCCGGACACCGCACCGCAAGCGATGGTGATGAACAGGAACGGGAACAGACCACCCTTCCACACCGGACCGGTGCCGTCGACGAACTGGGTCAGCGCCGGCATTTTCAGCTCGGGCATGGTCACCAGAATGCCGATCGCCAGGGCGATGATGGTGCCGATCTTGAGGAACGTGGAGAGGTAGTCGCGTGGCGCCAGAATCAGCCACACCGGCAAGACTGCCGCGACAAACCCGTAACCGATCAGCATCCAGGTGATTTGAATGCCGGTAAAGCTGAAGGCCTTGGCCCACACCGGATCAGCGGCAATCTGCCCGCCCAGCCAGATCGAAGCGAGCAGCAGCAACACGCCAATGACCGAGATCTCGCCAATGCGGCCCGGACGGATGTAGCGCATGTAGATGCCCATGAACATCGCGATCGGGATGGTCGCCATCACGGTGAAGATGCCCCACGGGCTCTCCGCCAGCGCCTTGACCACGATCAGCGCCAGCACCGCGAGGATGATGATCATGATAAGGAAGCAGCCGAACAAGGCAATGGTGCCAGGCACGCGGCCCATTTCTTCACGCACCATGTCGCCCAGGGAACGGCCGTTGCGCCGGGTCGACATGAACAGGACCATGAAGTCCTGCACCGCCCCCGCCAGCACCACCCCGGCAATCAGCCACAGCGTGCCGGGCAGATAACCCATCTGCGCCGCCAGCACCGGGCCGACCAGCGGGCCTGCGCCGGCAATCGCCGCAAAGTGGTGACCGAAAAGAATGTGTTTGTTGGTTGGAACGTAGTCCAGACCGTCATTGTTGAGCACGGCGGGGGTGGCCCGACGCGGATCGAGTTGCATCACATTGTTTGCGATGAACAGGCTGTAGTAACGGTACGCGACCAGATAGATGGCCACTGCCGCGACCACGATCCACAAGGCGTTGATCGCCTCTCCTCGGCGCAATGCCACTACGCCCAGGGCGCACGCTCCTACGATTGCCAGCACTAGCCAGGGTAGATGGCGTAGCAGGCTATTATTATTTTTCATTTTATTATTCCAGCCAGGGTGGACAAGAAAGACAGCCACCCCGAGTTTAGCGCTTACGGCGCCAAAGGCCATACCCCGACGTTGGTCTAGACGCCTTGTTGATTGGCAGCCCCCCATCGGTCGGGTCTATAGTCAGCGAACTCTTCCGAGGATTGCGCCATGAGCGAACACCCAGCCAATCGCCGTCGCTTCAAACGTATTGCGTTCGATGCCAGAACCGAGCTGAGTCAGGACCAATTCATCTGGCCGGTAAAGCTGATCGATCTGTCGCTCAAGGGGCTGCTGATTGAGCGGCCGGAGCCGTGGCTTGGGGGTAGGGAGAAGGATTTTTTCGTCGACATTCATCTGAGCGATGACGTGAATATCCAGATGGACGTGCATCTGGCCCATGAAGATCATGGGCAACTGGGGTTTGTCTGCCGGCATATCGGCCTGGAGTCGATCCAGCGCTTGCGGCGCTTGATCGAACTCAATCTGGCGGATGAGGCCGAACTTGAGCGCGAGTTGGGTGCCCTGATCGACATCTAGCACCCACCCAAAAAAACAAAGGTTGGAATGAACCCTGTGGCGAGGGGATTTATCCCCGATGGGCTGCGCAGCAGACCCGTTGTTTCAGGGCCGCTCCGCGCCCCATCGGGGATAAATCCCCTCACCACATGATTTCATTCGTCCAAGGGATTGTGGTTACTCGAAGAGTGCATCGAGGGCCTGTTCCAGCCGGGTCACAGCGATGATCTGCAACCCCGCCGGCGCCTCTTTCGGTGCATTGCCCTTGGGCACGATCGCACGTTTGAAACCGTGCTTGGCCGCTTCCTTCAAGCGCTCCTGCCCGCTCGGCACCGGACGCACTTCACCCGATAGCCCGACTTCGCCGAACACCAACAGGTCGTGCGGCAACGGCCGGTTGCGCAGGCTCGACATCACCGCCGCCATCAACGCCAGGTCGGACGCGGTTTCCAGCACCTTGACCCCGCCGACCACGTTGAGGAACACATCCTGATCGTGAGTCGGAATGCCGCCGTGGCGATGCAGCACCGCCAGCAACATTGCCAAGCGGTTCTGATCCAGCCCCAGTGTTACACGACGCGGGTTGGCCAGATGGCTGTCATCGACCAACGCCTGCACTTCCACCAGCATCGGCCGGGTGCCTTCCCACGTCGCCATGACCACACTGCCCGGGACTTCTTCCTGAGCGCGAGTCAGAAAAATCGCCGAAGGGTTAGAGACTTCTTTCAAGCCCTTGTCGGTCATGCCGAACACGCCGAGCTCGTTGACCGCGCCGAAACGGTTTTTCACTGCGCGCAGCAGACGCAAACGGCCATCGGACTCGCCTTCGAAGTACAGCACGGTGTCGACCATGTGTTCCAGAACGCGCGGGCCGGCGAGCGCGCCTTCCTTGGTGACGTGGCCGACGAGGAAAATCGCCGTACCGCTCTGTTTCGCATACCGCACCAGCAGCGCCGCACTCTCGCGCACTTGCGACACGCCACCGGGGGCTGACTGCAATTGTTCGGTGAAGATGGTCTGGATCGAGTCGATCACCATCACCTTGGGTTTTTCCTGGCGGGCGGTGGCGATGATGGTTTCGATGCAGGTTTCGGTCATCACCCGCAGTTGATCCTGTGGCAGCCCCAGCCGGCGGGCGCGCATGGCGACTTGCTGCTGAGATTCTTCGCCGGTCACGTACAGCGCCGGCATGCTCTTGGCGAGGTTGCACAGGGTCTGCAGCAGGATCGTCGACTTGCCGATGCCCGGGTCACCGCCGATCAGCACCACCGAACCGTCGACCAGACCACCACCGAGCACCCGATCCAGCTCACCGGACGCGGTGGAGAAGCGCGGGATCTCTTCGATGCTGACTTCGGCCAGGGTCTTGATCTGCGCTTGCTGCCCGGCCCAGCCGGTACGCCCGGTGGGCGCCGTGGCACCGCCGCTTTCGATCATGGTTTCGGTCAGGGTGTTCCAGGCGCCGCATTCGCCGCACTGGCCCGCCCACTTGGGAAAGGTTGCGCCGCACTCGGTGCAGCCGTACATGCGCTTGGCCTTGGCCATCTGGATCCCCCGGCAAAAACCGCGATGATAACGCAGCCACCGATCAGCGCGGCGCGGCGGTGTGGATTTCGCCGTTGGCCAGACGCGCGGCACTGTTGCCCAGAGGATCCTCGGCATTGAGGTCGGCGCCCTTGGCCTTGAGCGCATCGAGCAGTTCGACACGCTTGAACAGTCCGGCATACATCGCGGCAGTTTGCCCCGCGCCGTTGCGCTGATCGGGGCTGCAATCAGTCGCCATCAACCGCCGGGCAATCTGCATCTCACCTTTGAAAATTGCGCCCATCAACGCCGTGTTGCCGCGTTGATCCTGCGCGCAGGCATCCGCGCCCGCCGCCAGCAAGCGCTCAACCGCCGCGCCCTGGCCGTGATACGCCGCCAGAATCAGCGCGGTGTAACCCTTGCTGTCGCGGGTATCGAGGGAGTAACCGGACTCGATAAAGGTGTCGAGCATCGGCACATCACCGCGCCGCGCGGCATCGAAGTAGTAATCCTGCAACTGCGCCTTGATCGCCTCAGGGCTTTGCTCGGCCTGCGCTGTCCAGCACAGGCAACCCAGCAACAGTAAAAGACAAACACGCATAAACACTCTCCTGGCAGAACGGGGCCTGAAACAGGCCCCGCGTTGCATGGCGTCGAGATCAGTCGACCAGTTTCGCTGCCAGTGCCTTGACCCGGCTCAGATCGCCTTTGGCCACTTTGGTCACGCCGGTCCCATATTCCGGGTCGGCCTTATAAAGGAAGGACAGGATGATGTGCTTGCTCTCGTCATCGGTGGTCGCCAACGAACCGCCGAAACTGTTGATCAGGTCCTGACGCTCCTGCTGGCTGAACGAGCGGTACAGATCGCCGGCCTGCTTGAAGTTCTGCTCACGCTGGATCTTCGCCTGCTGGGTGCTGCCCGACAGCGCCAACTGGCTGTAGCGCGCGCTTTGTGGCTCTTCACGCGGTTGCAGACGGCTCGGCTGGTAGTTGACGCCAGACTGGGTGGCGCCGAAGTTCATCGCACCGTCCTGATTGCCATTGTTGACGGCAACTTTTGGCGCATTGATCGGCAACTGCAGAGCATTGGCACCCAGGCGATACATCTGCGTATCGGCATAAGAGAACACTCGTCCTTGTAACAGACGATCTTCGGAAGGTTCGATACCCGGAACAACATTGGCCGGTGCCATGGCAACTTGTTCGGTTTCCTGGAATACATTCGCCGGATTACGGTTCAACACCATTTGTCCAACTTTTCGCTCTGGAACATTTGGCCAGATCTTGGTGGCATCCAATGGATCAAAATCAAACTTGGACAAATCTTGCGGATTTAGCACTTGGATGTACAAGTCCCACTTCGGGAAGTTGCCTTTATTAATATTGGCGACCAGATCATTTGTCATATGACTGTAATCTTTACCCTGAACTTTTTCCACTTCCCCCGGGGTCAGGTTTTTTATTCCTTGCAGGCTCTTCCAGTGAAACTTCACGTAGTGAACTTCACCCTTGGCATTGACCAACTTGTAAGCGTGTACACCGTTACCATCCATTTCCCGATAACTGGCCGGCGTTCCGGAATTGGAATACAGCTCGGTGAGGGTGCGGGTCGCTTCTGGTACATGCGAGAAGAAGTCGAAACGACGCGAGTCATCGTCCAGATTGGTTCGCGGATCAGGCTTGAAGGCGTGCACCATGTCCGGGAATTTGATCGCATCGCGAATGAAGAACGTCGGGAAATTGTTGCCCACCAGATCCCAATTGCCATCGGCGGTGTAGAACTTGGTGGCAAAGCCCCGTGGATCGCGCAGGGTTTCCGGGGAGTGGTTGCCGTGCACCACGGCGGAGAACCGCACGAACACCGGTGTCACTTGGCCGGCGGCAAACACCTTGGCCTTGCTCAGATCGCTGAGGTCGTTGGTCACCGTGAATGTGCCGTGGGCACCTGTGCCGCGTGCATGCACGACGCGCTCGGGAATGCGCTCACGGTCGAAACGCTGCAGCTTCTGAATCAACTGCACGTCCTGCAACAGCACCGGGCCAGTGGCGCCGGCGGTTTGCGAGTTCTGGTTGTCGCCCACCGCGGCACCGTTATCCCGGGTCAGGGGCGCGGCGTGCACGGAGAAGGTCAACAGGCTGGCGGTCAGTACGCCGAGCGTACGGCGATGGGGAAAAGCCCCCAATCCAAGCGTGGAATTCATATCAGGTTCCTCTGGTTTTTTTGGGCGCATCCAGGTGCGCCAACCAGAGGCTAGAGGGCTATGCCCGCGAACATAAATAGAAAGTTCGTAACTCGATGATTGAAAATTTTCGCTTCCCGATCAGCGAGTTACAGCGTATTTCGCGCGCGATTAGTGGCACTTTGCAAACTAAACGTCGATTCATGTGTCGATAAAATCGGGCATTGTAAGAAGGTGTTTCGCGCAGGACGCGTTTTGCTGATTTACACTGCGTACACCAACCTCATCTGTAACAAGGAAATAACCTATGGGCGTGCTAAGTGAGTTCAAGGCCTTCGCGGTCAAAGGCAATGTGGTCGACATGGCCGTCGGTATCATCATCGGTGCCGCCTTCGGCAAGATCGTTTCGTCGTTTGTCGGTGACGTGATCATGCCGCCAATCGGCCTGTTGATCGGTGGGGTGGACTTCAGTGATCTGGCCATTACGCTCAAAGCCGCCGAGGGCACGGCCCCGGCAGTGGTCCTGGCTTACGGCAAATTCATCCAGAGTATCCTCGACTTCATGATCGTCGCCTTCGCGATTTTCATGGGTGTCAAAGCCATCAACCGCCTCAAGCGCGAAGAAGCCGTGGCGCCTTCCCTGCCACCGGTTCCGACCAAGGAAGAAGAATTACTCGGCGAGATCCGCGATCTGCTCAAAGCCCAGAACGACCGGCCTTGACGCTTGCATGATTGAAAACGGCGCCTGAGGGCGCCGTTTTTTTACCAGTAGTTTTCCACCGCCACCTGCCCGGGACGCCGCGCCAGGCTCAGGTTCATGTGGCGTTTTTTCAGCAGTGCCCGGGTGTCGTCGATCATCTGCGGATTGCCGCACAACATCACACGCGAATGTTCCGCTGTCAGCTCCAGCCCGGCCTCGCGTTCCAACTCACCGCTTTCAATCAGTGTGGTGATACGGCCGTTCAGAGCACCGGGATGGACCTCGCGGGTGACCGTGGGGATGAATCGCAACTTGTGCGCATGCTCGGCCAGGTAATCACGCTGGGCCAGTTGCTCGATCAGATCCAGGTAGGCCAGCTCTCGCGCCTCGCGCACGCTGTACACCAGGATGATCCGCTCGAACCGCTCCCACACCTCGAAGTCCTGCAGGATCGACAGAAACGGCGCCACCCCCGTTCCCGTGGACAACAGCCATAGATCCCGACCGTCGACGAAACGATCCAGCGTCAGGTAGCCAAAAGCCTGGCGTTCTACCAGCAGTGTATCGCCAGGCCGCAATCGGCTTAGCTCACTGGTGAATTCGCCCCCCGGCACCACGATGGAAAAGAACTCGAGAAATTCGTCGAACGGCGAGGACACCATCGAATAAGCGCGCCACACCCTGCTGCCATCAGCCTTTTCCACCCCAAGGCGGGCGAACTGCCCTGCACGGAACCTGAAACCTGCATCGCGCGTGGTTCGCAGCGTGAACAGGCTGGGGGTCAGGGGTTGCACGTCGAGCAAGTTCTGGGCGGTGAATTTCTCTGCGCTGACAGTCATGGGCGACTCCACTGAAGGGACTCTGACAGTTTCGCTGAATCCGCCACGACAAACACCACTGTTTTTGTAATGTCATCTCATTTGGCGGCGTCACCCATTGAAATATTTACCTATTTAAAACAACCGCTCACACATTGAATGACAACTTAAATATACCGCTCTATTCCGGCTTAATAACTTTATCACTATGAATACTTCTATCCAAAGAGCGAAAAATTCGACTCTTCGTGTAGGACATGTCCTACACTCGTTTCCGTGCAGGATTCATTGGATCCAAACCGGCACCCCAGTAACGCGTAACGGAGAGTTTTCATGGAAAGGTGGAAGGCGTCTCAATTAAAGCAACTGTCTTTCGCAAGAGAAATAGAGACGGCTTATCCGATTCTGCTGCGATTTGCTCAAAACATTGGTTTCAATTTTTGCGCTATCACATTGACATCAACTGAACGGAATGCCGACTTTAAAACCTTGCAAATCAATAACTACCCTAAAGAGTGGAATCAACTCTATGAAAAAGAAAGCTACAGCAAGATCGATCCGGTAATAGCCCACTGCAATCTCTGCATGCTGCCCATTGTCTGGACCGAAGAAGTGTTTGCGCAGACGCCACAATTATGGGGCGCCCAACAGCAGCACGGCTTGCGCCACGGTTGGTCCCAGTCGTTCCACAACCAAACCAGCGGCCTGTGTACCACGCTCAGTCTTGTCAGGAAAAATGCGGCGCTGGACCCGCTCGAGCTGTACGAGCATTTTGGCTATATCTTCTATGCGGCCAGCCATCTGAGTGAGCTATTTGCCAGAACCCTGCCCAAACCGCTCAAAAAGCCCCAGCCCCCGCACCTTTCGCCGCGGGAACTGGAAGTGCTGCAGCTCTCCGCTGTGGGCAAAACGGCCTACGAGATTGCCCGGATTCTTTGTCTGAGCGAGCGGACCGTTAATTATCACGTGCAAAACGTGATCGTCAAACTGGACGTTTGCAACAAGATTTCCGCCGTCACCGCCGCCACTCGTTGTGGTTTGCTCGACGCCCCCACCGCCTAAAACCTGCGAGTATTTGAGCGAAAAAGAACGTACCATTTGTGACCTTCCTGAGTGATGGCGTGAGTTAAGCGCCGAAGTCCACTCGGACGGTCCGCCGCGAGACCCTGGGCTGCGGGCCACCCGTTGATTAACCAGAGTTTCCGCACCATGCCCTTGCTCGAAACCCCCTTCGCCCAACTCGATCTGATCCGCCAACCCGAGCAGCAGAACGAACCGCTGCAAGCCTTCGATGCGGCTGACGAATACCTGCTCAACCACCTGGCCGCGCAGCAACCGGCTGCAGACACTCGGGTTCTGGTGCTCAACGACAGCTTTGGAGCGCTGGCTGCAAGTCTGGCGGGCAAGGTTCAGGTCAGCAGCAGTGGCGACTCGTTTCTGGCCTTTCAGGGCCTGGAAAAAAACCTGGTGCGCAACGGCCTGGCGTTCGATGCGGTGCCCGGCATTGCGGCCAGCGAACCATTGGTCGGGCCGTTTGAGCGGGTATTGATCCGCGTGCCCAAGACCCTCGCCTTGCTGGAAGAACAACTGATTCGCCTGCAAGGGCAATTGGCGCCCGGCGCCGAAGTGGTGGCGGCGGCCATGGTCAAGCACCTGCCGCGTGCGGCCGGGGATCTGCTGGAACGCTACATTGGCCAGGTGCAGGCTTCGCTGGCGGTGAAAAAGGCTCGCCTGCTGATCGCCACGCCCGAAGCCAAAGCCCCGGCGACTTCGCCCTACCCTTCGCGCTACCGACTCGACGAGCCCGCCATCGAGTTGCTCAACCACGCCAACGTGTTCTGCCGCGAAGGCCTGGACATCGGCACCCGTGCCTTTCTCCCGCATCTGCCAAAGAACCTCGGCAGCGCGCGCGTCGCCGACCTCGGCTGCGGCAACGGCGTGCTGGCCATTGCCAGTGCGCTGCAGAACCCTGACGCGCATTACACGCTGGTCGACGAATCGTTCATGGCCGTGCAATCGGCCGCTGAAAACTGGCGCGCCGCCCTGGGCGAGCGCGCAGTGACCGTGCGAGCCGGTGATGGTCTGGCCGGGCAGGAGCCACAGTCGCTGGACGTGGTGCTGTGCAATCCGCCGTTCCATCAACAACAAGTGGTCGGCGATTTCCTCGCCTGGCGCATGTTCCAGCAGGCGCGCGAGGCGCTGGTGGTGGGCGGTGCGTTGTACATCGTCGGCAACCGTCACCTGGGGTATCACAGCAAACTGGCGCGGCTGTTCCGTGGCGTCGAGCAAGTGGCGGCAACGCCGAAATTCGTGATTCTCAAAGCGCGCAAGTAAACGCCAGGCAAAAAAAACCCTCCGCGGTACAGAGGGTCATAAATCCGTGCCCAAAGGCAACGGGACGGGATGTTTCAGTGGGTGGTCAGGCCGGCCGCGTTCATGAACAGGCGCATCAGGCTGGCCGCAATGAACAGCGCGCCGACGCTACCGATCCAGATCAGGGCCAACCAGCCGAGCCGCTGCCACAGCGGCTTTTTTTCGGCTTCTTCAATCTCGTGCAGGGAATGTTTGCCGTTCATTGCATCGTTCCTCCGTCAGACGCTGGCGCCGCGTACGACGCCAGCGTGAACAGGCTCGCTCCCACCAAGTGGGGGGAGCGGCAGACTAGTGGTAACCGTCTTCATGAGTGACCTTGCCGCGGAACACGTAGTAGCTCCAGAAGGTGTAGCCCAGGATGAACGGGATGATGAACAGCGTACCGACCAGCATGAAGCCCTGGCTCTGCGGCGGTGCGGCGGCGTCCCAGATCGAGATCGACGGCGGCACGATGTTCGGCCACAGGCTGATGCCCAGACCGCTATAGCCGAGGAAGATCAGCACCAGGGTCAGCAGGAACGGCATGTAGTTGGCATTGCGTGCCACGGCACGAATCAACCCATACATCGTCACCAGCACCAGAATCGGCACCGGCATGAACCAGAACAGGTTCGGCATGCTGAACCAGCGTGTAGCAATGTCCGGATGGGCCAGCGGGGTCCACAGGCTGACGATCCCGATCACCGCCAGCAGCACGAACGCCAGCGGCCGCGCCAGGTTGTGCATCTGTTCCTGCAACTTGCCTTCGGTTTTCATGATCAGCCAGGTGCAGCCGAGCAAGGCATAGGCCACCACCAGCGCGGCGCCGCAGAACAGGGTGAAGGGTGTCAGCCAGTCCAGTGAGCCGCCGGCGTATTGCCGATTGACCACCGGCAGGCCGTCGATGAACGCGCCCAGTGCCACGCCCTGAAAGAACGTCGCTGCCACCGAACCGCCGATGAACGCCTTGTCCCACAGGTGGCGCTTGTCGTCCTTGGCCTTGAAGCGGAACTCGAACGCCACGCCGCGAAAAATCAGGCCGATCAGCATGAAGATCAGCGGCAGGTACAGCGCCGACAACACCACCGAGTACGCCAGCGGAAACGCGCCGAACAACGCCGCGCCCCCCAGCACCAGCCAGGTTTCGTTGCCGTCCCACACCGGGGCGACGGTGTTCATCATCACGTCACGGTCGGTCTTGCCCGGGATGAACGGGAAGAGAATCCCGATCCCCAGGTCGAAGCCGTCCATGACCACGTACATCATGATGCCGAAGATGATGATCACGGCCCAGATCAGCGGAAGATCAATACCCATGAGTCAAATCTCCTTTTCCAGGCTGCGAGCCTGGTCAGCGTCGGCGCCTTCATCATCCGCCGCGGACAACGGACGGGCCGGTGTGCGTTTCTGTCCAGGACCACCGTCGTTGGTTTCCTTGCCCTCGTCGGTTTTCGGCCCTTTGCGCACCAGGCGCATCATGTAACCCAGGCCGGCGCCGAACAGCGCGAAATACACCACGACAAACATGATCAGGGTGATGCTCATCTGCATGAAGCTGTGGTTGGACGACGCATCCGCCGTACGCATCAAGCCGTAGACCACCCACGGCTGACGACCGATTTCAGTGGTGAACCAACCCGCTAGGATCGCGATCAGGCCGGACGGCCCCATCCACAACGCCAGGTACAGGAATGGCCGCGAGGTGTAGAGCGAATCACGCTTGCGCAGCCACAGGCTCCACAGACCGGTGAAGATCATCAGGAAACCGAGGCCGACCATGATCCGGAACGACCAGAACACGATGGTCGAATTCGGCCGGTCCTCAGGCGGAAACTCCTTGAGCGCCGGCACCTGCTTGTCCAGCGAGTGAGTCAGGATCAGGCTGCCGAGGTACGGGATCTCCACGGCGAATTTGGTTTTCTCTTCTTTCATGTCCGGCCAGCCGAACAGGATCAACGGCGTGGCTTCGTCGCCTTTATTTTCCCAATGGCCTTCGATCGCGGCGATTTTCGCCGGCTGATGCTCGAGGGTGTTGAGGCCGTGGAAGTCACCGATGACCGCCTGGATCGGCGCGACGATCAGCGCCATCCACATCGCCATCGACAGCATGGTGCGGATTGCCGGGTTGTCTCTGCCGCGCAGCAGGTGCCAGGCTGCCGACGAGCCGACAAAGAACGCCGTGGCGACGAACGCCGCCGTCGCCATGTGCATCAGGCGGTACGGGAACGACGGGTTGAAAATGATGGCCAACCAGTCGGTCGGGATCACCTGACCGTTGACGATCTCGAAGCCCTGCGGGGTCTGCATCCAGCTGTTGGACGCGAGGATCCAGAACGTCGAGATCAGCGTGCCGATCGCCACCATCACGGTGGAGAAGAAGTGCAGGCCGCGCCCGACCTTGTTCCAGCCGAACAGCATCACCCCGAGGAAACCCGCCTCGAGGAAGAATGCCGTGAGCACTTCATAAGTCAGCAACGGCCCCGTGACGGCACCGGCGAAGTCCGAGAAGCGGCTCCAGTTGGTGCCGAACTGATAGGCCATGACCAATCCGGACACCACGCCCATGCCGAAGTTGACGGCAAAGATCTTTGACCAGAAATGGTAAAGGTCGCGGTAGGTGTCGTTATGGGTTTTCAGCCACAAGCCTTCGAGCACCGCCAGGTAGCTCGCCAGACCAATGGTGATGGCCGGGAACAGGATGTGGAACGAGATCGTGAACGCGAACTGAATTCGGGCGAGATCGAGTGCCTCTAAACCGAACATAAGTCTTCCTCTGTCAGGTAATACCGGCGTCGGGGCTTGTGGCCCCTGCACCTACTGCCCCCACGGATATGGAGTGCGGCGAATTCTGATTCGTTCTTTTTTAACAGCCATCGCAACGCAGGGAGTCTGGCCATCGGGCCACCAGAGCATGGCCCGGGAGGGTCTTGATCTGGATCAAGCAACGTTGAAAGAGTAGTCCCATTTCCGACGAAGAACCGCGTGGTCGTTTGCCGCGTGACAAGTTGCCTCATCGCCTGGGCAACGCACTGAAAGACATTCCCGGAGCGGCGAAATCCCTTGTGGCGAGGGAGCTTGCTCCCGCTCGCCTGCGCAGCAGCCGTAAAACCTGCAACCTTGACCTATTTAGAGAAATGCTCGGGAGGGCTTCGCCCTCCAGCGGGAGCAAGCTCCCTCGCCACAAGAAACTGAGGGTTTTGGACGATAGATGTCTGGCTAACTAATTTTTTTGTCATAGCAACTTTCTGTTACAGACTGGTGATAATCTCGTGGTTCCCATCGAGCCAGACCTGCCTTCAGATGCCCAGCCAAGAGCCCCTGCTGTTACGTCACCATCGTCCATTTCTCGCGTTCTGGTTCGCCCGGATCTTCACTGCCAGCGGCTTTCAGATGCTTACCGTGGCGATTGGCTGGAATCTGTACCAACTGACCGGCAACGTGCTCGACCTCGGTCTGGTCGGTCTGGTCGAGTTCGCCCCGCGGGTGCTGTTCATGCTGCACACCGGGCATGTCGCCGACCGCTATGACCGGCGCCGGGTCGCGGCGATCTGTCAGTCGCTGCAGGCGTTGATCGCGCTGGCGCTGGCGATTGGCAGCGCCACTGATCACATCACCCGGGAAATGATCTTCATCCTCGCTTTCCTGCTCGGCGGCGCACGCTCCTTCGAGTTGCCGACCACCCAGGCGCTGCTGCCGAGCATCGTGCCCACCGCGCTGTTCCCCCGGGCCGTTGCCGCGGCGCAGTCGGCACAACAATCGGCGACCATCGTTGCTCCGGCAATGGGCGGCTTGCTCTATGCGTTCGGCAGTGTCTGGGTCTACGGTCCGACAGTGCTGCTCTACGTCATCGCCTGCACATTGATGCTCAACCTGCCCGCGCGACAGACGCCGCTGAACAAAGGCAAAGCCACGCTGGACTCGTTACTGGCGGGCATCCGCTTCATACGCAGCCGCCCGGACATTCTCGGAGCGATCTCGCTGGATCTGTTCGCCGTGCTGCTCGGCGGCGCCACCGCGTTGCTGCCGGTGTTCGCCAAAGACATCCTGCTCACCGGGCCTTGGGGCCTGGGCCTGCTGCGTTCGGCGCCGGCGGTCGGCGCGCTGGGGATGTCGCTGTTTCTGGCGCGATTTGCCGTCGAGCGCAATGTCGGTCGAGTGATGTTCACCGCCGTCGGCGTATTCGGCGTTGCGACCATCGCCTTCGGCCTGTCGACTTCGTTCTGGTTCTCGCTGGCAGTGCTGGTGGTGCTCGGCGCGGCGGACATGATCAGCATGGTGATCCGCGCCTCCTTCGTGCAACTGGAAACCCCGGACGAAATGCGCGGCCGGGTCAGCGCGGTGAACGGCCTGTTCATCGGCGCCTCGAACCAGTTGGGCGAATTCGAATCCGGCCTCACTGCGCACTGGTTCGGGACTGTGCCGGCGGTGGTGATGGGCGGAATCGGCACCCTGGTGGTGACCGGGACGTGGATCAAACTGTTCCCGACCCTGGCCAAACGCGACCGGATGCATGTGCCGGTGGAAGAGGCGAAGGTCTGACTCTCGTCAAACCAACATCTCCCCCGCCACCTTGGTCCGTAATGCTTTACCGCCAAGCTGCTCAACCAGCGTCAGGGCAAACGCCAGTGCGGTGCCTGAGCCTTGGGCAGTAATGCAGTTGCCGTCGACCACCACCGGTTGATCAACAAACGCACAGCCTGACAGTTGATGACTGGCACTCGGCAGGCAGGTCATGCGCCGCTGGCGCAAGACGCCCGAGGCTTGCAGGGCGACAGCCGGGGATTCGGCGATGGCGGCGAACAGGCGTCCGGCGCTGGCCTGGCCCTTGAGCAGTTGTTGCAGTGGCTGATGCGCCGCGAGGTGTTGGGCGCCGATGGCGCCGCCGGGCAGGACGATCAGGTCGAAGGTCTGCGCCAGCACATCGATCAGCATGCCATCCGCCGTCAGCCGCGTGCCGCGTGCGCAGGTCAGCATGCGCCGGCCTTCGATGCTGGCCGCCACGACTTCGACGCTGGCGCGGCGCAGCACGTCGATCAGGGTCACGCTTTGCAGATCATCGATGCCCTCGGCGAGGGTAATCAGGGCTCTAAAGGTCATGGGCGCCATCCGCTGGGTGATCTTTCAAGCGTAGTCAGCTTTGCCCCACCCTGTTCGGTGACAGCCGTTACTTGATGTAAAGCTGGGTCGACATCGTGTTGCGTGGCGCGTTGAGCGAGGTGTTGCTGAAGCTGAACGTGCCTTCCTGCTTGCCCGCCAGATCGAAGGTATACAACGAGCCGACGGTGTTGCTGCCGGGGGTGCACTCGGTCAGATTACCGTTATCAAAAGCGCACACCGGAGACCGGGTGCCGTTGACTTCAAAACCGTCCAGGGTGGCGTGCGGCTGATTCTGGCCATAACCGACTTCCAGCACATACACCTTGATACTCGGGCCACCGTGATTGCACTGGGTTTGCGGCTGGTTGTCGGCAATGTCTTCCAGGCCGCAGGCCGGCGACTGAACCTTGATCACTTTCACTTGCGTCAACGGCGCCGCCGAGGCGGCCAGCGCCGCATTCGACCCGGCCATCAGCCCTGCCAGTACCCAGAAAGCCTTCATCCAGCGCTTGCCCATGTGATCGCGTTTCCCCGAAAAATTCAGCGCGCAGTATGGCGCACTTGGCCCTGTGGCAAAACTTCGACGACGTTCGGCACCAACAACCGCCATATTCCTCACGCTGCTGGTATGATGCGCGGCTTTTTCCGGCCCACCACAAATTCCCAGGCGCTTGCGACGGTCTGTGCTTTGCTGTTGAGGTCGATACATTCACGGCGCCACGCGCGCCACGGGGAGCAGACATGCTGGAAAGGCTGTTTCAACTCAAGGCACACAACACCAACGTGCGTACCGAGATTCTGGCGGGCGTCACGACCTTCCTGGCCATGGCCTACATTCTGTTCGTCAACCCGAGCATTCTCGGCGAGACCGGCATGGACAAGGGCGCGGTGTTCGTCGCCACCTGTCTGGCAGCCGCCATCGGCTCGACCATCATGGGCCTGATCGCCAACTACCCGATCGCCCTCGCCCCGGGCATGGGCCTGAACGCCTTCTTCACTTACACCGTGGTCCTGCACATGGGCCACACCTGGCAAGTGGCGCTGGGCGCGGTGTTCATCTCGGCGGTGTGCTTCTTCCTGCTGTCGATCTTCCGCATCCGCGAATGGATCATCAACAGCATCCCGCTGCCGCTGCGCTCGGCGATTGCCGCCGGTATCGGTCTGTTCCTGGCCCTGATCGCCCTGCACAACGCCGGTATCGTGGTCAGCAACCCGGCGACCATGGTCGGCCTCGGTGACCTGAAACAACCGGCGCCGATCCTCGCCACCCTCGGCTTCGCCCTGATCGTTGCGCTTGAGGCCCTGAAAGTGCGCGGTGCGGTGCTGATCGGCATTCTGGCGGTGACCATCGTGTCGATCGCCATGGGCTTCACTCCGTTTGGCGGCGTGACCTCGATGCCACCTTCGCTGGCCCCGACCTTCATGCAACTGGACATCAAGGGTGCACTGGACATCGGTCTGGTCAGCGTGATCTTCGCCTTCCTGTTCGTCGACCTGTTTGACAACTCCGGCACCCTGATCGGCGTCGCCAAGCGCGCCGGCCTGATGGGCAAGGATGGCCACATGCCGAAAATGGGTCGCGCCCTGATCGCCGACAGCACCGCGGCCATGGCCGGTTCGCTGCTGGGCACCTCGACCACCACCAGCTACATCGAATCCGCTGCCGGCGTGAGTGCTGGCGGCCGTACCGGTCTGACGGCTGTCGTCGTGGCGTTGCTGTTCCTGCTGGCGCTGTTCTTCTCGCCACTGGCGGCCAGCGTGCCGGCCTTCGCCACCGCACCGGCACTGCTGTTCGTCGCCGTGCTGATGACCTCGGGCCTGGCGGAAATAGACTGGGAAGACATCACCGTCGCCGCACCGGTTGTCGTGACCGCGCTGGCGATGCCGTTCACCTACTCGATCGCCAACGGCATCGCGTTCGGCTTCATTTCCTGGACCGTGATCAAACTGCTGTCGGGCCGCGCCCGTGAGCTGAACCCGGCGCTGGTGATCCTGTCGATTCTGTTCGTGATCAAGTTGGGTTGGTTCAACGCATGACTTTCGATTCCCAGGCCTACGCCACTCAGCTCGAAGACAAGGTCACGCGTTTGCGTGACCTGCTCGCCCCGTTCGATGCGCCGGAGCCGACGGTGTTCGACTCGCCGCTGCAGAACTTCCGCCTGCGCGCCGAATTCCGCCTGTGGCGCGAGGCCGGTGAGCGGCATTACGCGATGTTCTCCCAGGACGACAAACGCACGCCGATCCTGATCGAAGAATTCCCGATTGCCAGCCTGCGCATCAACCAGTTGATGCCGCAGCTCAAGGCTGCGTGGCAGGCCAGCTCGGCGCTGAGCCACAAGCTGTTCCAGGTGGAGTTCCTGACCACTCTGGCCGGCGATGCGATGATCACCCTGTGCTATCACCGTCCGCTGGACGAGCACTGGCATGCCGCTGCGACCCAACTGGCCGCTGATCTCAACGTCAGCGTGATCGGTCGTTCCAAGGGCAAACGTGAAGTCATCGGCCACGATTACGTGGTCGAGAAGCTTGAAGTCGGCGGCCGCACCTTCAGCTACCGCCAGCCGGAAGGCGCGTTCACCCAGCCCAACGGCAAGGTGAACCAGAAGATGCTCAACTGGGCATACGAAGCACTCGGCGATCGCACTGACGACCTGCTGGAGCTGTACTGCGGCAACGGCAACTTCACCCTGCCGCTCGCCACCCGCGTGCGCAACGTGCTGGCCACCGAGATCAGTAAAACGTCGGTCAACGCCGCATTGAGCAACCTCAGCGAAAACGCTGTGGATAACGTCACGCTGGTGCGCCTGTCCGCCGAAGAGCTGACCGAAGCGCTCAACGAAGTTCGCCCGTTCCGTCGCCTGCACGGCATCGACCTGAAAAGCTACGAGTTCGGCAGCGTATTCGTCGACCCGCCGCGCGCCGGCATGGACCCGGACACCTGCGAGCTGACCCGGCGTTTCGACAACATCCTGTACATCTCCTGCAACCCGGAAACCCTGGCCGCCAACATCGCCCAGTTGCACGACACGCACCGCATCACCCGCTGCGCGCTGTTCGACCAGTTCCCGTGGACGCATCACATGGAGTCCGGGGTGTTGCTTACCCGGCGTTGATTACCGGTTCCCGGATGCAAAAAAGCCGTCGTGATGACGGCTTTTTTGTGGGTGCGTTTTTTGATCTGTGCGATCACCGAACACAAAACTCTTAGGCTCAAGCACTTCAATTGACCATGGTAACCATCTGGTACATTTTACCTCCACAGGCTGAAATCCTCGGCCCAAGCCAAAAACAATAAGTGGAGTTTGACCCCATGCCCCCTATCGTTCTGGTGCTCAACGGCCCGAACCTGAACCTGCTTGGCACCCGTGAACCGGCGACCTACGGTCACGAAACCCTGGCTGATATCTCTGCCCTGTGCGGCCGCGCTGCCGAAGAGTTCGGTCTGGCCGTGGAGTTTCGCCAGACCAATCACGAAGGCGAATTGCTCGACTGGATTCATGCCGCGCGCGGTCGTTGCGCCGGGATCGTGATCAATCCGGCGGCGTGGACGCACACCTCGGTGGCGATCCGCGACGCGCTGGTTGCCAGTGAGCTGCCGGTTATCGAAGTGCACCTGTCCAACGTCCACGCGCGCGAGCCGTTCCGCCATCATTCGTTCGTCTCGGCCATCGCCACTGCGGTGATGTGCGGCTTCGGCAGTCATGGCTATCGTCTGGCCCTGGAACATTTCAGCCAGCGGCTGAAGGGGCGCGCAGCATGAGCCGCAAACCGGTAATACTGGCCGGACTGATCGGCGCCGGGATTCAAGCCTCGCGCACACCCTCGCTGCATGAACATGAGGGCGACGCGCAAGGCCTGCGCTATCTGTATCGCCTGATCGACCTTGATCAGTTGCAACTGGACAGCAACGCCCTGCCCGACTTGCTGCAGGCCGCCGAGCGCATGCACTACACCGGCCTCAACATCACCTTCCCATGCAAGCAGGCGATCATCCCGCTGCTCGATGAATTGTCGCCGGAAGCCCTGGGCATCGGTGCGGTCAATACCGTGGTGCTCAAGGACGGCAAGCGCATCGGCCACAACACCGATTGCCTGGGCTTTGCCGAAGGTTTTCGTCGCGGCTTGCAGGACGTTGCCCGTGAGCGAGTGGTGCAGATGGGCGCTGGCGGCGCCGGGGCAGCAGTGGCTCACGCGCTGCTGAGCGAAGGTGTCCGGCAACTGAGCATTTTCGACGTCGACCGCGAGCGCGCCGAGAGTCTGGCGAACAACCTCAACCAGCATTTCGGCGCCGGCCGTGCCGTCGCCGGGCGCGACCTGCCGGGCACGCTGAATCAGGCCGATGGCCTGGTGAACACCACGCCAATGGGCATGGCCAAGCTACCGGGCATGCCGGTGCCGGTGGAGTTGCTGCGCAAGGAATTGTGGGTGGCGGAGATCGTGTATTTCCCGCTGGAAACCGAACTGCTGCGCAACGCCCGCGCCCTCGGTTGCCGCACGCTGGATGGCGGCAACATGGCGGTGTTTCAAGCGGTGAAGGCGTTTGAACTGTTCAGCGGTGTGGTGCCGGATGCGCAGCGGATGCTCGCGCATTTCCAAAGCATGAATGGGTGAATATGCAGGAGTGAGCCTGCTCGCGATGGCGGTGTGTCAGTAAACAACAATGACAACTGATACACCGCCATCGCAAGCAGGCTCACTCCTGCAGGGGGAATGCGTCAGGCTTGCAGGTAGCGCAACACCGACTCGCAAATCATCTCGCGATGCCGCTGTTTGATGTTTTCATCCGGCAGATCGATCTGAAAAATCTCGCCAAACGTGTGCCGGTTCGACACGCGGTAGAAGCAGAACGAGCTGATCAGCAAATGCACATCCAGTGCATCCAGCCCCGCACGGAAAACACCCTCAGCAGCACCACGATGCAAAATCTCGCCCAGCGAATCGAGGATGGTGTTGTTCATCGCCTTGATCGCATCGGAACGCTTCACGAACTCGGCGTTGTGGATGTTTTCGATGCATACGATGCGCACGAAATCGACGTTGCGATCATGGTGATCGAAGGTGAACTCCACCAGCCGGCGGATCGCCAACACCGGTGGCAACTCGGCCAGGTGCAAGCGGCTTTCGGTGCTGCGGATGTCGCCGTAAAGCTTCTCCAGCACCTCGACGTACAACTGCTCCTTACTGCCGAAGTAGTAATAGATCATGCGTTTGGAGGTGTGGATGCGCTCGGCGATCGCGTCGACGCGGGCGCCGGACAAGCCCTGCTGGACGAACTCGACGATCGCCTCCTGCAGGATGTTCTCGCGGGTCTTTTCCGGGTTGTTCTTGCGACTCTTGCGCGGCTCGATGCCAGATACGACGGGAGCGGCGGGGAGTTCTGATGTCATTGTCATTGCGGGCTCACGGCCATCACTGCACAGGTTGGCGATTATGGGCCGCGCTGCACAGTGAAGGAAGCCACGTGGCCCGTGTTTAATCCCGCGTTTACGAATTTCCTACAACTTCGCCTGGCGTACCGCGCCACTGCGTGATTTGGCCATCGCCGCCAGACGCACTGCGACGTTCGCCGCACCGTAACCGGCGTAACCGTTTTTGCGCTGGATGATCTCGAAGAAGAAGCGCCCTTCGAACGGCTCGGTGTACACATGGAACAGCTCGCCGCCCTGCGCATCACGGTCGTAGAGCACGTTGTAATAGGCCAGTTCGCTGAGGAATTCGTCATCGAAATCGAAGCGAGCCGCGAGGTCATCGTAATAGTTGAGCGGGATATCCAGCAGTGGCACGCCAGCCTCTTTGGCGCGACTGACTTCGGCGAAGATGTCGTCACAATCGAAGGCGATGTGATGCACACCAGAACCGCGATAACTCGACAGCGCATGGGAGATCGCGGTGTTGCGGTTCTCGGAGATGTTCAGCGGCAAACGGATCGAACTGTCGCGGCTTCTCAGCGCGCGGCTCTTCACCAGACCGTAAGGGTCAGGCAGCACCACTTCATCGTCGGCCTCGAAATCCAGCAGGCTCTTGTAGAACAGCACCCAACTGTCGAGGCTGTCGGCCGGCAGCGCCATGGCCATGTGATCGATGCGCTTGAGGCCGCCACGAGCCTGAGCGTTCGGCAGCAGGTTGAAGTCGGTGCCATAGACATCCGCCGCTTCATCCACCAGATAAATCAGGCTGCCATCCGGCGCCCGCACCGCGGCCAGTTCCAGCTCATTAGGGCCGACCAGTCCGCGATAGGGCTGGCCCTTGTAGGCGACCGCACGAGCCAGGGCGCTGGCGCTGTCCTTGACCCGCACAGCGGTGGCGCACAGCGACGGGCCGTGGGCCTCGAAAAAGCTGTGACCGAACGAATACGGTTCGGCGTTGAGGATCAGGTTGATATCACCCTGACGCAGCAGGCTCACACTCTTGGAACGGTGCTGCCCGGCCTTGACGAAACCGAGGCGTTCCAGCCAGTTCGTCAGTTTGGCGCCGAGCGCTTCGTTCACCGCGAACTCAAGAAACTCGATGCCGTTGTACTCACTGGCCTGCGGCGTTTCGAACAGGATTTCGCGGTTGCTCACCGGCGTGACGTGTTGCTCCAGACGCTCACGGGTTTTCTCTTCCAGGTACAACAGCGAACGCAAACCGTCGGCGGCGTTGGCCCGTGGCGGCGCGGCGCGGAAACCATCGTTGAAGATTTCCAGCGACAACGGCCCGGTGTACCCGCTCTGGATGATCGGCGCGAGGAACCCCGGCAGATCGAATTCGCCCTGCCCGGGGAAACAGCGGAAATGCCGGCTCCACTCCAGCACATCCATGGCGAGAATCGGCGCGTCGGCCATTTGCACGAAGAAGATCTTGTCGCCGGGAATGTCGGCAATCGCGCGGGGATCGCCCTTCAGCGACAAGGTGTGGAAGCTGTCTAGCAGCACGCCGAGCGCCGAGTGATCGGCCTCGCGCACGATGTCCCAGACCTGTTGATAAGTATTGACGTGCCGGCCCCAGGCCAGCGCTTCATAACCGATGCGCAACCCGCGAGCGCCCGCACGTTCGGCCAGCAGTCGCAGGTCATCGACCAGAATCTGCCGGTCGCCGACGCTGTCCGCCGAGGCGTTACTGCATACCAGCACCAGGTCGGTGCCCAGTTCCTGCATCAGGTCGAACTTGCGCTCGGCGCGCTCCAGATTGCGCGCCAGGCGATCACGCCGGCAGCCTTCGAAGTCGCGGAACGGCTGGAACAGGGTGATCGCAATGCCCAGGTCAGCGCACATCTGCCGGATTTCCCGAGGGCTGCCGTCGTAATACAGAAGGTCGTTTTCAAAGATCTCGACACCGTCGAACCCGGCGGCAGCGATGGCTTCGAGCTTTTCCGGCAGGGTGCCGCTCAGGGAAACGGTGGCAATGGAACGCTGCATGTTTCTACTCCCGGACTTCGCCGCGCTTATCTTTAAGGTAGGAGCTGCCGAAGGCTGCGATCTTTTGATCCTGATCCTGAAAAGCAAATTCAAAAGATCGCAGCCTTCGGCAGCTCCTACACAGGACGTTTTTTATAGTGAGGGAAATTATTGGCTGCATCGTCTTCAGCAGCAATTTAAAGTGTACCAGCCGGTTAGTTTTGCGTGCGATTATCGAACACTATGGCGATTCGACGAATTGACGATTTTTCGTCCACTGCCCACCATCGACGTCACATTGAGTCCGCAAGTGAACCTTCGGTCGCAGTGCCTTGCAAACAACACCACATAACAAATTCAAAAACGGGTGGAACAATGATTCCTTCACAGACTTCCCGCATGGCCCCGGCCATGAGCACTGCCACGGGTGGCATCGGCGACAAGATCCGCGGCGCCATGGCCGTCGGCAAGACCCGTTGGGGCATGCTGGCGCTGGTGTTTTTCGCCACGACCCTGAACTACATCGATCGCGCCGCCCTCGGTGTCATGCAGCCCATCCTCGCCAAGGAAATGAGCTGGACGGCGATGGATTACGCCAACATCAACTTCTGGTTTCAGGTCGGCTACGCCATCGGCTTCGTCCTGCAGGGCCGCCTGATCGACCGCGTCGGCGTGAAGCGCGTGTTCTTCTGCGCGGTGCTGCTCTGGAGCCTGGCCACCGGCGCCCACGGCCTGGCGACGTCGGCCGTCGGCTTCATGGTCTGCCGGTTCATCCTCGGCCTGACCGAAGCGGCCAACTACCCGGCCTGCGTGAAAACCACTCGCCTGTGGTTCCCGGCCGGTGAACGCGCAGTCGCCACCGGCATCTTCAACGCCGGCACCAACGTCGGCGCAATGTTCACGCCGATGCTCCTGCCGCTGATCCTCCACGTATGGGGCTGGCAGGCCGCGTTCCTGTGCATGTCGGCACTGGGCGGGATCTGGCTGCTGTTCTGGGGCTTGAAATACTTCAACCCGGAAGATCATCCGAGCGTTAAACAATCCGAACTGGACTACATCCAGCAGGAAGTCGAACCAGAACAGGCTCGCGTGCCGTTCTCGCGCATCCTGCGCATGCGTGGCACCTGGGCCTTCGCCCTCGCCTATTCGCTGACGGCGCCGGTGTTCTGGTTCTACCTGTACTGGTTGCCGCCGTTCCTCAATCAGCAATACAACCTGGGCATCAACGTGACCCAGATGGGCATCCCGCTGATCATCATCTACATCACGGCTGACTTCGGTAGCGTCGGCGGCGGCATTCTGTCCTCGTTCCTGATCGGTCGCGGCATGAACTCGATCAAGGCGCGGCTGCTGTCGATGTTCCTGTTCGCCTGCTGCATCATCGGCGTGATCATGGCCGCCGGTTCGAGCAATCTGTGGGTCGCAGTCGCAGCCATCTCCCTGGCAATCGGCGCGCATCAGGCCTGGACTGCGAACATCTGGAGCCTGGTGATGGACTACACGCCCAAGCACATGATGAGCACGGTGTTCGGTTTCGGCGGCATGTGCGCCGCGATCGGCGGGATGTTCATGACCCAGATCGTCGGCCACATCCTGACCGTCACCAACAACAACTACACCGTGCTGTTCACGCTGATTCCGGCGATGTACTTCATTGCGCTGACCTGGATGTACTTCATGGCGCCGCGCAAGATTCCCGAGATCACCGAGTAACCGGCCTCCCCCCCTCCCCCTGTAAGAGCTGCGGCACGCTGCGATCTTTTGATATTGATGTTGAACATCAACTGATCGCAGCGTGCCGCAGCTCCTACACAGGTATGTGTGGATCCTTCACCTACGGCTTTGCTGCCACGCCGCCGCCAGGCCGCTGCAACAGATCACCGCGATACCGATCACCGTCAACAAGCTCGGCGTGTGATTGAACACCACCCAGCCCAACAACCCGGCAAACACGATCTGGCAGTAGCCGAACGGCGCCAGTAACGCCGGCGCAGCGTGACGGAACGCCTGGGTCAGAAACAGGTGCGCGGTCATCCCGCAACTGCCCAGCGCCAGCATCAACACGGCGTGCGTCAACGTCGGCACTTGCCAGAAGAACGGCACCAGCGCACTCATCACCAGCGTGTTGCACAAACCGGCGAAGAAGTTGCTGGTGGTCGGGCTATCGACCTCGCTGAGCTTGCGGGTCAGCAGCTGATAGAAGCAGAAAAACAGCGCCGAGCAGAACGGCAGCAACACCGCCGGGGTGAACAATTCACCGCCCGGGTGAACGATGATCAGCACGCCGATGAATCCGCAGATCACAGCAATCCACTGCCCACGCGTCACCCTTTCCTTGAGCAACGGCACCGACAATGCCGTGACCAGCACCGGCGCGAGAAAGTTGACCGCCGTCGCTTCGGCCAGCGGGATGTACAGCAACGCAGTGGTGAAAAACAGGCTGGTGCCGAGCAGGCACAGCGCCCGCGCCAACTGCCACGACGGCCGTTTGGTGCGCAGCACGCGCAACCCCGATTGCGGCAGGAAAATCCCCGCCATCAGCAAGGTGTGCACCAGATACCGCGCCCACACCACCATGATGATCGGGTAAAAACCCGAGAGGTATTTCGACAGGGCGTCGTGGCTGGAGAACAGGAAAGTCGCCACAACAATCAGCAAGATCCCCTTGAAGGGTTGGTTGACACCGGACAGCGGGGTGCTAACGGTCATGGGCTCTCTCTGAAGGAAAAATAAACACTGGCGAGGACGCTGGCGCCCCGCCACAAACAAGACTTACAAGCGCGCCAACAATTCCAGCGTCCTGTCGAGGGCCATCCGCGCCCGCTGCAATCCGCTCACGCCCTGCTCCAGCAGTTTGACCGTGGGAATCTCCAGACTCAGTGGAATATTAGCCGGCAGACTGCGCAGCAAACCGAGCAAGTCACAATCGCCCTCGCCGGGAAACCGCCGCTCGTTGCGAGCCTGACGCAAGATCTCAGCCATGTCCGCCGGTCTTGGCCCCGCCACATCACACAGTTGCGCGTAACGCAGACGTGCAGGCGGGACGTCGGCCAAATCCTCCAGCCGTGAAGCGGAGCGATCGAAATGAAAGGCATCGACCAGCACTGCGGCGTTCTCCCGGTCGGCATTGGCGACTATGCGCAGCGCCTGTTCGAGGTTGCGCGCATCGGTCCAGGGCATGAACTCCAGATGCGGGTGCAAGCCGTAAGGTGCCGCCAGATCGCACAGCGCGGCAAAGTGATCGGTCAGCCGCTGCTCGTCCGGATCATTGCCGGCGACGAGCAATTCACTGGCGCCGAACTCCGCTCCAACGGCCAGAAGCTTCTCGAAATCGGCGACCACGGTGTGCGGTTTCAGGCGCAGGATTTCCACGTCGAGCACAGCGATGCCGGTGTCGCGCAAACGCGCCAGCGTCTGACGCCGTAAACCGCCATCGGCCACCAGCGCAAAGTGGTATTCCTCAGGGGTCGCCGGTTCCAGGCGCAGGCCGACATGGCTGTAACCGGCACGGGCGGCCACCTCGACCATCTGCGGTGGCGACAATTCAAGTACGGTGAGACTGGCCAGGGACAGGATGCGTTCGCGCATGTTCAGACCTCTGCCGGCGTGCAGGCGCGACCGCTGGCCGCTGCCTCGCGAATCGCCTCGACCAGCGCCAGGGTCCGCGCGGCATCCGCCACACTGACCAATGGCTCGACTTCACGCCGCGCTACCCGCACAAAGTGTTGCAGCTGCAAACGCAAAGCGTCTGCCGCCTCGCAATGTTCCTGCACCGCAATCAAGGGCTGGTGCCAGCCGGCATCGACTTGATCGGCAGCGTAATGCCAACGCTTGAGTTGTGGAATGCTCAGCGCCCCGGCGGTGCCCGCCAGCAAGTAACACGATTGATCAGCCTGACGCGGATAGACCGGGTTCTCTGCGGAATTCAGCTCCCAGCTCCACGGCGCGGCAACCGCATCAGACCCGGTCAACGTCCCCAGCGCACCGTCGGCAAACCGCAGCAACAACGCCACACTGTCTTCATTGGCAAAACCACGCACCGCGTTGTCGGTAATGGCCTGCACCGAGTGCACTTCGCCGCACAGGTGGCGCAGCAGATCGAGGTCGTGAATCAGATTGGTCAGCAACAGGCCCGCCCCCGGTTCACGGCGCCACGGGATCTCGAAATAAGCGTCGGGTTTGCACAGCTGAAACAGCGCGGTGACCGTGGTCAGCCGCCCGAGCGCACCGCTCTGCAGCAACTCATGAGCACGGACGATCAGCGGATTGTGGCGCCGATGATGGCCGACCAATACCGGCACGCCACTGCGTTTGACCGCTGCCACCAGCTCGCGCACCTCCTGCAGATGCACACCGACCGGTTTTTCCAGCAGCACCGGCACACCGGCAGTGAGGCAATCCAGAGCGGTACTGACATGCTGATTATTCGGATTGGCCACAATCACCGCGTCTGGCCGTGTCTGCTCCAGCATCTGACGATGATCAGCGAAATGCGCCACGCCCCACTCTGCCGCCAGCGCGGGCGCCTGCGGGCCGGGATCGGCCACCGCGCACAAGCGAGCCTCGTTCAGGGTTTTCAGGTGCTGATAATGCTGCTGGCCCATGTTGCCAGCGCCGATCAGGGCGATGCGAAGGGGTGGAGTCAAGGCGCGATCCTCTTGTGATTGTTGTTGGAAAAGTCACTCCAGCAACAATTTAGAACCACGTTCCAGAATCAAACACCCAGTGGTGGGAAAACCGTGCGAACACCGCACAATTTCATACTCGACGCTAAACCTGTAGGAGCTGCCGCAGGCTGCGATCTTTTGATCTTGATTTTGAAAAACAAAGTCAAAAGATCGCAGCCTGCGGCAGCTCCTACAGGGGGCGGTGCGGGTCAGATGAACAATTCAGAGGCCAGACTGGCCGCCGACAACTCCTCGGTGAACGTCATCAGCAACGGCGCCAGTTCGTGCAGACGCGCGCCAGGCATCCGCGCGCTTGGCCCGGCAATGCTCAGTACACCGATGACCCGCCCATCAACGGGATGCTTGACCACGGCAGCGATCGCCGAGGTGCCCACCGCCGAGCTTTCCTCGACACAGGCGTAGCCCTGCTCCCGCGCCAGGCGCAGGCGTTCCAGCAGTTCGATATTGGAGCGCGGCGCGTTCGGCCCGATGTCCACCGGCACTTCCACGCCTTGGCGTTCAACCAGCGACAACGCTTCGGCGTCGCTCATGCAAGCCAGCCATGCATGCCCGGAGGCGGTGTAGAACAACGGCGCATCGCGGCCCATATCCGGGTCATAACGCAGGCCCGTGCGCGCGCCCTGGGCCTTGGCGATCCAGGTCTGGCGCTCGCCATCGATTACCCCCAGACGCACCAGTTCACCGGTTTCCTGCGCCAGTCGATCCAGCACCGGTTGCACGATGTCGGCGCCGCTACTCGCCAGATACTGAAACCCCATCGCCACCAGTTTGGTCGACAGGTGATAACGCAGGGTGTCGGCATTCTGCCGCACGTAACCCAGACGAATCAGCTCGGCGAGCAAACGGTGGGTCGCACTTTTCGGGATATCCAGTTGCTCGGCCAGGGTCTGCATCGGCAGCCCGCGCGGTTCACTGGTGAGGCTTTCCAGCACGCTGAAAACCCGTTCGATCTGACTGCCGGCCATGGGTAAATCCAAGTGAAATTTGGCCGATTCTAGAAGACATCTCTCGCAAAGCGAAATCCGGAACTGGCCGTGCGATAACCGCCCACTTTACCCAAACAAGGCTTGTTACAGCTCAAGCTCACTGGTTAATTTCTGGAATCAAATTCCAATAAAAATTAATCTGCGGAGCTTTACTTGATGCCTGCCGAACTTCCCGATATTGACTGCGACGTGCTGGTCGTCGGCTCCGGCGCTGCCGGCCTGTCTGCGGCGGTCACGGCGGCGTGGCACGGCCTGAAAGTCATCGTCGTCGAAAAAGACCCGGTATTCGGCGGTGCCACCGCCTGGTCCGGTGGCTGGGCGTGGGTGCCGTGCAATCCGCTGGCCCGGCGCGCAGGCATCGTCGAAGACGTCGAGCAACCGCGCACTTACCTGCGCCATGAACTCGGCGAGCATTACGACCCGGCAATGGTCGACGCCTTCCTCACTGCGGCGCCGCACATGGTCGCGTTTTTCGAACAGCACACGGCCCTGCAATTCGCCGACGGCAATGCCATCGCCGATATTCACGGCGACACACCCGGCGCCGGCACTGGCGGCCGTTCGGTGATCGCTGCGCCTTACGACGGGCGCAAGGTCGGACGCCTGCTCAAGCGTTTGCGCACAACCATGCGCGAAACCTCCTTCATGGGCATGCCGATCATGGCCGGCGCTGATCTCTCGGCGTTCCTCAACCTCACGCGCTCACTAAAAGCCGCCTGGCACGTAGCCCGCCGTTTTACTCGGCACTTGCTCGATCTGGCGACACATGGACGGGCCCTGCAACTGGTCAACGGTGTGGCGCTGGTCGCGCGCCTGGCGAAGTCCGCCGAGGACCTTGGCGTCCTGCTATGGGCGTCTGCGCCGGTGACGGCATTGTTGCGTGACGGCGCCCGCGTCTCGGGGGCCATGGTCAACACCGACAACGGCCCGCGTCGCATTCATGCACGCAAAGCCGTGGTGCTTGCGGCGGGTGGTTTTGCCAACGACATCCAACGGCGCAAGGCGCTGTTTCCGCGCACGCCCACCGGTCATGAACATTGGGCCTTGCCACCGTTGGCGGTGAACGGCGATGGCCTTCGCCTGGGCGAAAGCGTCGGTGCCACGGTCAATACCGACGTGGCTTCGCCCGTGGCCTGGGCGCCGGTCTCGCAAGTGCCGCATGCCGACGGCAGCATCGGCCATTTCCCACACATCATCGAACGCGGCAAACCGGGGATCATCGGCGTGCTGCGCAACGGCCAGCGCTTCGTCAACGAAGCCAACGGTTATTACGACTACGTCAGCGCCATGGTCGCCGCCGCGCCCGAGGGCGAAGAAGTCGCCTCCTGGCTGATCTGCACCCGCGCCTTTCAACGGCGATATGGCTTGGGCATCTCGCGGCCATTTCCGTTGCCGGTGTCGGAATTTATCCGCAGCGGCTATCTGAAAACCGGCAACACCCTTGAAGAACTGGCCATTGCTTGTGGCATCGAACCCGACGGGTTGCGCCATACCGTGGAGCACTACAACCAGCATGCTCGCCTTGGTGAAGACCCATTATTCGGGCGCGGTTCAACGCCCTATAACCGCAAACAGGGCGATCCGGCGAACCTTCCCAACCCCTGCGTTGCCCCAATAGAGACAGGTCCTTTTTATGCCGTGAAAGTCCAACCGGGCTGCTTCGGCACTTTCGCCGGGCTCAAGGTCAACCCACACGCGCAAGTGCTGGACGCCAATGCCCAGCCCATCGCCGGGCTGTACGCCGCCGGTGGCGATATGGCCAGCATCATGGGCGGGCACTATCCGGCGGGCGGGATCAACCTCGGCCCGGCGCTGACGTTCGGCTACATCGCCGCCCGGCATATCGCCGGCATCACTGCTTTCGAACAGGAGATCGACCATGCAGCACATCGTTAATGCCCAGGGTTTGAACATGCCGAAACTCGGCCTCGGCACCTGGCCGATGCTCGGCGACGAATGTACCCGCGCCGTGGAACAAGCACTGGAACTCGGCTACCGCCACATCGACACGGCAGCGGCTTACAACAACGAAGACGCTGTCGGACAAGCGCTGGCGAATACGCCGACACCCCGCGAACAGATTCATGTCACCACCAAGGTCTGGTGGGATCAGTTGCAACCCGACGCGATGCGCCACTCGTTGCAGCGCAGCCTCAAGGCCTTGCGCAGCGATTACGTCGACTTGTTCATGATCCACTGGCCGAGCACCGATTGGGATCTGCCGCGCACCCTCGACACCTTGGCCTCGTTCAAGGAACAGGGGCTGGCGCGCAACATCGGCGTGGCGAATTTTCCGCTGCCGCTGCTGCGCAAAGTCGTCGAGGAATACGGTATTCCCCTCTCCGCAATCCAGGTCGAGTACCACGTCCTGCTCGGCCAGAACGCCCTGCTCGACTACGCGCGCCAACACGACCTGGCGCTGACCGCCTACACACCGCTGGCGCGCAATAAGGTCTCGGACGTCCCGCAGATCCGGCAGATCGCCGAAAAACACGGTGTGCAGCCGACTCAGGTGGCGTTGAAATGGCTGCTGGATCAGCCCTACGTGGCGGCCATTCCCAAAGCCAGCAGCCGGGCCAATCAACTGGCGAACCTGGCCTCGCTGAAGGTCGAACTGGATGTTGAAGACCGCGCACTGATCGCCGCACTGCCGAAGGACCAGCGTCAGGTCAGCCCGGATTTCGCACCCGTGTGGGACGCCTTCGACCGCTAAGGCGCCGTGCGGCAAGAGAAATCCGCCAATCGATTGAATTAGTCGCCCAAAGGCTCGTCAATAACAGGCCCGTCCTCGGCACCCGAGGCCGGGCCTGCTTGCGTGTGCGCCAATGGACGGACGACCGGACTGGCGCCACACTCACACACCAGCAACACTCATCACCACGTACAGATAGAGGATTCCCACATGCTATGGAAAAAAGGCCGACGCAGTGACAACGTCGTCGACGCCCGGGGTGATGAGGGCGACAGCGGTGGCGGTGGCATGCGTTTCGGTGGCGGCAAAGGCCTGAGCCTCGGGGCCATTCTGCTGATCGTCGGCATCGGCTGGATCACCGGACAGGATCCGTTGCAGATCCTCGGCCAGCTCACCGGGCAAATGACCGAGCAATCAGCGCCGGCCACGACGCAAACCCGTCAGGCGCCCCCGGCCAACGACCAGCAGGCCGAATTCGTCCGTTCGATCCTCGGCGACACCGAGGACACCTGGGGCGCGATCTTCCAGCAGGCCGGGCGCCAATATAAAGACCCGACCCTGGTGCTGTTCAGCAACCGGGTGAATTCCGCCTGCGGTCTCGCCACCTCGGCCACCGGCCCGTTTTATTGCCCGGCGGATCAGAAAGTCTATCTGGACATGGCGTTCTTCCAGGAAATGGCCCAGCGCTTCAAAGCGGCCGGCGACTTCGCCCAGGCCTACGTGATCGCCCACGAAGTCGGGCACCATGTGCAGACGCTGCTTGGCGTCTCGGCGAAAATTCAGGCCGCGCGCCAGCAAGGCCGGCAGATGCAGGGCGACGGCGGTTTGCTGGTGCGTCAGGAATTGCAGGCCGACTGCCTGGCCGGTGTCTGGGCCTACCATGCGCAGAAGCGCCTGAACTGGCTGGAACCCGGTGACGTCGAAGAGGCCTTGAACGCGGCCAACGCCATCGGTGATGATCGCCTGCAACAACAGGGTCAGGGCCGAGTGGTGCCGGACTCGTTTACCCACGGTACGTCGGCGCAAAGGGTGCGCTGGTTCAAAACCGGTTTCGCGCAGGGCCAGGTCGGCCAGTGCGATACCTTCGCGGCGAAAAACCTGTAAATGCGCAAATGGCTTTTGGCTTTACTGATCATCGGCGGCAGTGCCCAGGCCGCCGGTGTCGACGCGATCAGCCCCGGGCGCCTGCAATTGAAGGCCGGGGAAATGGCCGTCGGCATCGGTCCGGCGCCGGAGAAAATCGAACGCGTGCTGATCGTGATCCACGGTCGTCTGCGCAACGCCGAGACCTATCGCAAAAGCGCCGAGAGCGCCGCCGAACTGGCCGGGCAGACCGCCCACACACTGGTGATCGCGCCGCAGTTCCTCAACGAAAGTGATGTAGCCCTGTATTCCCTGCCGAACACCTTGCTGCGCTGGAAAGGCAACGAGTGGATGGGCGGCGGGTTATCCACAGGCCCGAATCCGCTGAGCTCCTACGCCGCACTGGATGAAATCGTCGCGCGGGTCAGCGATCGCAAGCAGTTTCCGGATGTGAAGCAGATCGTGATTTTCGGCCATTCCGGTGGCGGCCAGGTGGTGCAGCGTTATGCCTTGCTGGCCAAGGATCAACCGGCGCTGAAGGCCAACGGCATTCGCCTGCGTTACGTCGTGGCCAATCCGTCTTCGTATGCTTATTTCAACGAACAGCGGCCCGTGGCGTTCGATCACGCGCAGTGCCCGGGTTTCAATCGCTGGAAGTACGGTCTGACCGACCTGCCGGTGTACGCCGGTGGGCAAACGCCGTTGCAGCTTGAAAGCAGTTACATCAAACGCGAAGTGATTTATCTGCTCGGGCAGCAGGACATCGACCCGCAACATCCGGCGCTGGACAAGAGCTGCGCCGCCGAAGCCCAGGGCGCTTATCGCCTGGAACGCGGCAAGCTGTTTTTCGGATATTTACTGCGCCGGCATCCGGAAGGCGTGAACCAGCGCCTGGTGGAAGTGCCCGGGGTCGGGCATAACGGTGATGGGATGCTGACGTCGCCCGAGGGGCAGAAGGCCCTGTTCGATCAGTAATCCTTGCGGCGGCAGTTCTGGCCTCTTCGCGAGCAGGCTCGCTCCCACAGTTGAAATGCATTCCCTTGTGGGAGCGAGCCTGCTCGCGAAGACGTCATTTCAGACAATAAAGAACTCAGGCCGAGAGCATCCGCCGCAACTCGACACAATCCTGCACATGCCAGTCGGTCAATTCCGGCCATGGGTTGTCCGGCAGATTCACCAGCACCGTCCGCGCGCCGGCCGCTCGCCCGCAGTCGAGGTCGAAGCGGTAATCACCGACCATCACCATCTCGCTGGCCGGCACGTTCCAGGCCTCGGCCAGTTTCAGCAACCCGCCGGGATGCGGCTTGGGCGGCGCTTCATCGCGGCCCAGTACATCTTCCACCGCAAAGCAGTCGGCCAGGCCAATCGCTTCAAGCGTCACATGCGCCAGCTCCCGCGCGTTGCGCGTCAGGATGCCAAGGCGATAACCCCGCCCGTGCAGCTCGCGCACCAGTTGCACCGCACCGGCCGCCGGTTTTGAACCCAGCGCCAGATCACGTTCATGCTCCAGCAGCCACGCGTGTTTCGCGGCGGCTTCGTCGGCCGGCAGCGCCGCGAGATGAGTGAGGATGTCGTCCTCCGGCGGAATCGCCAGCGCCACGCGGATCGCCGCAAAATCATGCACGGCGACCGTCAGGGTGCCGTCCATGTCGAACACCCAGTGCTTCACATCGCTCAGGCTCATGCCCAGTCCTTGCGGTGGCGAATCAAGCCTTCCTGAGTCACCGACGCCACCAGTTGCCCGGCGCGGTTGTACACGCTGCCACGGGAAAAACCACGGGAGTTGCCGGCCCACGGGCTGTCCATGGCGTAGAGCAACCAGTCATCGGCGCGCAGATCGTTGTGGAACCACAGCGCGTGATCGAGGCTGGCGACCTGCATGTCTTTCTGCCAGACCGACTTGCCGTGGGGCAGCATCGAGGTGGTCAGCAGACCGAAGTCCGAGGCGTAGGCCAGCAAGTATTTGTGCAACGCCGGAATGTCGGCCAGCGCCCCGTCGGCGCGGAACCACACGTATTTCACCGGATCGGCCGGCTGCGGGTTGTACGGGTCCTTTTCGGTGACCGGGCGTACTTCGATCGGTTTCGGGCACAGCAGTTTTTCGCGCATGTGCTCGGGGATCAGGTGCGCACGCTGCTGGGTCAGCTCCAGCTCCGACGGCAGGTTTTCCGGGCCAACCACCACCGGCATCTGGCTCTGGTGCTCGAAGCCTTCCTCGTCGTACTGAAACGACGCGCTGCAGGTAAAGATCGGGTGCCCCTTCTGGATCGCCGTGACGCGGCGGGTGCTGAAGCTGCCGCCATCACGCACACGATCCACCGAATACACCACTGGCAACTTGGCGTCGCCCGGGCGCAGGAAATAGCCGTGCATCGAATGCACATGGCGCGCCTCTTCAACCGTCTGACTGGCCGCCGACAGCGACTGGCCGAGCACTTGACCACCGAACAACTGACGGAAACCCAAGTCCTGGCTGCGGCCACGGAACAGGTTTTCCTCGATCGGTTCCAGGGTCAGCAGGTCGACCAGATCTTCCAACACTTGGCTCATTCAGACTCTCCTCACACAACGCTATGCCGCGCAGTCTTGGCTGCGGCGGCCCATTCAGGTTCTGGCGCGAGCCACTGTCGCGCCATTGTAAACGTCCGTGTCGGCTTAGCCATGCAAGGTCTGTAGCCATTGCTCCCGGGTGATGCGGTACAACAGATGCCGACACAGCGGGTGATCGACAGCAAGCTTGGGGTGATCGAAATCATCGGCCGGGTTGTGATGCATGCCAATCGCCTGCATGACTTTTTCCGACGGCAGATTGCTCTGCGCGGTGAAGGACACGATCTCCTTCAGGGCCAGCCGATCAAAGCCTGCGCGCAATGCCGTCCAGGCCGCCTCACTGGCGTAACCCAGGCCCCAATGCTCGCGGGCCAGGCGCCAGCCGATTTCCACCGCCGGGGTGAAGGGCGCATCGAAGCCCACCACACCGAGGCCGGTAAAACCGATGAACTCGCCGCTGTCCTTGCGCTCCAGCGCCCACAGGCCGAAACCGTGTTCGGCAAAATGCCCGCGCACGCGGCCGATCATCGACGCGCTTTCCAGGCGACTCATCGGCGCCGGAAAATAGCGCATCACCTGAGGATCGGCGCACATCGCTGCAAATGCCGGCAAATCCTCATCGCGCCACTGGCGCATCAACAGGCGTGCGCTTTCGAGTTCGTTTATCGGCTCCATCGTGCCCCTCCATTTCCATGCCGCAAGTCTACATCGCTGGTAGGATCGTTCACGCTTTCCTGCGTTCCCTATCTTCAACAGCCATACGAAAACGCCATGCCCCTGCCGCTGATCTACCACGAAGACTACAGCCCCGAGTTTCCGGCGGATCACCGCTTCCCAATGGATAAATTCCGTTTGCTGCGCGATCACCTGGTCGACAGCGGCCTGACCCGCGACGCCGACCTGCTGCGCCCGCAGATCTGCCCCAACGACATCCTCGCCCTGGCCCATGACCGTCGCTATATCGAACGCTACA
Source organism: Pseudomonas sp. 86_A (assembly GCF_017491705.1). Classification (NCBI taxonomy): domain Bacteria; kingdom Pseudomonadati; phylum Pseudomonadota; class Gammaproteobacteria; order Pseudomonadales; family Pseudomonadaceae; genus Pseudomonas; species Pseudomonas sp. 86_A. The sequence continues at coordinate 194,540 of NZ_JAFGYS010000005.1, read as the reverse complement.
TGAGCGGTGAGTTGTCCCGCGAAGACCAGCGGCGCCTCGGTCTGCCGTGGAACGAAGCGCTCGCCCGACGCACCGTGCGGGCGGTCGGCGGTTCGATTCTGGCGGCAGAGAAAGCCCTTGAGCATGGCCTGGCCTGTCACCTGGCCGGCGGCACCCATCACGCCCACTACGATTACCCGGCCGGGTTCTGCATCTTCAACGACCTGGCGATCATCAGCCATTACCTGCTGCAAAGCGGTCGGGTTAACCGGGTGCTGATCTTCGATTGCGACGTGCATCAGGGCGACGGCACCGCGCGAATCCTCCATGACACCCCGGAGGCGATCACCGTTTCCCTGCACTGCGAGAAGAATTTTCCTGCGCGCAAGGCCGAAAGTGATTGGGACATTCCGCTGCCCAAGGGCATGGGCGATGCTGATTACCTGAAAGTGGTGGATGACACGCTCAACTACCTGCTGCCGCTGTATCAACCGGACCTGGTGCTGTACGACGCCGGGGTCGATGTGCACAAGGACGACGCCCTCGGTTATCTGCAGCTGACAGACGCTGGAGTCGCCGCCCGCGATGAAAGCGTGATGCGCCATTGCCTGGGTCGTGATATCCCGGTGGTCGGCGTCATCGGTGGCGGCTACAGCAAGGATCGCCACGCCCTCGCCCGCCGCCACGGCATCCTGCATCACAGCGCGCAACGGGTCTGGACGTCACACGGTTGTCACTAAGCTGTGCTGCGTTACCCACAATGGCTGTGGAACGGCCTGTGGATAACCTGAGCGAAAGGGACTACAGGCCACAGTGAGCATGCCGTACAGCACGATGGTTGTTTTTTGACCACATACTGAATTCACCTCGATCTCCTTGTAGGAGTGAGCCTGCTCGCGATGGCGGACCGACATTCAGCACTTATGTCGCCTGATCAACCGCCATCGCGAGCAGGCTCACTCCTACAAAGGTCTGCGCTGTTAGAATGCGCGCCTTATCCCGCCATACCGCAGCGCACGCCATGACCCAGACCTCCGCCCCCCTCTCCGCTCACGTCGCCATCATCGGCGGTGGCCCCGCCGGCCTGATGGCCGCCGAAGTGCTGAGCCAGGCCTGCGTGCGCGTCGATCTGTACGACGGCATGCCGTCGGTGGGGCGCAAGTTCCTGCTGGCCGGGGTCGGCGGCATGAACATCACCCATTCCGAAGCCTACCCGGCGTTCCTCTCGCGCTACGCCGAACGCGCACCGCAGATCGCCCCGCTGTTGCGCGCCTTCGACGCCGACGCGTTGTGCCGCTGGATTCATGATCTGGGCATCGAAACCTTTATCGGCAGCTCCGGCCGGGTATTCCCCACCGACATGAAAGCCGCGCCTTTGCTGCGCGCCTGGCTCAAGCGTTTGCGCGACAGCGGCGTGGTTATCCACACCCGCCACCGCTGGCTTGGTTGGGATGATCAAGGCGCACTGCGCATCGCCAGCCCGGACGGCGAAATCACCGTCAAACCCGATGCCACCCTGCTCGCCCTCGGCGGCGGCAGTTGGGCGCGTCTGGGTTCGGACGGCGCGTGGATGCTGCCCCTGGAGCAGAAAGGCGTAGGACTGGCGCCATTGCAGCCGAGCAATTGCGGCTTCGAAGTGCAGGCCTGGAGCGAACTCCTTGTCAGCAAATTCGCCGGCGCACCGCTGAAAAACGTCGCCATCGGTTTGAACGACGATATCCCACGCTTGGGCGAATGCGTGATCACCGCGACCGGGGTTGAAGGCAGCCTGATCTATGCGCTGTCGGCACCGATTCGCGAGGCGATCAATGCGCACGGCTCAGCCACGGTGCACATCGATCTGCTGCCCGGCCGGCCTGTGGATAAATTGCAGGCAGCGTTGAGCAAACCGCGTGGTTCGCGCTCGATGGCCAAGCATCTGCACAGTCAGGTCGGGATTGATGGGGTGAAAGCGGCGTTGTTGCGTGAATTGACTGACGCTGCGACCTTTGCCGATCCGGCGCTGCTGGCTCGGGCGATCAAGGCGTTGCCGTTGACCCTGGTGAAAACCCGTCCGCTGGACGAAGCGATCAGTAGCGCAGGTGGCGTGACGTTCGAGGCGATGGATGAGCGCTTGATGCTCAAGGCGTTACCGGGGGTGTTTTGTGCGGGTGAGATGCTGGATTGGGAAGCGCCGACAGGCGGCTATCTGCTGACCGGGTGCTTTGCCAGCGGGCGGGCGGCGGGTTTGGGGATGCTGGAGTGGTTGCGCAAGAACTGAGGACCGCGTTGCGCCCTTCGCGAGCAGGCTCACTTCTACAGGGGAATGCGTTCCAATGTAGAAGTGAGCCTGCTCGCGATAGCGGTCTTACAGGTGCAGCGAATATTAAGGTTTACGCTTGCGCGGCCCAGTGTTGAACACCGGCACCTTGCGTACAGGCTTGATCGAAGGCTCCGGCGCCTGAGTCTCGCCGCTGTCGACCCATTTACCGAGATTGCGCTTGCCGCCACCGCCGCCGGAGGTTTTCGGCTTTTTCGGTTTCTTCGGCTTCTTGATCACCTGACCGCTGGCATCGGTATCCGGCACGCGGTGCTCAGGTTCGAAGTCCGGTTCGTTCTGACGCTTCAGCGTCTGACGCGTCAGCATCTCGATGGCCGAGAGCATGTTCACCTCATCGGCGCACACCAGCGAAATCGCCTCACCGGTCGCACCGGCACGGCCAGTACGACCGATGCGGTGGATGTAATCCTCAGCCACGATCGGCAGGTCGAAGTTGACCACCAGCGGCAGATCTTCGATATCCAGACCACGGGCAGCCACATCGGTGGCCACCAGAATCTGCACTTCGCTGAGTTTGAACCGATCCAGCGCACGCTGGCGGGTCGCCTGTGGTTTGTCGCCGTGGATACCGTCAGCGTTCACGCCCAGGCCCTGAAGTTTCTCGACCAGTGCATCCACACCATTACGGGTCTTGGCGAATACCAGCACCTGCTTCCACTTGTTCTTGCGCATCAGGTGCACGAACAGTTCGGCCTTGCGCTTCTTGTCCACCGTCACGATCCACTGCTTGACGGTGTTGGCCGCGACGTTACGCGGGCTGACTTCGATGCTCAGCGGATCGTTGAGCATCTGCCCGGCCAGCAGGCGGATGTCATCGGAAAAGGTCGCGGAGAACAGCAGGGTCTGGCGCTTTTTCGGCAGCATGCGGTAAATGTTCGCCAGTTCTTCGGAGAAGCCCAGGTCGAGCATACGATCGGCTTCATCCAGCACCAGGGTTTGCAACTGATCGAGTTTCAGCGCGTTCTGGCGGAACAGGTCGATCAGGCGACCCGGCGTGGCGACCAGCACATCGACGCCGCCGCGCAGCTTCATCATCTGCGGATTGATGCTGACGCCGCCGTACACCGCATACGTGCGCAGCGGCAGGTTTTCCGCGTACTGGCGCACGGATTCATGAACCTGCTCGGCCAGCTCGCGGGTCGGCACCAGAATCAGCGCACGCGCCGAATTAGCGGCTACTTTCGGCCCTTCCATGGCCAGCAACTGCAGCAGCGGCAAGGCGAAACCGGCAGTCTTGCCGGTACCGGTCTGGGCTGCAGCCATCAGGTCACGACCGGCCAGCACGGCCGGAATGGCTTGCGCCTGAACCGGCGTCGGGGTCTGGTAGCCGAGCGTCTCGAGGGAGCGCAGCAAGGGTTCGATCAGGCCAAGGGAGGCGAAAGTCATGGGAGTACCGTAGGAAAATTCAGCGCGGATGTGCAAAAAAGTCTGCAAAACGAATGTGCAATGCCGCGCAGTTTACCCTAATTCACACGCTGTTCTGCTGGAACGACTGTCTTCGGCGCCTCCACGACGAGCGGCTGCGCCGGCCGACGCCACTGTGGCAGACCGATCAGCACCACCGCGCTGATGATCACCAGCATCGCCAGCGCTTCTTCCATGCCGATGGTCTCGCCGACGAACACGATCCCCAGCAGCACCGCCACCGCCGGGTTGACGTAGGCATAACTGGTGGCCGCCGCCGGACGCACGTGCTTGAGCAGATACATGTAGGAGTTGAAGGCGATGATCGAGCCGAAGAAAATCAAATAGCCCAAGGCCAGCCAGCCTTCCACCGGCGGCAGCGCTTGCAGGTGTTCGCCGCTCACCGCGCTGCCGATCAGCAAAACCACGCCGCCCACCAGCATCTCGACGGCACTGGCCATCGCCCCTTGCGGCAGCGGCAGGTGCTTGCTCCATACCGAGCCAAACGCCCAGGTCGCCGCCGCAAAAATCAGCAGCGCCGCACCCAACGGACTCGATTGCAGGTTGGAGCCCATGTTGAGCATGGCGATGCCGACAATCCCCAGCGCCACCCCGGCCCACTCCAGCCGCGTATTGCGCGCACCCCAGAAATAGCCGCAGAGCAAGGTGAACAATGGCACCGTCGCCACCGCCAGTGCCGCCACGCCGGACGCCACGCCTGTGTGTTCGGCCACACTGACCGCGCCGTTACCGAAGCTGAGCAGCAAAATCCCGATGATCCCCGCCGCTTTCCACTGCGCCCAGGTCGGCGCCGGTGCCCCGCGCCAGCGCAGGAAGGCGTACATCAGGCTGCCGGCAATCACGAAACGCACCCCGCCGAGCATCAGCGGCGGCCAGTATTCGACGCCAATGCGGATCACCAGATAGGTCGATCCCCAAATCACGTACAGCGCGAAAAACGCAGCGATCAACGGCAAGGAAAAACGGCGCAAGGCAGGCATGGGCAGCTCGACAGTCAGCGGTAGCGGATGAATTATTCTAGAAAGGCCCGCGAGCAAAAATAAGCTACAAAACCTGTTTATCACGCCGGTACACTTTTGAAAGAACGGAGATCAGCGGGATAAACCGCGATTTCGAAAGTCTGGCAATTTAAGGAGTCCGGCCTTGGACAAATACGACCGCATGCTGCTCAGCGCCCTGTTGGAAAACGGTCGAGCGTCCTACGCCGATCTGGCGCGCAAGGTGAACCTGTCCGCTCCGGCGGTGGCCGAGCGCGTCGCCAAGCTTGAGGCGTCCGGGGTGATTACCGGGTATCAGGCGAACATTGACCTGTCGAAAATCGGCTTGCCGATTCAGTGCATGATCGAACTGCGCCTGCACCAGAACGGCAGTCAGAAGGTCTACGACGAACTGGCGAAAATCCCGCAACTCACCGAGTGCTTTCGAGTGACCGGCGATCCCTGCGTGATGATGAAGGGCGCGGTGGGTTCGATGACGGAGCTGGAAGAGTTGATCAATCGGGTGGCGAAGTTCGGCTTCAGCAAGACCTCAATTGTGTTGTCGAGCGCGATCGAGAAGCGCGTGCCGCTTAGCCATATCGAAAGCAACGGCAAATAGTCAGCCCCACCGAAACGCCTCTGTAGGAGCTGCCGAAGGCTGCGATCCTTTGACGTTGACTTTTAGAAGCAAGATCAAAAGATCGCAGCCTTCGGCAGCTCCTACAGAGATCCGGGAGGGTTCGGGATCAGCGGTAGCGCTGCAGGTGCTCGCTGACTTTAGCCGCCGGGACTTTCTGCAGTTTGCACAACAGGTCATGGTTCAGCTCACGCACCCCATGCTTGTGCCGCAGTTCTTCAGCCAGATGCGCCATCAAGTTGGCCGCCATCTCCGCATCCGCCATCGCCCTGTGCGCCTGGCCGGTGTGCGGCAGGCGGGCGAAGGTGGTGAGGGTGCCGAGCTTGTGATTTGGCGCCGCCGGCATCAACCGACGCGCCAGCAACAGCGAGCAGGCAAAGTTCTGCAGCCGGGTGCGTTTGATCCGCCCCAGTTCAAAGTCCCAGAATTTCTGGTCGAACGATGCGTTGTGCGCGACCAGTGGCGTGCAGCCGACGAATTCGTTGACCTCGTTCATCACCTGCTCGGCCGACGGCGCAGTGCGCAGCATGGCGTTGCTGATGCCGGTCAGTTGCTCGATGAAGGCCGGGACGCGCACGCCAGCGTTCATCAGGCTCTGGTAACGCTCGACGATGCGTCCGTTTTCCAGCATGACCACGGCGATTTCCGTGGCGCGACAGCTGCTGTTCGGCGACAGGCCGGTGGTTTCAAAGTCGATGACTGCAATGCGTTCCAAACCGGGTTCAACTCCGTACAAATCAATTTTTCAGCTTAATTCTTCAGTAGCAACGCGCCTTCGATCGGCACGTAACGGCTGGCGGCGCGGATCAGCGAGTTGGCGGTCAGGCCGGGCACGCCGTAGGCCACCGCTTGTACGCCGTGTTTGTTGATGATGCGTTCGAGCAGCATGTCGAAGTCGCCGTCACCGGAGGCCAGGACGATTTCGTCGACGTGATCGGCGGCGTCCATGATGTCGAGGGTGATGCCCACGTCCCAGTCGCCCTTGGCCGAGCCGTCGCTGCGCTGGATGTAGGGCTTGAGCTTCACGGTGAAGCCGAGGTTGCGCAGGATCTGCTGAAACTGCTGCTGCTTGCTGTCGCCACGGTCGATCGCGTAGGCGTAGGCCTCGACGATCTGCCCGTCCTTGCTGATGTCGGCCCACAATGCGGCGTAGTTGAAGTGACAACCATAGGCCTGACGCACGGTGTAGTAGAGGTTCTGCACGTCGGCGAACACTGCGATTTTTTTCACCGGGATTCCTGTGAGCGCATAGCGCACGAAGCGGGATCAGGCGCCGGGCCCGAAAAAGGCGCTCAGTATGCCAGTAAAAGGCAGTGTGGCGAGGGAGCTTGCTCCCGCTGGATTGCGCAGCAAGCCCTTCTATTTAAAAGAAAGGGCCGCTACGCGCCCCGGCGGGAGCAAGCTCCCTCGCCACAAGGTTCGATGCCGACCGTTGGTCAGACGAACGAATCATCGTCATCAAAGAACGATGAGCTGTCGTCGCTGTAGTCGGTGTCGGTAAACCCGCCTTGGTCATTGCCTGAGAAACCGTTATCGGCCATGCGCTGATCGTTGCCCCAGTCGTTGCCGCTCTGGTCAGCCACTTGCGCCGGCTCTTCCTTGATCACTTCAACGATTTCTTCGGGCTGCTGGTTGTGATGGAACAGGCTGCTGATGCCTTGTGCCAGCATCACACCACCGGCCACGCCGGCAGCGGTTTTCAGGGCGCCGCCGAGGAAGCTGCTGCCCGCTGCCGGGGCTGCCTGCTGTGCGTAGTTAGGCGGTGGAGCGGCATAGTTCTGTTGTGGCGGTGGTGCACCAAAGTTCTGCTGCGGTGCCGGTTCACGCCAGCCGCCAGTAGAGGCTGGAGCGCTCGGAGTCGGCGCCGGGCGCGAGCTGCCGCCGCCGAAGATGCTGGACAGGAAACCGCCACCACCGCTGGCTGCCGGGGCCGCAGTCTGGGCCTTGGCTGCTTGCAGTTCGGCCTGCAATTGCTGGACTTGCTGAGTCAGCTGCTTGTTCTGTTCGTCGAGGCTCTTGATCGCTGCCTCTTGCACCAGAATCGCCTGGGTCATGAAATAACCTGCCGCCGGCTGGCGGGTCAGGTGTTCCTTGATCCGCGCCTCGGCCTGGGCGTCGCGCGGGGCTGCCTCCGTTTCGGCCTGTTGCAGCCGGGAAAACAGTCCATCGATCAGGGTTTGCTCTTCGCTGTTCATGGCGACCTCGTAGATTGCCGGGGATAACGTTGCCCGTGTCCACTGTGGACATGGCGCACCTCTGTAATGGAGGCAGTGACAGGATGTTTCAACGACCTTTACCGAATGTTTACGTTTGTGTCGGCCCGCGCATCATCGGTTAAAGTGAGCCACTGTTTTCGACCTGCGATACCGACTGATGAATGCCTTCGATGTACTGCGCGACTCTCTGTATTTTTTCAAACGCCATCTGGCCAGCATCGTGCAGTTGTGCCTGCCCCTGGTGATCTTCGAGGCGGCGCTGCAGCAAGTGGTGGACCATGTCACCGACCCGGACAGTTTCTCCGCCGCCAGCGTGGTGGTCGGTCTGCTGGTGTATCCGCTGTACACCGCCGCGCTGATCCTGTTCCTCGACGCCCGCACCCGTGGCGAAGCCCCGCGCACCCTCGACCTGCTGGCGATTTCCACCCGCCTGTGGCCGCGCTTCGCCCTGCTCACGGCGCTGAATACCTTGCTGATCCTGCTGGGGCTGTCGCTGTATTTCCTGCCGGGTCTGATGCTGATGGTCATGCTCGCATTCGGTGAATACCTGCTGGTGCTGCGCGGCATGGGGCCGTTGCAGGCAATGAAGGAAAGCCTGCGCCTGACCCGTGGGCATTTCTGGCGGATCCTGCTGTGCATTCTGTGCGTGATGGGACCGTTGTGGCTGCTCAAGGGTGCGACGCTGGCGGTGTACCCCGACCCGCAGAATCCGTTGATCGCGGTGCTGATCGACAGTGCGCACAGCTTCCTGCAACTGTTCACCAGTGTGGTGCTGTTCCGCCTGTTCATGCTGATCAGCGAATTGCCTGACAAACGTAGCGGAGCGGTCTGACCTCACGGCCCTTGGGCCAAGCGTCTGCGGTCGGGTATGCTCGGGGTCACTTTTGTAACGCGATAAGCCGAGCCATGCCCCGTCTGCTGCGCTACACCCTGTTGCTGATTGTGTTCGCCATCGCCCTGATCGGCGGGCTGATCTACAGCCTGACCTGGCGCCCCGATGCCCGGGAAACCCTGCCCGTCACCTGCATCGGTACCCCACCGAACCTGGTGCCCGGGCAAGCCCTGAAAGTCATGACCTGGAACGTGCAGTACCTGGCGGGCAAGCGTTACGTGTTCTGGAACGACCTGGCCCAGGGCACGGATGAGGCGCCCACCCCGGAAGACATGGCCTTCAGCCTCGATGAAGTGGCGCGGGTGATTCGCGACGAACAGCCCGATGTGGTCCTGCTGCAGGAACTGGATGACGGCGCCAAGGCCAGTGATTACCAGAATCAGCTCAAGCTGCTGCAAGAACGGCTCACCGACCTCTACCCGTGCAGCGCCCATGCCTTCGACTGGAAGGCCGATTTCGTTCCTGACCCGCACATCTTTGGCAGCGTTGGCCGGCAACTGGCGACCCTGAGCCGCTACCGCATCGAACACGCTGAACGCCTGCAATTGCCGGTGCCTGCGGCGAACATCATCGCCCGTCAGTTCGCCCCCAAGGATGCCCTGCTCGCCACCAAACTGCCGCTGAGCGACGGCGGGCAACTGACGGTGTTCAACACGCACCTGGATCGCGCCAGCCAACCGGACGACACCTTGCAGACGCAAGTGACGGCGGTGGCCAAGGTGCTCGACAAGTACGAAAGCCAGGGCTTGCCGTGGCTGATCGGGGGTGACTTCAACCTGCTGCCGCTGGGCCAGTATCAGCGCCTGCCCACCGAGCAGCGCACACCCTACTCGATCGACAGCGCGTTGCACCTGTTGTGGGACAAGTACCCGATGATCCCGACCAACAACGAAGCCAGCGGCATCGACCGCGCCCACTGGTTGACCCACTACCCCAACGACCCCGGCCTGAATGGCCCGGATCGCACCGTCGACTATCTGTTCTACAGCCCGAAAATCAAACGGGTGGAAGCGAGGGTGCGCCAGGACGATACCTTGCGCATTTCCGATCACTTGCCAGTGATTGCACGGTTCCTGCTGCCCGCTGCCCCCTGATCACCCATTGCCCCTGCAGGAGCTGCCGCAGGCTGCGATCTCTTGCTATTCAGGTGCCGCGCGGCTTGGCCCGTGCCGTGGCCTCGGCCACCAGCGGATCATCCGGCCAATAATGCTTCGGATACCGCCCCTTCAGATCCTTCTTCACCTCGGCATAGGTGCTGCGCCAGAAGTTGGCCAAGTCCTGCGTCACCTGCACCGGGCGCCGCGCCGGCGACAGCAAGTGCAGCTTGACCACTTGCCGGCCACCGGCAATCCGCGGTGTCTCGGCAAGGCCGAACAGCTCCTGCAAACGCACCGCCAGAATCGGCGGGAACTCGCTGTAATCCAGCCTGATCGACGACCCCGACGGCACGCTCAAATGATGCGGCGCCAGCTCGTCCAGCCGTTGCGGCAACGGCCACGGCAGCAGGTTGCGGACGATGCTCGCCAGATCGAGATTGGCAAAATGACTGAGCCGCGAGACCTTGCCCAGATACGGCATTAACCAGTGCTCGAGGGTGTTCAGCAACGTCGCGTCGCTGACATCCGGCCACTGACTGTCATCCTGCGTGGCCAGCTCCAGCTGCCGTAACAGGGCGACCCGCGCCTGCCACTGCCGCAGTTCCGGCGTCCACGGCAGCAACTCCAGACCTTTGCGCCGCACCAGATTGACCAGCGCCTGACTGCGCGCGGCTTCGTCGAGACCGGTCAACGGTTCACGGCTGAGGATCAGTTCGCCGACCTTGCGCTGACGCTCGGCGCGCAGCACGCCTTCGCGTTCGTCCCAGTCCAGTTGATCGACGCAACGGACCTGCTCGGCCAACACTGAATCGAACAGCGCCGGATCAAAATCCGCCGCCAGATAAATCCGTTCCTCGCGCTGGCCCTGACGGCTGCCGAGGTCGGCAATCACAATCCACGGCTCCTTCATCAGGCTGTCGGCTTCGGCAAACAACGCCGCCCGACCATTGGCCAGACGATATTCCGCGCCACCGGCACGCCGCTGCTGGGCGACGCGATCCGGGTAGGCCAGCGCCAGCAATGCACCGAGCCAGCGCGGATGATCGGGATCGCTGACCGGTTCGCTCGCCTTGCCGCGCAGGTAACCGCGATACTGCCGCGCCAGTTGCCGGGCCCGCTGTACGCCACCCTGTGCCCCACGCGCCGCGCGCTCCTCGCCGGAGAGCAGGACCAGTCGGCTGTGCAGATCCGCACCGGCACCGCGCAGGATATCGCGCTCGCCAAGCAGTGCCGCAACATCGCACGCCATGTGCGCCAGCCCCAGCGCCTGACCGCGCAGCAACAGATGGGCGATGCGCGGATGCGCCGGCAACTCGGCCATGGCCTGACCATGCGCGGTCAGCGCCTCGCCTTCGAGGGCCCCCAAGCGCTGCAACAGATCCTGCGCCTGTGCATAAGCCGCTGCCGGAGGCACATCGAGCCAGACCAGTTCGCCCGGGGTCACCCCCCAACGCCCGAGTTGCAGGGCCAGGCTGGCCAGGTCCGCCGACAGAATTTCCGCACTGCCGTAAGCGGCCAGTTGCTCGTGTTGATCCTGCGACCACAAGCGGTAACACACGCCCGGCTCCAGACGCCCTGCCCGACCCGCGCGCTGGGTGGCGCTGGCCTTGGAAATGCGCTGGGTGTCGAGGCGGGTCATGCCGCTGCCGGGGTCGAAACGCGGAACCCGCGCCAGCCCGGCATCGATCACCACGCGCACGCCGTTGATGGTCAGGCTGGTCTCGGCGATGTTGGTCGCCAGCACCACCTTACGCTGGCCGGCCGGGGCCGGGTCGATGGCGGCGCGCTGAGCGTTGAGATCCAGTTCGCCGTGCAGCGGGCAGAGCAAAACGTCATTGCGCTCGCCAATGGCATCACTCAACTGCTGATGCACGCGACGGATTTCCGCCTGCCCCGGGAGGAACACCAGCAGGCTGCCGGTCTCATCGTGCAGGGCTTCGAGTACGGTCTGGGTCACACGCTGGTCAATGTATTCGCCGGGCTGAAACGGCCGCCCCCAGCGCATCGTCACCGGGTACATGCGCCCCTCGCTGCGCAGGATCGGCGCGTCATCAAGCAACCCGGACAGGCGCTCGCCTTCCAGCGTGGCGGACATCAGCAAAATCTTCAGCGGCTGTTCAGCTCGGAACAGTTCGCGACCGTTCAAACTCAGGGCCAGCGCCAGATCGGCGTCGAGGCTGCGTTCGTGGAATTCGTCGAAGATCAGCAGGCCTACGCCTTCCAGCGCCGGATCGTCCTGCAGGCGCCGGGTGAGAATACCTTCGGTGACCACTTCGATACGGGTGTCGGGGCCGACCTTGCTGTCGAGACGAATGCGATAACCAACGGTTTCACCAACCTTCTCGCCCAGTTCGCTGGCCAGTCGTTCAGCCGCCGCACGCGCGGCGAGACGGCGCGGTTCGAGCATGAGGATGGTCTGCCCGGCCAGCCACGCTTCATTGAGCAAAGCCAGAGGCACGCGGGTGGTTTTACCAGCGCCGGGCGGTGCTTCGAGCACGGCTTCGTGGCGTGTCGCCAACGCTTCACGCAGGGCAGGTAAAACTTCATCGATCGGCAAAGAAATCATGCTGGCTCCCAAACAGAGGCGCGAGTATAACGGCGAACTGCCGGGCGTTTGTCAGGGTCTTAATTCCACACAGCGCTGCTTCGTTTTTAGATGACTCAGGAGATCTATCCCATGCGTTTACCTTTTCGCCTGATCGGCGGTGTACTGGTCGCCACCCTGCTCACTCAACTCACGGCCTGCGGTTCGATTTTCTATCCGGACCGTCGCGGTCAGATCGATGGCAAGATCGACCCGGCCATTGCCGTGCTCGACGCCGTGGGCCTGCTGTTCTACGTCATCCCCGGCCTGATCGCGTTCGCGGTCGACTTCACCACCGGCGCGATCTATTTCGAACCGGGCCACACCGCCCAGGTCGATCCGGCAAAACTGAAACAGGCCATTAGCCCGGACGGTCAGGTCGATAACCTCAAGTTGCAGGCTATTCTCGAAACTGAACTGGGCCGCAACCTGCCACTGGACGATCCACGTCTGATCCAGCACAAGGGCAGCACGCAACAACTGGCGATGTTTGGCCTGCAACCCGCCGCATAAGGAAATCACATGACCACCAGCCCCGAACACGCCCGCCTGCTGCGGCTGGCGACCCGCGCCTCGGTGGCGGTGGCCTGCACGCTGATCATCGCCAAAGCCATCGCCTGGTGGCTCAGCGGATCGGTGAGCATGCTCGCCGGCCTCACCGACTCGGCGCTGGATGGCGTCACCTCGCTGCTCAATCTGCTGGCGGTGCATTACGCGCTGCGCCCGGCCGATGACGATCACCGTTACGGCCACGGCAAGGCCGAATCGCTGGCGGGCATGGCGCAGGCGCTGTTCATCGGTGGCAGTGCGGTGTTGATCGCCTTTCAGGCGTATGAGCGCATCCAGCAACCGGAGCCGCTCGGCGCGCCGTGGCTGAGCATCGGCGTGATCGTGTTCTCCCTGCTGCTGACCGCTGCGCTACTGACATTGCAGCATCGCGTGGTCAAGCAGACCGGCTCCAACGCCGTACGCGCCGACTCGCTGCACTACCGTTCGGACATGCTGCTCAACGGCAGCATTCTGATCGCGCTGATTCTCGCCGGGATGGGCTTTCATCAGCTCGATGCATGGTTCGGTTTGGGAATTGCCGGGTACATTTTGTGGAGTGCGATTCAGATCGCCCGGGAAAGTTTTTCGGTGCTGATGGATGAAGAGCTGCCGACGGACGTCAGTCAGCACATGCTCGAACTGGCCTGCGGCGTACCCGGCGTGCTGGGCGCACATGATCTGCGCACACGGATCTCGGGCAATCACTGGTTCGTGCAGCTGCATCTGGAGTTGCCGGGAGAACTGACGCTGTCAGTCGCTCACGGCATCAGCGATCAGGCGGCGGATGCGATCCACGCCGCCTACCCGCGAGCCGAGGTGCTGGTGCACGCCGACCCGCAGGAAGTGGTCAAGACCGAACGGGCGCAAACCCGGCTTCAGTAAGACACCTGATAACCGCGACTGCTCAGGCAATTGCCCTGAGCCTGACGGTACGCCTGCACCACTTCGGGCGCCGGTTGGTACGTCGCGGTACGCGGATCGAAACCGCTTTGCTGCACCGCGTATTGGTAGCACTGGTAACCGTCCTGCTGGACCTGTTCCGGTGACTGACCGTTGGCCGGATAAGCCTCGACGTCATAGCCCTGGGATTGCGGCTGCGGTTGCGGCGGTTGCTGCACCGGCGGTTCGACCACCACGTAATCCTGCGTGGCTTGCTCATACGCATAGTAGGAACCGGCAGCGAGGAACAGCAGCGCTCCGCCGATCCACACTTCACGGGCGTAGTCCGGCAGATACTGGGTACGAATCCCTCGCGGCGGCTGCACGACGATGTAGCGCGGACCTTGCGGGCGATACCAGTAACCGCCGGAATAGAAGTAATCCTGGCCGCGATACGGCACACGATATTCGCGATCCGGGAAGCGGTCGATCACATGCCCCGGGCGGTATTGCGGGCCGGGGCCCCAACCGTTGCCATGCCCGTCCGGGCGACCCGGCCAGTGATTGTCATTGGGCCGGTTGCCGGTTTGCCATTGCTGGTTGTGGTAGCCGTTCTGCGGGCGCTCGTCGCGGTAGTAGCCCTGACGCGGCTCCTGAGTCTGGCGCACGGTATCGGGCCGCGGCTGGATCGGCAGGTTGGCCGGTGGCGCCTGGTGAACCGGAGCAGGCGGGTTCGGTGCGCGGTTCTGGTTCTGGTTCTGCCACTGGCCGTTATTGTGCTGCTGGCCGTTGTGTTCGAACTGGCGGCTGTTGTCGCCCCGAATGATTTCGTTGTTCTGCGGCCGCGGCTGATTTTGCGGCGGTGGATTGTTCTGCCCGTGCGGCTGACGCTCGCCGCCATGCCCCTGATTGCCCTGATGCTCGCCACCGTGCCCGTTATTCTCGGGACCACGATTCTGTGGCTCGTCGGCAAGCGCTTGCGCACTGACGCTCACACACAGCAAACCAACACCGGCCAGACGCCAGATGCGCGACTTCATGCTATTCCTCACTGCGGGTATTAACAGGGCTTGCTACTAAGACCGGGATTACACACACCGGGTTCTGCGACAGGTTATCAGTCACGAAACTTATTTATTGAGGATCGCCGCGCTGCGAGGCACAAAAATCGCAGGCAAGAAAAAAGGGAGACCCGTCGGCCTCCCTTCTAGAGAACTTCGTCCTGGCTCGACGCTTTTGACGTCGGCTCACCTCACGCCGTCTTCTGGACAGTGTGCAGCTCGGGGGCCGGCACATCCCCGGTGGGGGTGGCGGCCGCGGCGGGCCTGTTTGGGCGGGCCGCAGTGGACTGTGTTACCGAGCAGTGATTCTGGTGATAAGAATAGGCCGGGAGCGGCGGCAGAGGATTGCGAAGATTGCTCAAATAAACATCACTTGCGCAATTTTTAACCCTGGATAGATAATCTGCCGCAATAGTTACAACCAAGGACTGATTCATGAGCAAACTCGACCGCTACGACCTGAGTATTTTGGCTGAATTGCAGCGCGACGCCCGCATCTCCAACCAGGAACTGGCCGAGCGCATCGGTCTGTCACCCTCGCCCTGCTCGCGCCGGGTCAAGCAACTGGAGGACGACGGCTACATCTCACGCCAAGTGGCGTTGCTCGATCGCAAGATGCTCGGCCTGAGCCTGACCGCCTACGTGCTGATCGGCATGGACCGGCACACGCCGGAGCGTTTCGAAAACTTCGAAGCGGCGATCCGCACCCTGCCGCAGGTGCTGGAATGCAGCCTGGTGACCGGGGTCGATGCCGACTATCAGTTGAAAGTGGTGGTGCCGGACATGGATCACTATCAGAAACTGCTGCTGGGACACCTGACGCGGATTGAAGGCGTGACCAGCGTGCGTTCGAGCTTCGTACTGAATCAGGTGCTCAACAGCACTGAACTGCCCTTGACCCACCTGCGCAACTGATCAAAAGCCCCTCATCGGAACGCCGCCCGCCCAGCCCTCTCCCGGAGGGAGAGGGGGCCGACCGAGAGATGCTCTCGGAGTACGCCGACCTGAAAATGCTGCTGTGAATCCATAATCGACTCGATTTTTCGGGTCGATGTATGACGCCAGACGCCTCGGTCAGTCCCCTCTCCCTCCGGGAGAGGGCTAGGGAGAGGGCAAAGGCTTCGGATCAGACCCAGATCAATGCCACCCCGCACACCTTGGCGTATACTCGCCGCGCCCTTTTAGCCGCGCCCGTGCCGGAGAGTCCCAATGGATCCTGCAGTATTCGAAGAGTGGATGATGACTGGCCTGGTCAGCATCCTGATCATTTTCATGGGTTTCATCGTCTGGGATCTGGCGAAAAAGTCCAAGGCCGGACGTTTCGGCTCGTTCATTCTGTTCTTCGTGCTGGGCCTGGGCGTGGCCGCGTTCATCATCAAGAGCGTGGTGATCGGCCTGATCGAATCCGGCGCTCTATAGACGCGCCGGCACTTCTTTCCATTGGCCCTGATCGAGGCCTTCGATCGTCCAGTCACCAATCCGCACCCGCACCAGACGCAACGTCGGCAGGCCGACCGCTGCGGTCATGCGTCGTACCTGACGGTTACGTCCTTCGCGAATGACCAACTCCAGCCATGAAGTCGGCACGCTTTTGCGAAAGCGTACCGGCGGGTTGCGTGGCCACAGTTCAGGTTCATCCAGTTGCCGCGCCTCGGCGGGCAGGGTCATGCCGTCATTCAGTTCGACACCGTCGCGCAGCCGCTGCAATTGCTCGGCCGTCGGCTCGCCTTCGACTTGCACCCAGTACGTCTTCGGCAATTTGTGTTTCGGGTCGGCAATCCGCGCCTGCAACTGCCCGTCGTTGGTCAGCAGCAACAAACCTTCGCTGTCGCGATCAAGGCGTCCGGCGGGGTAGATGCCGGGCACCTCGATGAAATCCTTGAGCGTCGCCCGCCCGCCTTCGTCGCTGAACTGCGTCAGCACATCGAACGGTTTGTTGAACAGGATCAGCTTCGGCTCGGCAGGCGGCGCCTTGGCGACACGGCGTGGAGCTGAGGAGGATGGCTTCGCACCGGGACGGCGTGAAGGGGGACGCGGAGGACGGGACATGGGCAAAACAACATCTGGCGATCTGGGCTGACAATGCTAGTGCCCGGATCGCCAAATGACCACGACTAACCGTTAACGGAACGGCGGCTCGTCGAAGCTGCGCAGTTTGCGCGAGTGCAGCGAGTTGAGTTCGGTGCGCAGCAGATCCACCGCCTCGATGCCGATCTTCAAGTGCTGGCTGACCGCGCGCTCGTAAAACGCGTTGGCCGAACCCGGCAGCTTGATTTCACTGTGCAGCGGTTTGTCCGAGACACACAGCAACGTGCCGTACGGCACCCGCAGGCGATAACCCTGGGCGGCGATGGTGCCGCTTTCCATGTCCACGGCCACGGCGCGGGACAGGTTGATCAGCGGACGTTCCTGGGCCCAGCGCAGCTCCCAGTTGCGGTCGTCGTAGGTCAGCACGGTGCCGGTGCGCAGGCGCTTTTTCAGCTCTTCGCCCTGCTCGCCGGTGATGTTGGCCGCCGCTTGTTGCAGCGCCAGCTGCACTTCGGCCAGTGCCGGGATCGGAATGTTTGGCGGCACCACGCGATCAAGAATCCCGTCGCGACGCATGTAGGCGTGGGCCAACACGTAGTCGCCGATGGTCTGCGACTGACGCAGCCCGCCACAGTGGCCGATCATCAGCCAGCAATGTGGACGCAGCACCGCCAGGTGGTCGGTGATGTTCTTGGCGTTGGACGGGCCGACGCCGATGTTGACCAGGGTCACGCCATGGCCATCGTTGGCGATCAGGTGATAGGCCGGCATCTGGTAGCGGTGCCAGACCACGCCAGCGGCAATTGCCGAAGCTTCGCCGTGGTCCATGCCCTTCTCGATGATCACGTTGCCCGGCAGGACCATGCGCACGAAACGCGGGTCGTTGCGCAGTTGTTCCAGGCCATGGACGATGAACTGGTCGACGTAGCGGTGATAGTTGGTCAGCAGGATCCACGGCTGCACATGGCGCCAGTCGCTGCCGGTGTAGTGCACCAGTCGGCGCAGGGAGAAATCGACCCGCGCGGCGTCGAACAGCGCCAGCGGCAACGGATCGGTGTTTTCCCAGTCGTAGAGACCGTCGGCGATGCCATCAGTGGCGGCGGACAGGTCGGTACTCGGGAACACCCGCGCCAGCACCGCAGCGGTGACGCCGGAGCCGGCCAGTTCATCGCCCTGCTCGACCACGTATGGGTACGGAATATTCTGCTGGCTGACGCCGACTTCCACGGTCACGGTGAAGTCGTGCATCAACGGCACCAGTTGTTCCAGCAGGTATTTGCGAAACGCCTTGGGGTGGGTGACGGTGACGCTGTAGGTGCCCGGCAGCTGCACCTTGGCGTAGGCGCGGGTGGTCTGCGGGACTTCGCCCTGACAGTGGTAGGTCAGACGCAGTTCGGGATAACGAAACAGAGCACGCTGCTCGGCGTCAGGCTCGACGCGATCCTTGAGGTAACGCTTGAGCGCCGAGTTCAGCGCAGTGGTGGCCCGCTCGTGCAGCTCGGCCAGACGGTCCACGGCTTGTTCGGCGGTTTGAACGACAATAAACGCTTCGGTCACGATCAGCTTCCTGTGTTCTGACTTGCAGAGCTTCATCTTGCCTGCATCGTGGTCTCACGGGAACAGTGGCATGTTGGCAACCGCACAATAGATGGGTCACCTACGATCCCGGTAGGAGCTGCCGAAGGCTGCGATCTTTTGATCTTGCTGTTTATAAAATCAACAGATCGCAGCCTTCGGCAGCTCCTACAGGTGATTTTGTGTGGTCAGAAACCCTGGGGAGTCGAGCGGGCGACGATGGCTTCGACGTCAAGGCCACGCGGCAACGCGCCGTAGACTCGACCGCCGCCGCTCAGCCGGCTGGCAATAAAGGCATCACTGACCGCCGAATTCCCCGCCTCCAGCAACAGCTTGGCCTGCAGCCCCAGCGCAATATCCTCGGTCAACTGCCGCGCCCGGTATTGAATATCGCTGGTGTCCTTGAACTGCGCCTGCAACTGCTGGATATGCGCGGCCAGGCGCTTGTCGCCATGGCCGTCACCCAACTCGCTGAACAGCACATCGAGCACGCCCGGTTCCTTCGACAGTGCCCGCAACACGTCGAGGCACTGCACGTTGCCCGAGCCTTCCCATGTCGAGTTGACCGGAGCCTCGCGATACAAGCGCGGCAGGATGCTCTCCTCGACGTACCCGGCACCGCCCATGCATTCGGCGGCTTCGTTGATCATCGCCGGCGCACGCTTGCAGATCCAGTATTTGCCCACCGCTGTCACCAGCCGGGCGAATTGTGCTTCGTGGCGGTCGTCGAGATGATCCAGCGCCTGGCCCATGCGCAGGCTCAGGGCCAGCGCGGCTTCGCTTTCCAGGGCCAGATCGGCCAGCACGTTCTGCATCAACGGTTGCTCGCTGAGCAGTTTGCCGCCGACCTTGCGGTGCGCGCAGTGGTGGCTGGCCTGGGTCAGCGCCTGACGCATCAATGCGCTGGAGCCGACCATGCAATCGAAACGGGTCATCGCCACCATCTCGATGATGGTCGGCACGCCACGCCCTTCTTCGCCAACCATCCACGCCAGGGCGCCACGGAATTCCACTTCGCTGGAGGCGTTGGACTGGTTGCCGAGTTTGTTTTTCAGGCGCTGGATGTAGAACTGATTGCGCGTGTCGTCCGGACGGTGGCGCGGCAACAGGAAGCAGGTCAGGCCTTTGTCGGTCTGTGCCAGCGTCAGGAACGCATCGCACATCGGCGCCGAGCAGAACCACTTGTGCCCGACCAGTTCATACGCCTGGCCCGGACCACTGGCACCCACCGGATACGCCTTGGTGGTGTTGGCCCGCACGTCGGTGCCGCCCTGTTTCTCGGTCATCGCCATGCCGATGGTCACGCCGGCCTTGTGCGCCATGCCGACGTTGCGCGGGTCATATTCGGTGGCGAGGATTTTCGGCAGCCACTGCTCGGCCAGATCCGGCTGCAAGCGCAACGCCGGCACGCTGGCGAAGGTCATGGTCAACGGGCAACCGCTGCCGGCCTCGGCCTGGCTGTGCAGGTAGCTCATCGAGGCGCGGGCGACATGCGCGCCGTGCTGCGGATGGGTCCAGGGCGAAGAGGTCAGGCCATGTTCGATCGCGGTGCGCATCAGCTCGTGATAGGCCGGATGAAACTCCACCAGATCGATGCGATGGCCGTAGCGGTCATGGCTGACGAACACCGGTTTGTTCTGATTGGCGAGGAACCCCGCTGCCATCAGCGGCCCGCCCGCCAGCGCACCGTAGGCATCGATCCGCGACTCGGCCCAACCGGCGCCAAAACGCCTCGACCACTCCTGTAGCGGCAGGTCGATGCGGTACAGGTTGGCGCCGTCCAGCGACGGTGGCTGGTTGGTGACTTCGTGGGTTTCGGCGAACTGATGCAGGTTCATGACGGGGCTCCTTTGGTCAGCCAAGGGATTCAGTTAAGCACTGGCCCGTGGCTGATCAAAGTGTCATATACGCCGAACTGCCGGCGCTTTCACCCTGTTACGCGCTGAGCACCCGACGCTCCAGCGCCGTTTGCAGGTCTTCGAATTTCACCGGTTTGTTCAGGTAATCAATGCGTGTGCCGGGCGCACAATGTTCGCGATCCGCGCCCTGGGCCAGCATGAATACCGGCACATTGGCACAGCCCGGCAAGGCGTGGATCTGGCAGCACAGCGAAGCGCCTTCATGGCTGGGCAACTGGCAGTCGATCAGCACCGCGTCAACGGTTTCCCGTTGCAGGCAATCAAGTGCCGCCGCGCCGTTGTCCGCCGTGCGCACACGGAAACCGAGCTTGAGCAGCATGCCGCGCATCACCAGTTGATTGACGCTGTTGTCATCCACCAGCAACACCGTGCAGTCCTGCGGTGCGCGGCTGCGCTCCTGCAGCGGGGCTGGGCTCGGCGCGGCTTCGACCGCCGGCAGTTCGAATTCGACATCCAGCTGAAAACGGCTGCCGCGCCCGGGTTCGGAGCGATGGGTGAGCTTGCCGCCGAGCAGCTCGACCAGTTGCCGACAGATCGCCAGCCCCACGCCCAGCCCGCCGTATTCGCGGGTCATCGAGCCGTCGAGCTGGAAGAAGCGCTGATACATCGTCGCCTCCCCCAGATCGGTGAAACCGATGCCGGTGTCGATCACTGCAAACGACAGCGCCAAGCGATTGTCCGCCGCCGGTTTGCCGGTTACCCGCAGCGCCAGGCCGCCGACCCGGGTGAACTTGATCGCGTTGTCCAGCAGGCACTCCAGGCATTGCGCCAGTTTGGCGCTGTCGCCGTGCAAACGGTCCGGCAGGGTCGGCAGCACCTCGACCTTGAAGTCCAGCGACTTGCTCGCCGCGTTGCCATCGAACTGCACGCGCAAGGCCTCGACCACCGCGCGCAGGCTGAAGCTGCCCGGCGTCGCCTTGAGCTTGCCGGCCTGCAGTTCGGTGAGGGTGAGGATGCCGTTGACCATGCGCATCATGTCCCGGGCGGAACCGGCGGCAGTTTGCTGATATTGCTCCAGCTCAGGTTCCAGCTCGACGGTCTGCATCAACTCCAGCGAACCGATCACCCCATTCATCGGCGTGCGCAATTCGTGAGTCAGGGTCGCGAGGAATTCGTCCTTGAGCTTGTTGCTGTGGGCCAGTTGCTGGTTGAGCACTTCGAGTTTCTGCCCGGCGTCGAACAGGGTCTGTGCCTGCTGCTCGCGCATCGCGTTGATGCGGTCGGCCAGCGCCAGCGACAGCAGCGCCACTTCAATCGCCGAACCGATCTGGCTGGCGTACATGGTCAGGAACACGTTCGGCAGCAGACCGAGCACCATCAGCGTATTGACGATGCCGCCGAGCAAGAACGCCGACCAGGCAATGATGAAATAACGCGCCACCCGCAGGCCGCGCCACCAGGCGAGGATCCCGGCGGCGAAGATCACCACAGTGAAGGTCAGCGCCAGCACGGTCGCCAGGCGCAGCGACAACGCGTAACTGGTCATCAATGACAAGCCCACCACCAGCGCGCCGAACGCGATCAGCGCAATCAGCAAGCGGTCGAGCCAGCGGCTGTGGGTTTTGGTCTGCAGGAAACTGCGGGCGAACTGGCTGCCGAACAGCCCGGCGCAACCGATGAAAAACGGTGTGGCGGCGTTGGCCCACCACGGATTGTCCGGCCAGAAATACTGCACCGCCGCGCCGTTTACCGACAGTTGATAGAGGCCGAACGAAGCGATGTAGAAGATGTAATAGAGGTAGCTGGTGTCGCGCACGCTCAGGTAGATGAACAGGTTGTAGACCAGCATCCCCAGCAGCACGCCATAAATGATCCCCAGCACATACAGGCGCACCGGCTGGTCTTCGAGGTACGCGGTGCTCGACCACAACGTCACCGGCGCCTGGATCGAGCCTTCGCTGGCCAGCCGCAGGTACAGGGTCTGCTGCTGGTCGGGGGTGAAGCTCAGGTCGAACAGGTAGTTGTTCTGACGGATTTCGCGACTGGCAAACGGCAAGGCGTCACCGGTCTGCCGAATCAGGCGATAGTCGCCGTTGGCATCCGCCCTATACAGATCAAGATGATCGAGCGGCGGGTACGCCAGCTCCAGCAGCCAGGTGCGCTGCGCGGCCGGATTGTTTGGACGGTAATGCAGGTCGATCTTCAGCCAGAACGCCGAGCGCGAGTAACCGGCATTGAGCGTGGCTTTATCGTGGGGTTTGAAATTGCCCGCCGCCGCTTGGGCGCGGACGTCGGCGATGCTCGCCTGACCACTCGGGTCTTCGAACACTTGCAGGGAGCGACCCAGGGGAAGGCTCTGGGTATTTTCGTCGAACTCGACGGCGCTTGCGAGGAGGGGCAAGCAGAACAGCAACATCAGCAAATAGCGCATTGAAGCCCCAGCGTGGCTCGTCCGGTTGTGTCAGGAAGCCCCCCATTCCCTTTGAGTAGACGTAAAACCGGTATTACCTGTTATTGGTTTGGATCCAGACTAGCATAGCCGTTGATGGCCATTGAGCACCATCGAAATTTTTCCTACAAAGGCTCTAGAACGGGCGTTTCAGAGCAAAGCAGCGGACTAGAGCTGTTGAGTTGGTCAACTCAATCATTGAGATCCGCTTTTGTGGCGAGGGAGCTTGCTCCCGCTCGGCTGCGCAGCAGTCGTAAAACCTGTAAATGCGCTGTGCCTGGATAAATGCAGGGGGCTGCTTCGCAACCCAGCGGGAGCAAGCTCCCTCGCCACAATGGTAGCTGCAGTGTTGTCCGACAATCTGCTCGCAAACACCGTCAGGACTGAACCAGAAAATCAGGTTTGGTGGTAAGCTCGCGCACCATGAATATCTACAGCTCCCGCCCCGTTGTCCTCTGTCTCTCCGGCCACGACCCCAGTGGTGGCGCCGGCTTGCAGGCAGATATCGAAGCCCTGCTCGCGCAGGGTTGCCATGCGGCTCCGGCCGTCACCGCCCTGACCGTGCAAGACACCGTCAACGTCACTGACTTCCGCGTCCTCGACCGTGAGTGGGTACTGGCCCAGGCCAATGCCGTGCTCAACGACTCCGAAGTCGCTGCGGTCAAACTGGGCATGCTCGGTTCGCTGGAAATGGTCGACACTGTGGTCGAACTGCTTTCGGCGCACCCGCACCTGCCGGTGGTCTGCGACCCGGTGCTGCGTGCCGGTGGCGGCGGACGCCTGGGCAAGGACGAAGTCGGCTATGCGATGCGCGAGCGTCTGCTGCCGCTCTCGATCATTGCCACGCCCAACCTGCCCGAGGCGCGGATCCTCGCCGAACTGCCGGAAGGCACCGCAGACGAGTGCGCTGAAAAACTCCTGCCGTTCGTCAAAAACCTGCTGATCACCGGCGGTCATGGCGACGAAACTGAAATCCACAATCGCCTGTACAGCCGTGACGGCCTGCGTGAAACCTTCTATTGCCAGCGTTTGCCAGGCAGCTATCACGGTTCCGGCTGCACCTTGGCCAGTGCCCTCGCCGGTCGTCTGGCCCAAGGTGAAAACCTCGCCAGCGCCGTACGCACGGCACTGGATTACACCTGGCGTACCCTGCGCGATGCCGAACAACTGGGCAAAGGCCAGTTCGTCCCGCGTCGCCTGCCACTGGATTTTTGCTCGTAACGTCGTGAGGTCTGCCTGATGAAACTACGTGGCCTGTATGCCATCACCGACAGCCAATTGCTGGCGGGCAAGTTTCTGTCGTACGTGGAGGCGGCGCTGGAAGGCGGCGTCACCCTGCTGCAATACCGCGACAAAAGCAGCGACGAGGCCCGCCGCCTGCGCGAGGCCGAAGCACTGCGCGACCTTTGCGAGCGCTACAAGACCCAGTTGATCATCAACGATGATGCTGAGCTGGCCGGGCGTCTGAACGTCGGCGTGCACCTGGGCCAGACCGACGGCCCGCTGTCACCGACCCGCGCCCTGCTCGGTTCCAAGGCGATCATCGGTTCGACCTGCCACGCGCAACTCGAACTGGCTGAACAAGCGGCCAAAGAAGGCGCGAGCTATGTCGCCTTCGGCCGCTTCTTCAATTCCAACATCAAACCCGGCGCGCCAAGCTGCAGCCTCGATCTGCTCGACGAGGCCAAACGCACGCTGCACCTGCCGATCTGCGCGATTGGCGGCATCACCCTCGACAACGCCGCGCCGCTGGTGGCCCATGGCGTCGACCTGCTGGCCGTGGTCCACGGTTTGTTCGGTGCCCAGAGCACCGCCGAAGTGACCCGCCGCGCCCGCGCGTTTAATGAATTACTGAAAATCTGATTTGAGAGCCCGATCATGTCTCGTTCCGAAACGCTGTTTGCCAATGCCCAGAAACACATTCCAGGAGGCGTGAACTCGCCGGTTCGCGCGTTCAAGAGCGTGGGCGGCACGCCGCTGTTCTTCAAGCACGCCGAAGGCGCCTACGTCACTGACGAAGACGACAAGCGTTATGTCGATTACGTGGGCTCGTGGGGTCCGATGATCCTCGGCCACAGCCACCCGGAAGTGCTCGACGCGGTGCGCAATCAACTGCAACACGGCCTGTCCTACGGCGCGCCGACCGCGATGGAAACCGAGATGGCCGATCTGGTCTGCTCGCTGGTGCCGTCGATGGACATGGTGCGCATGGTCAGCTCCGGCACCGAAGCGACCATGAGCGCGATCCGCCTGGCCCGTGGTTACACCGGTCGCGACAGCATCATCAAATTCGAAGGCTGCTACCACGGTCACTCCGACAGCCTGCTGGTCAAGGCCGGCTCCGGTGCACTGACCCAAGGCGTGCCGAGCTCGGCTGGTGTGCCGGCGGCATTCGCCAAACACACCCTGACCCTGCCGTTCAACGACATCGACGCGGTTGAGCAGATGCTCGCCGAAGTTGGCCAGGACGTGGCGTGCATCATCGTTGAGCCGGTGGCCGGCAACATGAACTGCGTGCCGCCAGCGCCGGGTTTCCTCGAAGGCCTGCGTTCGCTGTGCGACAAGCATGGTGTGGTGCTGATTTTCGACGAAGTGATGACCGGCTTCCGCGTCGCCCTCGGCGGTGCCCAGGCCTACTACGGTGTGACTCCGGACCTGACCACCTTCGGCAAGATCATCGGCGGCGGCATGCCGGTCGGCTGCTTCGGCGGCAAGCGTGAAATCATGCAGCGCATCGCGCCGCTGGGTCCGGTGTATCAGGCCGGCACCCTGTCGGGTAACCCACTGGCGATGGCCGCCGGCTTGACCACCCTGCGCCTGATCAGCCGTCCGGGTTTCCACGCTGAACTGACCGACTACACCACGCGCCTGCTCGACGGCCTGCAACAACGCGCCGATGCGGCGGGCATCCCGTTCGTGACCACGCAGGCGGGTGGCATGTTCGGTCTGTACTTCAGCGGCGCCGACGACATCGTCACCTTTGAAGACGTAATGGCCAGCGACGCGGCACTGTTCGGTCGCTTCTTCCACCTGATGCTGGAAGGCGGCGTGTACCTGGCGCCAAGCGCATTCGAAGCCGGTTTCACCTCGATCGCCCACGGCGACGCCGAGCTGAAAATCACCCTGGACGCTGCCGAGCGCGCCTTCGCTGCACTGAAGTAATGCCCGTACCGCTGACGTTGGCCATTGCCAGCGTCAGCTTTCACCTACACCCACGCCATTTTTCCCACGTCGCTGCTACAAATCCGCCAGAAAGTGGGCGATATATTCCCCGCGCAGCAGAAAAACGAGTAAAGACTTTGTAAGGTTGGCCCTGCTTATTTCATAATGCGCGCTTATTGGATCCCTCGATGGGTCCGCGTGCCCTTCAGAGGTAAGTCGATTCCCATGAACCGCACCGGCCGCACCCTTGCCTTGGGCTGCCTGTTGCTCCTTCAGCCCCTGCTCGCGCATGCACAAGCAGGCGGCAACTCGTTGTTGATCCCGGCGATGGGTCGTTGCACCCTCAATACTCAGCCGCAAGACGTCACGCAGGCGCTGACTGCCTGCCAGAAAGCGGCGGACGAAGGGGATGCGCAAGCGCAATACGAGTTGGGTGAGTTCTACTACGACGGCAAGAATGCGCCACGCGACCTCAATCAAGCCCTGAGCTACTTCGAAAAGGCCTCGTTGCAAGGCCACGCTCAGGCGCAGTTCAAGCTCGGCACCATGTTCTTCCACGGCGAAGGCGTGCAGGCCAACAACATTCAGGCGTACATCGTGCTGAAGATGGCTGCGGTCAATGGCGCCGAAGACGCCTTGGACACCGCCGACGAAGTCTCCGAAAAAATGTCCCGCGAAGACCTCGAAACCGCAACCCAGGTGCTCGGGCAAATTTTCCGTAAATACCTGATGGAACTGCAGAGCGCCGATGGGCGTACGCCATTTTCGCCGCTTCCCTGAACGTCAGCAGAATGAGTTCTGTGATGATTACTCATTGTGGCGAGGGGATTTATCCCCGATCGGCTGCGCAGCAGTCGCAAATCCATTCAGCGCGGTAATTCAGGAATATCAAAGTTGCAGGTGAGGGGCCGCTTCGCAGCCCATCGGGGATAAATCCCCTCGCCACAAGAGCCCCTCACTCAACCAGTTTTACTTCTCAGGCATCGGCATCGGAAACGGCATCACATTGCCAACCGCGCCACGGGCTTCGCTGATTTTCGGGGTGCCCAGACGTTCCACTTCGTCGATGCGCACGATCGAATGCATCGGCACAAAGCTGCGCACCACGCCTTCGAACTGCGCCTTGAGCTTCTCTTCACTCGGATCGACGACCACTTGCGTGCGCTCGCCAAAGACGAACTCTTCCACTTCCAGAAAACCCCACAGATCACTTTGATAGATCTGCTTGGCGTACATTTCGAACACCTGGCCCTGGTTGAGGAAAATCACCTTATAGATTGGAGCTTCGCGTTTGGTCATGGCGGGGGGATAACATCGGGGATAAAAATGAGGGCGCAAACTATAGCATAGCCACCGGACGCGCAGCGGTAGGAACCTGAGGGCTTGTTCCCTATAATGCGCGGTTCTTTGAATCACGTGACGACCCTACTCCATGGCCAAGAAGCTTTACATCGAAACCCACGGTTGCCAGATGAACGAGTACGACAGCTCGCGCATGGTCGATCTGCTGGGCGAACATCAGGCCCTGGAAGTCACCGCGCGCGCGGAAGACGCCGACGTGATTCTGCTCAACACCTGCTCGATCCGCGAACGCGCCCAGGACCGGGTGTACTCGCAGCTCGGCCGCTGGCGCGAACTGAAGCTGGCCAACCCGGACATGGTGATCGCCGTCGGCGGTTGCGTGGCCAGCCAGGAAGGCGCGGCGATCCGTGATCGCGCACCGTACGTCGATGTAGTGTTCGGCCCGCAAACCCTGCACCGCCTGCCGGAAATGATCGACGCCGCCCGCAGCAGCAAGCTGCCGCAAGTCGACGTCTCGTTCCCGGAAATCGAAAAATTCGACCACCTGCCCGAGCCGCGCATCGATGGCCCGAGCGCCTACGTGTCGGTGATGGAAGGCTGCAGCAAGTACTGCACGTTCTGCGTGGTGCCTTACACCCGTGGCGAAGAAGTCAGCCGGCCGTTCGACGACGTGATCGCCGAAATCATCCACCTCGCCGAAAACGGCGTGCGTGAAGTGACCCTGCTGGGGCAGAACGTCAACGGCTATCGCGGCACCACCCACGACGGTCGCCTGGCCGATCTGGCGGAGCTGATTCGCGTGGTGGCCGCCGTCGACGGCATCGATCGCATCCGCTACACCACCTCGCACCCGCTGGAGTTCTCCGACAGCCTGATCCAGGCCCACGCCGAAGTGCCGGAGCTGGTGAAACACCTGCACTTGCCGGTGCAGTCGGGTTCCGATCGAATTCTCGCGGCGATGAAGCGCAACCACACGGCGCTGGAGTACAAGTCCAAGCTGCGCAAACTGCGCGCCGCCGTGCCGGGCATCTGCATCAGCTCGGACTTCATCGTCGGCTTCCCGGGCGAGACCGAGAAAGACTTCGAACAGACGATGAAACTGATTGCCGATGTCGGCTTCGACTTCTCCTATTCGTTCGTCTATAGCCAGCGCCCGGGCACCCCGGCGGCCGATCTGGCCGACGACACCCCGGAAGAGCTGAAAAAAGAACGCCTGAACGCCTTGCAACACCGTCTGAATCAACAAGGGTTCGAGATCAGCCGACAAATGGTCGGTTCGATCCAGCGTATTCTGGTCACCGACTACTCGAAGAAAGACCCGGGCGAGCTGCAAGGGCGTACCGAGAATAATCGTATCGTCAACTTCCGCTGCGATAATCCGACCCTGATCGGCCAGTTTGCCGACGTGCACATCGACGCGGCGCAACCGCATTCGCTGCGTGGCTCTTTAATTCAGTAACGCCAGTCGCAGATATTTTGTGGCGAGGGAGCTTGCTCCCGCTCGGTTGCGAAGCAGCCGCAAACCAGACACCCCGATCATCCTGAATGATCGAGGCTGGAGGATTTGGGAGCGCTTCGCACTCCAGCGGGAGCAAGCTCCCTCGCCACAGTTATCCAGTGAGACTGTTTTAAGAGCTTTCGCACCCACGCCACTGGCGTTATCCTTGATTTCATCTTAATTGCCCCAGGGCGGCTAAATACGACCTTGAACGCACCCATAGAACCACATCGTTTTATCCTCGAGCCCTTTGAGGCTCGCCGCTTCGCCAATCTGTGCGGGCAATTCGACGAGCATCTGCGCTTGATCGAACAGCGCCTCGCCATCGAGATCCGCAACCGCGGAAACCAGTTCGAACTGATCGGCGATCCCAAGCACACCACGTCTGCGGAAAACCTGCTGCGCCGGCTGTACCGGGAAACCAAGGGTACCGAGCTGTCGCCGGATCTGGTGCACCTGTTCCTCCAGGAATCGGCCGTGGTCGAGCTGGACAATCACGCCCCCGCCGAAGCGTCCGTCGCCCTGCGCACCAAGAAAGGCATGATTCGCCCACGCGGCCTGAATCAGCTGCGCTACGTGAAGGAAATCCTCGGCAACGACATCAACTTCGGCATTGGTCCGGCCGGTACCGGCAAGACCTATCTGGCCGTGGCGTGTGCCGTCGATGCCCTGGAGCGCGAGCAGATCCGTCGCATCCTGCTGGTGCGTCCGGCGGTCGAAGCGGGTGAAAAACTCGGCTTCCTGCCCGGCGACCTTGCCCAGAAGATCGACCCGTACCTGCGCCCGCTCTACGACGCACTCTACGAGATGCTCGGCTTCGAATACGTGGCCAAGCTGATCGAGCGCCAGGTGATCGAAGTCGCGCCACTGGCCTACATGCGCGGGCGTACGCTGAACAACAGCTTCATCATTCTCGACGAAAGCCAGAACACCACCGTCGAACAAATGAAGATGTTCCTGACCCGGATCGGCTTCGGCTCCACCGCGGTCATCACCGGCGACATCACCCAGGTCGACCTGCCGCGCGGCACCAAGTCCGGCCTGCATCATGTGATCGAAGTCCTCAAGGACGTTCCGGGCATCAGCTTCACCCACTTCCAGCCCAAAGACGTCGTGCGCCACCCATTGGTGCAGCGGATTGTCGAAGCCTACGAGCGCTTCGAAAGCCGCGCCGATGCCCCCAAGGAAAACTCGCGCGATGCTTGAGCTGGACCTGCAAATCGCCACTGAAGCGAACGCACCGAGCGAAGCCGAGTTCCATCAATGGTGCGAACTGGCCCTGCGCCAGCGCACCGCCGATTCGGAAATGACCATTCGTCTGGTTGACGAGGAAGAAGGTCGTGAGCTGAATCACACCTGGCGCCACAAGGATTACGCGACCAACGTCCTGTCGTTCCCGGCCGAAGTGCCCGACGAGTTTCTCGACATCCCGCTGCTCGGCGATCTGGTGATCTGCGTCGCCGTGGTCGAGCGCGAAGCCGTCGAGCAAGGCAAGGAACTTAAAGCACACTGGGCACATCTGGTCATTCACGGCTGCTTGCATCTACTCGGTTACGACCATATAGATGACGACGAAGCCGAAGAAATGGAAGCACTGGAACGCGAGTTGCTTGCCGAATTGGGCTATCCCGATCCGTACGCGGACGACGAAACCGAAACATCCCCTATCGTTACAACAAAGGATTCAGAGTAATCGCTATGAGCGAAGATCGATCGAGCAACGGGCAGAAGTCATGGCTGGGTAAACTGACCCAGGCTTTTGCCCACGAGCCGAAGAACCGTCAGGAGCTGCTTGAGCTGCTGCGTGATGCACATCAGAACAAACTGCTGGACAGCGAAGCGCTGGCCATCGTCGAAGGCGCCATTCAAGTGGCTGACCTGCAAGTACGCGACATCATGGTCCCGCGCTCGCAAATGGTCAGCATCAAGGCGAACCAGACACCTCGCGAATTCCTCCCGGCCGTGGTCGATTCGGCCCACTCGCGCTACCCGGTCATTGGCGAAAGCCACGACGACGTGATGGGCGTCCTGCTGGCCAAGGACCTGCTGCCACTGATCCTCAAGGAGAACGGCGACAGCTTCAACATCAAGGATCTGCTGCGCCCGGCCACGTTCGTGCCGGAGTCCAAGCGACTGAACGTGTTGCTGCGTGAGTTCCGCGCCAACCACAACCACATGGCCATCGTCATCGACGAATACGGCGGCGTGGCCGGTCTGGTGACGATTGAAGACGTGCTGGAGCAGATCGTCGGCGACATCGAAGACGAGCACGACGTCGAAGAAGACAGCTACATCAAGCCGCTGCCCAGCGGTGACTTCCTGATCAAGGCACTGACGCCGATCGAGAACTTCAACGAGTTCTTCGACAGCGAGTTCTCCGACGACGAGTTCGACACCGTCGGCGGTCTGGTGATGAGCGCGTTCGGGCACTTGCCAAAACGTAACGAAATCACTGAAATCGGCGCCTATCGTTTCCGCATCCTGAACGCCGACAGCCGTCGGATTCATTTGCTGCGACTCACGCCAATCGCTCGGTAATCATTAAGGATAGAAATGCGCTGGACAACCCGCCCCGGCTGGCCCGGTAACCTGCTGGCCGTGGCGGCCGGTGCAATCACTACCTTCGCGCTGGCCCCGTTCAACATCTGGCCGCTGGCCTTGCTGGCGGTCGGTCTGTTCTACGCCGGCCTGCGTGAGCTAAAACCGCGTCAGGCGCTGGGACGTGGCTGGTGCTTCGGTTTCGGCCTGTTCGGCGCCGGCACCAGCTGGATCTATTACAGCATCCACCATTTCGGCGGCGCCTCGGTGCTGCTGGCCGGGTTCCTGATGCTGCTGTTTACCGCAGCGATCGCGTTTTTCTTCGCCCTGCCCGCGTGGGTCTGGGCGCGCTGGTTGCGCCGCAACGAAGCTCCGCTGGCCGACGCGCTGGCCTTTGCCGCGTTGTGGGTCGGTCAGGAGGCCTTTCGCGGGTGGTTCCTCACCGGGTTCCCGTGGCTCTACTCCGGGTACAGCCAACTCGACGGCCCGTTGTCCGGGCTCGCACCGGTCGGCGGCATGTGGCTGGTGTCTTTCGTTCTCGCGTTGACGGCGGCACTGATCTACAACGCACCGCGCCTGCTGCAGACCGGCCGCAAAGGTTTTATCGCCGCCGGCCTGCTGTTGCTGGTCGGACCGTGGGTCGCCGGCATTGCCCTCAAGGGTCACGCCTGGACCAGCCCATCCGGCCCCGCGCTGAGCGTTGCCGCGATTCAGGGCAACGTCGAACAAAGCATGAAGTGGGACCCGGCGCAGCTCAACGCGCAACTGGCGCTGTACCGCGACCTGAGCTTCCGCTCCAAGCGGGTGGACCTGCTGATCTGGCCGGAAACTGCGGTGCCGGTGCTCAAGGAGTCCGCCGAGGGCTACCTGAACATGATGGGCAACTTCGCCGCCGAGCGTAAATCGGCGCTGATCACCGGTGTGCCGATTCGCGAAATGGTCCGCCACGAAAGACGCTTCTTCAATGGCATCACCGTCGTCGGCGAAGGCGATGGCACCTACCTCAAGCAGAAACTGGTGCCGTTCGGTGAATACGTGCCGTTGCAGGATCTGCTGCGTGGCTTGATCGCGTTCTTTGACTTGCCGATGTCCGACTTCGCTCGCGGCCCGGCGGATCAACCGTTGCTGCAGGCCAAGGGTTATCAGATTGCGCCGTTCATCTGCTACGAAGTGGTGTACCCGGAATTCGCTGCCGGCCTGTCGGCGCGCAGTGATCTGTTGCTGACGATCAGCAACGACACGTGGTTCGGCACCTCGATCGGACCGCTGCAACACTTGCAGATGGCGCAGATGCGCGCACTTGAAGCCGGGCGCTGGATGATCCGCGCCACCAACAACGGCGTGACCGGATTGATCAACCCGTACGGGCAGATCACCGAGCAGATCCCGCAGTTCGAGCAGGGCATCCTGTATGGCGAAGTGGTGCCGATGCACAACCTGACGCCGTATCTGCAATGGCGCTCGTGGCCGCTGATCATCGTATGCGTGTTGCTGTTTGGCTGGGCGCTGATGGCGAGCCGGATGTCGAAAACCCTTTAAAAGCAAAGATCGCAGCCTGCGGCAACTCCTACAGGGAAAACACAAATCCCCATGTAGGAGCCGCCGCAGGCTGCGATCTTTTGATTTTCAGCGGTAGAACAACGAATACCCCACCTGCCCCACCGCCTCATTCAACAGTTGCCCGCTCTGCCAGATCGACTTGAACTCCGGCAGCCAGCCACCAAACGGGCGCGCATTATCGGTCCCGAGAAACCCTACGGGCGCCGGCACCACTTCGAATCCTGCCTGCTCGAAACACCACACCGCTCGGGGCATGTGCCAGGCCTGCGTGACCACCACTACGCGCTTGACGCCTTGAGGCAACAAGATGTCGGCGCTGAACTTGGCGTTCTCCCACGTGGTGCGGCTTTCGCCTTCCTGCCAACGCGTGGTCACACCGAAATCATCGCGCAGCGAATCGGCCATCAGCTTCGCCTCGGTCGGCGGCGTGCCGTAATGCAAGCCGCCACTGGTGAGGATCGGCAACCCCGAGGCCTTGGCCAGCCGCGCGGCATAGCGCTGACGCTCCAGCCCCACACCGGTCGGCTGATCCTCGCCCCAGGCCAGATCACCGCGCTCACGACCCGAGCCCAGCACCACGATGGCATCGGCCCGTTGCGCCAGCGCCGTCCACGCATCACGGGGCAGCGGCGGTTCGCGCTCAAGCGCTTTGGCGCCCCATTGCACGACCACCGGCAGGCTCATCAGCCAGAACCCACCCAAACCGAGGGCAAAGCACAGGCCGGCCAGCCGCGGCCGGGAGCGGCGCAGCCACCAGGCGACCAGCAACAGAAGCAAAAGAATGCCGGGCGGCAATAGAAGTTGTTTGATGAAGTAACGAAAAGGCATCGGGGCATCTCCAGAGATGCCCGAAGCCTAAGAGCGTTAATAAAGCGTTACAACCGATAGGTAGGATCCCTGTGAAAAAGATCCGTTTTTTGACCTGCCATGCGCTTACTTGGCCTGCACAGAACGAACCTTGACGGTGTCTCTGCCGGGCGCCTTGTCCTTGAGCCAGATGACCTTGGCTGAATGTGTTGCATCGAGCTGTTTCACTGCCTGCGACAGGTATCCATGCGTTTCACGCTCACTGCGATCCAGATAGGCCTTGACCAGTTTGAACTCGGCGGGGCTCAAGCCACGCAATTCCAGTTCCAGGGGGCGCTCATCGCGCAGCCGGCCAGCGGTTTTTGCAGCGTCCAGAGCCATGCCCAGACGATCCATCAACCGTTCGTACAACTCGGGTTTCGTCACGTTTTTTTGCCGTTGCTCCACCATCCCTCACCTCATTGAAGATAAGACTCACTCCCCAATTAGAGCTTAGCTTCGCTGCACAAACCGGCTGCACGCCGCGACCAACGGCCCTCGCCACGTTTTTTACCGGCCAAACTGCTGTAATCAGGGTTTCCCTAGGCCAAGCGCGGTCATGTATGCTACGGCGCTTCCTGTAATTCCACTTCCAGCTTGTCCGGAGCACCCCCGGATGGCGCGTTGAAGAGGATTAGGCCACCCCTATCCAGTACAAAAGTAGCCATGCACGAACAATATCAGCCCCGTGAAATCGAAGCCGCCGCCCAGTCGTTCTGGGACGAGCAAAAGTCCTTTGAAGTCAGTGAACAGCCAGGCAAGGAGACCTACTACTGCCTGTCGATGTTCCCTTACCCCAGCGGCAAGCTACACATGGGGCACGTGCGCAACTACACCATCGGCGACGTGATCTCCCGCTACCAGCGCATGCAAGGCAAGAACGTTCTGCAACCCATGGGTTGGGACGCCTTCGGCATGCCGGCGGAAAACGCCGCGATGAAGAACAACGTGGCGCCCGCCAAGTGGACCTACGAAAACATCGCCTACATGAAGTCCCAGCTGCGCAGCCTGGGCCTGGCGGTGGACTGGTCCCGTGAAGTGACCACCTGCAAGCCGGACTACTACCGCTGGGAACAATGGCTGTTCACTCGCCTGTTCGAAAAAGGCGTGATCTACCGCAAGAACGGCACCGTGAACTGGGACCCGGTCGACCAGACCGTACTGGCCAACGAACAGGTGATCGACGGTCGCGGCTGGCGTTCCGGCGCGCTGATCGAAAAGCGCGAAATCCCGATGTACTACTTCAAGATCACCGCTTACGCGGATGAGCTGCTGGAGAGCCTCGACGAACTGACGGGCTGGCCGGAACAGGTCAAGACCATGCAGCGCAACTGGATCGGCAAATCCCGCGGCATGGAAGTGCAGTTCCCGTACAACGTCGACTCGATCGGCGAAGAAGGCACCCTCAAGGTCTTCACCACCCGTCCTGACACCCTGATGGGCGCGACTTATGTCGCCGTGGCCGCCGAGCACCCGCTGGCGACCCAGGCCGCGCAGAACAATCCTGAGCTGCAAGCGTTCATCGCTGAATGCAAGGGCGGCAGCGTGGCCGAAGCCGACGTTGCCACTCAAGAGAAGAAAGGCCTGCCGACCGGCCTGTTCGTCGAGCACCCGCTGACCGGTGAAAAACTGCCGGTGTGGGTCGCCAACTACGTGCTGATGCACTACGGCGACGGCGCAGTAATGGCTGTGCCGGCTCACGATGAGCGCGATTTCGAGTTCGCCCACAAGTACAACCTGCCGGTCAAATCGGTGGTGCGCACCAGTTCCGGTGACACTAACCCGGCCCCGTGGCAGGACGCCTACGGCGAGCACGGCACGCTGATCAACTCCGGCGAATTCGACGGCCTGGACTTCACCGGCGCGTTCGACGCCATCGAAGTCGCCCTGATCAAGAAAAACCTCGGTGCCTCGCGCACCCAGTTCCGCCTGCGCGACTGGGGCATCAGCCGTCAGCGCTACTGGGGCTGCCCGATCCCGATCATTCACTGCGCCACTTGCGGTGACGTCCCGGTGCCGGAAGACCAGTTGCCAGTGGTGCTGCCGGAAGACGTGGTGCCGGACGGCGCCGGTTCGCCGCTGGCGCGCATGCCGGAATTCTACGAGTGCAGCTGCCCGAAATGCGGCCAGCCTGCCAAACGTGAAACCGACACCATGGACACCTTCGTCGAGTCCTCGTGGTACTACGCCCGTTACGCCTCGCCGCACTTCGAAGGCGGTCTGGTGGAAAAATCCGCAGCCGACCACTGGCTGCCGGTGGATCAATACATCGGCGGTATCGAACACGCGATTCTCCACCTGCTGTACGCGCGTTTCTTCCACAAGCTGATGCGCGACGAAGGCCTGGTGAGCTCCAACGAGCCGTTCAAGAACCTGCTGACCCAGGGCATGGTGATCGCCGAAACCTATTATCGTCGCGAAGCCAATGGTGCCTACACCTGGTTCAACCCGGCGGACGTAGAACTGGAGCGTGACAGCAAGGCCAAGGTCATCAGCGCCAAACTGAAATCCGACGGCTTGCCGGTGGAAATCGGTGGCACCGAGAAAATGGCCAAGTCGAAGAACAACGGCGTCGACCCACAGTCGATGATCGATCAGTTCGGCGCCGACACCTGCCGTCTGTTCATGATGTTCGCCTCGCCGCCTGACATGAGCGCCGAATGGTCCGACTCCGGCGTTGAAGGCTCGCACCGTTTCCTCAAGCGCGTCTGGCGCCTGGCGCAGGCCCACGTGACCCAGGGCCTGCCGGGCAAACTGGACATCGCTGGCCTGAACGACGAGCAGAAAGCCGTTCGCCGCGCCATCCACCTGGCCATCAAGCAAGCCAGCCACGACGTCGGCCAGAACCACAAATTCAACACCGCCATCGCTCAGGTGATGACGCTGATGAACGTGCTGGAGAAAGCCGCGCAAGCCACCGAACAGGACCGCGCGCTGATTCACGAAGGTCTGGAAGCCGTCACGCTGCTGCTGGCTCCAATCACGCCGCACATCAGCCATGAGCTGTGGAAGCAGTTGGGTCATGCCGACGCCGTGATCGATGCCGGCTGGCCTGCAGTGGATGAAAGCGCCCTGGTACAAGACAGCCTGCAACTGGTCATTCAAGTGAACGGCAAGCTGCGTGGCCAGATCGACATGCCGGCCAGCGCAACGCGCGAAGAAGTCGAAGCGGCTGCCCGCGCCAACGAAAACGTCCTGCGTTTCGTTGACGGCCTGACCATTCGCAAAGTCATCGTCGTGCCAGGCAAACTGGTCAACATCGTCGCCAGCTAAATTGGATTGAGCGTCAGGTCTGCCTGGCGCTCTGTAAAACCTTTCGGGCCGCAGGGTCGGCCCACATGGTTTCAAGGGGAGCAACACAATGATCAAACGCAATCTGCTGGTGATGGGCCTCGCCGTTCTGCTGAGCGCCTGCGGTTTCCAGCTGCGTGGCACCGGCACCAACGAACTGACGATCAAAGAGCTTGATCTGAGCGCCCGTGACGCCTATGGCGAGACCGTCACTCAACTACGCCAGGTACTCGAGTCCAGCGGCGTCAAGGTTTACAGCGGTGCACCGTACAAGCTGTACCTGGCTGACGAACAGGAAAACCAGCGTATCCTCAGCTACGCCGGCGCCGGTCGTACCGGTGAGTACCAGGTCAGCACCGTGCTGAACTACGACATCGTTGGCGAACACAACCTGAACCTGCTGAGCGACAAGCTCGAAGTGCAGAAAGTGTTCATACACGACGGCAACAACCTCGTCGGTTCCGATCAGGAAGCCAACGATGCCCGTCGCGAAACCCGTCGCGAGCTGGTTCAGCGCATGATGCTGCGCCTGCAACAGCTGACCCCGGGTCAACTGCAGCAATTGCAGCAAGCGGCCAATGACCGGGCACGAGCCGAAGCTGACGCCCTGAAGGCGGCGCAGAAGGCTGAAGCGGAAACCCCGCGCCAGTCGCCGCTCGAACTGCCGCAGCAGTAAGACGTACGGGGCGCTCAGGCGCCCCGTTCGCCCTCTCTTATGAAGCTCGCTCCCGCTCAACTCGGCAAACACCTGCAAGGCGCGCTTGCGCCCGTCTATATCATCAGTGGCGATGACCCGCTGTTGTGCCAGGAAGCCGCCGACGCCATCCGCAGTGCTGCGCGCCAGCAAGGTTTCGACGAGCGCCAGGTGTTCGCCGCCGACGCCAATTTCGATTGGGGCACGTTGCTGCAGGCCGGTGCGAGCATGTCGTTGTTCGCCGAAAAGCGTCTACTGGAACTGCGCTTGCCTTCGGGCAAGCCCGGTGACAAGGGCGCTGCCGCACTGATCGAATACTGCTCGCGCCCCGCCGAAGACACGGTGCTGCTGATCAGCCTGCCCAAGCTCGATGGCAGTGCGCAGAAGACCAAGTGGGGCAAGGCGCTGGTCGAAGGTCAACAGACCCAGTTCATCCAGATCTGGCCGGTAGATGCCAATCAGCTACCGAGCTGGATTCGTCAGCGTCTGTCGCAGGCCGGCTTGTCGGCCAGTCAGGACGCGGTCGAACTGATTGCCGCGCGCGTCGAGGGCAACCTGCTCGCCGCCGCGCAGGAAATCGAAAAGCTCAAGCTGATGGCCGAAGGTGGGCAGATCACCCTCGAAACCGTGCAGGCCGCGGTGGCCGACAGCGCCCGTTTTGACGTATTCGGCCTGACCGATGCCGTGCTCAACGGCGAACCGGCCCACGCACTGCGCATGCTCGAAGGGCTGCGCGGTGAAGGCGTCGAGCCACCGGTGATTCTCTGGGCGCTGGCGCGGGAGTTGCGCCTGCTGGCCAATATCTCGCTGCAGTACAGCCAGGGCACGCCACTGGACAAGTGCTTCAGTCAGGCGAAACCGCCGGTCTGGGACAAGCGCAAACCGCTGATGAGCAAAGCCCTGCAACGCTACTCGGCGCCACGCTGGGCGCAGTTGTTGCTCGAAGCCCAGCGCATCGACGCACAGATCAAGGGCCAGGCCGCCGGTTCGCCGTGGATGAGCCTGAGCCGCCTGGCGCTGTTGATGGCTGGGCAGCGTCTGTCACTGCCTGCCGAATAAGCTCAAAAGATCGCAGCCTCCGGCAGCTCCTACACTAATCCCTGTAGGAGCTGCGGCACGCTGCGATCTTTTGATCTTGTTTTCCTACAAAAACACCTGCATTTGCCCTATAGACAGACGCCAGACATCGGCAGATTATTCGCCCCGCAACACCCACCCACCGAGAGACCCCTCATGAGCAAAAAGCCATCGAAACATGGCCCGAATAAGGCCAAATCCATCATCGCCCAACCCCTGTTCCGCAGCCGCCAGGAACGACCAACCAAGGGTAAAGGCAGCTACCGCCGCGAAGCCTTCCAGTCTAATAGCTGGGAGGCTTCTTACTTTCTGGCTGCCTGAAGCACAGCACCCCCCGGTCATGTTAAGGTCTGCACCTGATTCGTATCCCCTGGAACTGTGCATGCCCTTGAGTCTTTCCCGTCGTTGGCCCGTTCGCCAACTGATCGCTGCCTCCAGCTTCATTCTGCTTGTCGCCTGCGCGGAAAAACCGACCGCCGCCGATGCGCAACCGTTACAGACCGTGCCCGCCGTCACGGCCCCCGCGGTCATCCCGCCGGTAGTGCCGTCCGGTGACAATCTCGATATTCAACCGACCCAGACCTTTGCCGAATGGCAGGCAGGTTTCCGCAAGGACGCCCTCGCCGCCGGGATTCGTGCGGATGTCTTCGACCGCGCCTTCGCCAATGTCAGTTTCGACGACAGCGTGATCCGCGCCGACCGCAGCCAGCCGGAGTTCTCCCGCCCGGTCTGGGAATACCTCGACGGCGCACTGTCGCCGCTGCGAGTGCGCAAGGGTCAGGCGTTGATCAGTCAGTATGCCGACATCCTGCAGAGCATCGAGCAGCGTTATGGCGTGGATCGCCAGGCACTCGTCTCGGTGTGGGGCATGGAAAGCAATTTCGGCCAGTTCCAGGGCACCAAGTCCGTCATCAACTCGCTGGCGACCCTGGCTTACGAAGGCCGTCGTCCGGGGTTTGCCCATGCGCAATTGATCGCCGCGCTGCAGATCCTGCAGCAGGGCGATATCACGCCGGAGAAGATGCTCGGCTCGTGGGCCGGTGCGATGGGCCAGACCCAGTTCATTCCGACCACCTACAACACCCACGCCGTGGATTTTGACGGTGACGGTCGCCGCGACATCTGGGGCAGCCCTGCCGACGCGCTGGCCTCCACCGCGCATTACCTGCAAAGTTCAGGCTGGCAGCGCGGGCAGCCGTGGGGTTTCGAAGTGCAGCTGCCGAGCGGCTTCAACTACACCCTGGCCGATGGCGCGATTCGCAAGACCGTTGCCGAATGGCGTCAACTGGGCGTGATCTTGCCCAATGGCGGTCAGACCCCGGCCGGTGCGGAACAACTGTCCGCCGCCCTGCTGCTGCCGGCCGGTTACCGTGGCCCGGCGTTCCTGATCCTCGACAACTTCCGGGCGATCCTCAAGTACAACAACTCGTCGTCCTATGCACTGGCGGTCAGTCTGTTGTCCGAGCGTTTCAATGGCGCGGGCCTGATCAACGGCACATGGCCGAAAGACGACCTGCCATTGAGCCGCACCGAGCGCATCGAATTGCAGACCCTGCTGAGCGCACGTAACTACGATGCAGGCACGGCGGACGGGATCATCGGCGCCAACACGCGTAAAGCGATTCGCAGCGCCCAGCAGGCGTTTGGCTGGCCGGCGGACGGGTATCCGACGCATAAGCTGCTCGAGAGCCTGCGGACTCAATAAAGCCAGATCAAAAGATCGCAGCCTGCGGCAGTTCCTACATCGGAATGCGTTCCTTTAGAGCTGCCGCAGGCTGCGATCTTTTGCTTTATCGGGTCACCACATCCTGCTCGAGCATCAACTCCTTCTTCCCCGCATCCAGTCGAACCAGCGCGCCCAACGGCAACGTCAGGTTCGGATCGCAATGCCCGCTCCGCCACCCCGACAGCACTGGAATTCGCAACGGTTCGAAAGTCTGCTTGAGCAAGCGGTTGAGCGCCTCGACATCTACCCCCGCGATATCCCCGACCAACACACCACGCAGTTTCGCCAACTTGCCGGCCAGGCGCATTTGGGTCAGTAAGCGGTCGATACGGTAGAGCGGCTCGTTGACATCTTCGATGAGCAGAATCACACCCTCGACATCGATTTCATAAGGCGTACCGAGGGTCGAGGCGATCATTGCCAGATTGCCGCCGAGCAATCGTCCATGGGCGATGCCGGGCTCAACGGTAGTGAGTGGATACGCTACCGGATGGCTCAGCACACTGCCCGCCTTCAATTGACCTCGCAGCATGGCGAAGAAGGAGGTAACGGTCGGCGGCTCCTTGTCACCCAACAGGTCGGCATTGAGCAATGGGCCGTGGAAGGTGACGAACCCGGCGTAACGGCTGATCGCCAGATGCAGCGCGGTGATGTCGCTGTAGCCGACAAACGGCTTGGCTTGGCGGCTCAGCAGATCGAAGTCGATCCGGTCCAGCAGGCGCGGCGTGCCGTAGCCACCGCGCAGACAGATGATCGCGTCAACTTCAGGGTCGGCGAACGCGGCATGCAGGTCATTGAGGCGTACGTCATCGCTGCCGGCCAGGTAGCCGTCCTTTTCGTAGACACCGGGAAACACCCGCAACCGGTAACCCCGGGCGCGCATCCACTGCACGGCTTTTTCGGTGTCCAGCGCACCGGGCCCGGCAGGGGCGATCACGCCAATCAGCCCTTCGGATGGCAGTGCCGGTACAGGTTTGTGGGCAACGAGGGTGTGAGTCGGTCGAACGGTCATCCATGGGTCTCCCTGCGAAAAGTCATGGGCACACAGTAGTCAGGAACAGAGATAAACAAAAGAGGCACTGTGGCCCAGTGACTTGTGGCGAGGGAGCTCGCTCCCGCTGGAGTGCGCAGCAGTCCCGAAGATATTGGGGGGGCGCTTCGCAACCCAGCGCGAGCAAGCTCCCTCGCCACAAGGTTCAGTGCTCAACAACCCAAACAAAAATACCCGCCGAAGCGGGTATTGTGTGAAGCCTTCAGCGCCGGATCAGGAACCGAGCAGTTCGGCCTTGACCAGTTTCGCCTGCTCGTCGGCGTGATACGACGAACGTACCAGCGGGCCGGAAGCAACGTTCTTGAAGCCCATCTTGTAACCTTCCTCGGCGAACCAGGCGAAGGTGTCCGGGTGCACGAAACGCTGCACCGGCAAGTGGCTGCGGGACGGTTGCAGGTACTGGCCCAGCGTCAGCATGTCGATGTCGTGTTCGCGCATGCGCTTCATGACTTCGATGACTTCCTCGTCCGTCTCGCCCAGACCCAGCATCAGGCCGGATTTGGTCGGAATGTGCGGCATCATCTGCTTGAAGCGCTGCAGCAGGGTCAGCGACCACTGGTAGTCCGAACCCGGACGCGCGGCCTTATACAGGCGCGGCACGGTTTCCAGGTTGTGGTTGAACACATCCGGCGGCTCGGCGGCAGTGATTTCCAGGGCGATGTCCATGCGGCCACGGTAGTCCGGGACCAGGGTTTCCAGCTGCACGTTCGGCGACAGCTTGCGGATCTCGCGGATGCAGTCGGCAAAGTGCTGGGCACCGCCGTCGCGCAGGTCATCGCGGTCAACCGAGGTGATCACCACGTACTTGAGCTTCAGGTCGGCAATGGCAATCGCCAGGCTTTCCGGCTCGTTGACGTCCAGTGGCTTCGGACGACCGTGGCCAACGTCGCAGAACGGGCAGCGACGGGTGCAGATGTCGCCCATGATCATGAAGGTCGCGGTGCCACCGGAGAAACACTCGCCCAGGTTCGGGCAGGACGCTTCTTCGCAGACGCTGTGCAGCTTGTGCTTGCGCAGCAGGCTCTTGATCCGGTCGACTTCCGGCGAAACCGGGATGCGTACACGAATCCAGTCAGGCTTCTTGGGCAACTCGGTGGTCGGAATGATCTTTACCGGGATGCGTGCAACCTTCTCGGCGCCGCGCAGCTTGACGCCGGCTTCAACCTTGGGACGCGGGGCCGGGCGCTCGGTCACGTCGAGCGTCGGGATCATGGTTTGCACTGCATCAGTAGTCATATCAGTCGATTCCGCCCATCAGGGTCGTCTGCTCAGCATAGTCGAGGTGTTTGACGAGCTGCGCACGCAGCCGGGCACTTACCTCGGCAAATTCAATCGATCCTGCGTGATCGCTCAGCTGGGTCATCGCCAGCCCGGCATAGCCGCAGGGATTAATCCGTCGAAACGGCTCCAGGTTCATATCCACGTTCAGGGCCAGGCCATGAAAGGAACAACCGTGGCGAATCCGCAAACCCAGAGAAGCGATTTTCGCTCCGTCGACGTAGACGCCGGGAGCATCCGGCTTGGCTGCAGCGGTTACGCCGTAGCTGGCCAGCAGTTCGATCAGGCACTGTTCCATGCGCGTGACCAGATCACGTACGCCGAAACCCAGTTTGCGCACATCCAGCAAGAGATAGGCGACCAACTGGCCGGGGCCATGATAAGTCACCTGCCCGCCGCGATCGACCTGTACCACCGGGATATCTCCCGGCAGCAACAGGTGTTCGGCCTTGCCGGCCTGGCCCTGGGTGAACACCGGCGGGTGCTCGACGAGCCAGATTTCGTCGGCGGCATCGCTGCCGCGTTCGTTGGTGAAGCGTTGCATGGCATGCCAGACCGGCTCGTAAGCCATCTGGCCCAGCTCGCGAAAGCCCAGCGTGCCCGGCATCACAACACCATGTGTACGAAGCCGGTCGCCCGCAGTTCGCTGTTGATGTTGTACAGCTGGTCCTGATCGGTCGCGACGATGTGCAATTGAATAGTGGTGTATTTGCCGTTGCTGCTCGAACGCTCGTCGATGCGCTCATCATTGATGGTCGCGTGTTTCAGGACGATCTCGATGATCTTGTCCTTGTTGCCAACACCCGTATCGCTGATCACCTTAATTGGATAATCAGTCTGCGGGAATTCGATCTTTGGCGCCTTTACTTCAGTATCGGTCATGGCGTAACGGCCTCTTGAGCGCAAGCCGTGATAACGCGCATGGCCCCGCACCGGATCGGGGCGGGGCCATGCAGGTCAACACTAATCAGTTGAACAAGCCGTAGAAGAATAGACGGATGCTATCCCACATGCGGCGGAAGATACCACCCTCCTCGACAGCGTCCAGGGCGATCAGGTCGGCGCTGTGCACCACCTTGTCGTCCAGTTTCACTTCGACTTTACCGATCACGTCGCCCTTGGCGATTGGCGCGGTCAGTTGCGGGTTCATGGTCATGCTGGCAGCGAGCTTTTTCAGCTGGCCTTTTGGCAGGGTCATGGTCAGGTCTTCAGCCAGGCCGGCCTTGACTTGACTGGTGGTGCCCTTCCACACCGGGGCCTGAGCCAGTTCGGTGCCCTTCTGGTAGAAGGTCTGGGTTTCGAAGAAACGGAAGCCGTAGGTCAGCAGCTTCTGGGTTTCAGCAGCACGGGCCACTTCGCTGTTGGTGCCGAACACCACCGCGATCAGACGCTGGCCGTCACGTACCGCCGAGGACACCATGCAGTAGCCGGCTTCGTCGGTGTGACCGGTTTTCAGGCCGTCAACGGTCTTGTCGCGCCACAGCAACAGGTTGCGGTTAGGCTGCTTGATGCCGTTCCAGAAGAACTCTTTCTGCGAGTAGATCGCATAGTGAGCCGGGTCTTCGTGGATGATCGCACGGGCCAGGATCGCCATGTCGTGAGCCGACGAGTAGTGCTCAGGGTTTGGCAGACCTGTCGGGTTCATGAAGTGGGAGTTGGTCATGCCCAGATCGGCGACCGTCTTGTTCATCAGGTCGGCGAAGGCATCTTCGCTACCGGCGATGTGCTCGGACAGCGCGACGCTGGCGTCGTTGCCGGACTGGATGATGATGCCGTGCAGCAGGTCGCTGACGGTCACTTGCGAGCCGACTTTGATGAACATCCGCGAACCGCCGGTACGCCAGGCGTTTTCGCTGACGGTCACCGGGTCGTTTTCACCGATCTGGCCACGACGGATTTCCAGCGTAGCGATGTACGCGGTCATCAGTTTGGTCAGGCTGGCTGGCGGCAGACGCTGGTCACCGTTGTTCTCCACCAGCACGTTGCCGCTGCTGGCGTCCATGAGCACGTAGGCTTTTGCAGCCAGTTGAGGTGGCGACGGCATCATCTCGGCCGCGAAGGCGGCTGGCGAGAGGAGCAGCGGGACTAGCAGACACAGGCGTTTGGCAAAGGTGGTGATGTTCATCCGTCTCTCGAAATCGCTAATGGAAACTTGCCCGAGGGCAAAACTATTCAGACAGCCTTCTAACGGGCCATCGCGTGTTCAGTTGCTCACTCCAGTCACCCTTGCCGGGCTTTTGTTCTTCGACGAGCCAACAACCTGGTTCACCCCCCAAAACCGCAAGTGAACCGTCAATCAAGTGCTACGTTTCTTACTCTGTGACCACGCTCGGCGAACCGAGGTTGGCCAGGCGCACGCTGTTCTGCA
Source organism: Pseudomonas sp. 86_A (assembly GCF_017491705.1). Taxonomy (NCBI): domain Bacteria; kingdom Pseudomonadati; phylum Pseudomonadota; class Gammaproteobacteria; order Pseudomonadales; family Pseudomonadaceae; genus Pseudomonas; species Pseudomonas sp. 86_A. Next base: position 149,622 of record NZ_JAFGYS010000005.1, on the reverse strand, counting down.
CCTGGGCGATTTCACCCGGCGACCCGATCGGCCCCAGGCGTACCCGGTGCAGGGTCTGCTGATTGCGCACGATCGAGCTGATGAACACCGGAGCGCTCACCATCCCGCTGAGCTTCGACCTCAGGAGTTCTGCAGCGTCCGGGTTGGCGAACGCGCCCACCTGCAGATACTGGCCAGACGCTGGTGCAGAAGCGTTTTTTTTTGCGCTGATCTGTACAGGGACAGTGTCAGAAGCATGTTGCTGTGGCGGCGGCGTCCACTGCTCGATGGTACCGGCCGAAGCCGTGATCACCGGGGCGCTATTCTGCGCGACTTGCGGCTCGTTGAGCATCAGAGGCGCCGGACGGCCCTTGGCGGCCCACCATTGCTGTGGATCGATGCCCTCGACCTTGACCCGCGCGGTGCCGATTTCGGCATAACCGAGTTTCTTGGCGGCCGCGTAGGACAAGTCGATGATCCGGTCCGAGTAGAACGGGCCGCGATCGTTGACCCGCAGGATCACGCTCTTGTTGTTGTCCAGGTTGGTCACCCGAACGTAACTTGGCAGTGGCAGTGTCTTGTGCGCGGCACTCATGCCGTACAGGTCATACACTTCGCCGTTGGCGGTGTTCTGCCCGTGGAACTTGGTGCCGTACCAGGACGCCGTGCCCGAAGCCACGTAGGTCTTGGATTCCTGCAACGGGAAATAGGTCTTGCCCAGCACGGTGTACGGGTTGGCCTTGTACGGGCCGGTGTGCAGGGTCGGTGTGGCGTCCGGGATGCGCGAAACATCGACGTCCCACCACGGCGCGCCATCTTTATGCGCGCGGTTGATGTCCAGACCCGGCTGCGCACGCACCGCGGTAGTAGAGGAGGTTTTCTGAGTGGGCGCGCGACTGGTCGAACAACTGACGACCAGCGCCGCCAATGCAGCGAAAGCCACCAGCTTCAGGGGTTTATTCATAGGCAATGCCCGCATTACTTGACGCCCCGTGCTTTTACCAGCTCTTCAGACAGTTGATATACGGCCATGGCGTACATCACGCTGCGGTTATAACGCGTGATCGCGTAGAAATTCTTCAGGCCCATCCAGTATTCAGGGCCGTTGTCGCCTTCGAGGCGAAATGCAGTAACCGGCATATCATCGCGCAGCGCATCATGACTTGACCAGCCCAGCGCCCGCAACTCTCCAACCGTCTTTGTCGGTTCGATCCCGGTGGTCAGGCCGTCGTCGACCTGCTCGCCACGCACATCCGCGCGACTGACCACCGGCTCGCCGGCGACCCAGCCGTGGCGCTTGAAATAGCTGGCAACGCTGCCGATCGCATCATCCGGATTGGTCCAGATGTTGATGTGACCGTCACCGTCAAAATCCACCGCATAAGCGCGAAAGCTGCTCGGCATGAACTGCGGCAAACCCATCGCCCCGGCATACGAGCCCTTGAGGGTCAACGGATCGACCTGCTCCTCACGGGCCAGCAGCAGGAACTCACGCAGTTCCTTGCGGAAAAATTCGGCACGGGGAGGATAGTCGAAACCGAGGGTCGACAAAGCATCGATCACCCGATAATTACCGGTATTACGTCCGAAAAAGGTCTCGACGCCGATGATCGACACGATGACTTGTGCCGGCACGCCGTATTCCTGCTCGGCACGGGCCAGTACCGCCTCGTGCTGACGCCAGAAGTCCACACCGCGAGCGATGCGCGCGTCGGTGAGGAACATCGGGCGATATTCTTTCCACTGCTTGACCCGCTCGGCAGGTTTGGAGATGGCGTCGAGAATTGCCTGCTTGCGCTGGGCCTCGCGGAACACCGCCATCAGTTGCTCACCGGCAAAACCGTAGTCGCGGGTCATTTCACCGACGAACTCGGCCACCTGCGGCGAGCCTTCGTAATCGCCGGCCAGCGCTTCCTGCGCACTGCCAAGGACGCCGACCAGGCCGACCCATGGCGCGTAACGAGTCGCCCAGCTGCGCATGACTTGCATTGAACTCTTCACCTTATTCAAACCTGTGCGATCCACTTGCGATGCGTATGAATCGACATCAAAACCCCAAACGCTGACAGCAGTGTCACCAGCGAAGTTCCTCCGTAGCTAATGAAGGGCAACGGCACCCCCACCACCGGCAACAGGCCACTGACCATACCGATGTTGACGAAAACATAAACAAAAAACGTCATGGTCAGCGCGCCGGCGAGCAATTTGCCGAACAGCGTCTGCGCCTGGGCGGTAATCACCAGGCCGCGACCGATCAACAACAGATAGATCAGCAACAGCGCGCAGATGCCCACCAGGCCAAACTCTTCGCCCAGTACGGCAATGATGAAGTCGGTGTGGCTTTCCGGCAAAAAGTCCAGGTGCGACTGGGTGCCCAGCAGCCAGCCCTTGCCGAACACGCCGCCGGAACCGATCGCGGCTTTCGACTGAATGATGTTCCAGCCGGTGCCGAGCGGATCGCTTTCCGGGTCGAGGAAGGTCAGGATTCGCTGCTTCTGGTAGTCGTGCATGATGAAGAACCACATGGCGATCGCCACGGGTACGGCGGCGGCCAGCACGCTGAGGATCCAGCGCCAGCGCAGCCCGCCCATGAACAGCACGAACGCGCCGCCGGCCAGAATCAGCAGCGACGTACCGAGGTCGGGCTGCCGCACAATCAGAATGAATGGCACGCCGATCAGCAGCAGGCTGATGCCCACGTGTTTGAGCTGCGGCGGCAGCGTGCGCTTGGACAGGTACCAGGCAATCGTCGCCGGCATCAGGATCTTCATGAACTCCGAGGGCTGGAAGCGAATCACCCCGGGGATGTTGATCCAGCGCGTGGCGCCCATGGCGTTGTGGCCCATGATGTCCACCACCATCAGCAGCACCACCCCGACCACGTAGCCGAGCGGCACCCAGCGGGCCATGAAACGCGGTTCGAATTGCGCGATGACGATCATCGACACCAGGCCGATGCCAAACGACGTGGCTTGTTTGCCCAGCAGGTCCCAGCTCTTGCCGCTGGCCGAATACAGCACGAACAGACTGCCTGCGGCGAGGATCAGCAGCAGGATCAACAAGGGACCATCGATATGCAGACGTTGCAGCAGCGTCGCACGGCGACGCATCACATCCTCGCTGGAGAGCATGCGATCAAAATTATTCATCACGGGCCGTAGCCTCCGCACTGATAGGGCCGGCGTATTCGGCCTTCAACCGACCATCCTGGTCCAGAAGCCAAGCATCCATCACCTGACGCACCACTGGCGCGGCGACACCAGAGCCGGATTCACCGTTCTCGACCATCACCGAGACCACGATTTTCGGGTTGTCGGCCGGGGCGAACCCGACGAACAAGGCGTGGTCGCGGTGGCGCTCCTGAACCTTGGAGCGGTCGTATTTCTCACCCTGTTTGATCGCCACCACCTGGGCCGTACCGGACTTGCCGGCGATCCGGTATTGCGCACCGATCGCCGCCTTGCGCGCGGTACCGCGAGCGCCGTGCATCACCTGCTGCATACCGTGGTTGACCTTGGTCCAGTCCGACGGATCGCGCAGAATGATGTCCGGCATCGGATTCTCGTCCAGCGGTTTTGCGCCTTCGATGGTCCTGGCCAGGTGCGGCCGGTTCCAGATGCCTTTGTTGGCCACCAGTGCCGTGGCCTGCGCCAACTGCAACGGCGTGGACTGCATGTAGCCCTGGCCGATCCCCAGAATCAGGGTTTCGCCCGGGAACCACGCCTGTTTGCGGGTCGCGCGCTTCCACTCGCGGGACGGCATCAGGCCGGGGGATTCTTCGAACATGTCCAGCGAGACCTTCTGGCCGATGCCGAACTTGTTCAGGTAGGCCGACAGCCGATCGATGCCCAGCTTGTGCGCCAGGTCATAGAAGTAGGTGTCGTTGGACCGCATGATCGCCGTATCGAGGTCGACGAAACCGTCACCGGTACGGTTCCAGTTGCGGTACTTGTGATCGTAGTTGGGCAGCATGTAGTAACCGGGGTCGAAGACCCGGCTCGACGCTGTCACCACACCGGCATCGAGGCCGGCAATCGCCACCGCCGGTTTGATCGTCGAGCCCGGCGGATACAGACCGCGCAGCACCCGGTTGAACAGCGGCCGGTCGATGGAATCGCGCAGCTCGGCATAGGCCTTGAAGCTGATACCGGTCACGAACAGGTTCGGGTCGAAACTCGGCTGGCTGACCATCGCCAGCACTTCGCCGGTCTTCGGGTCCAGCGCCACCACCGCACCTCGACGCCCGCCGAGCGCGGCTTCCGCCGCTTCCTGCAGTTTGATGTCGAGGCTGAGGACAATGTCCTTGCCGGGAATCGGATCGGTACGCTTGAGTACGCGCAATACGCGGCCCCGGGCGTTGGTCTCGACTTCCTCGTAACCCACTTGCCCGTGCAACTCCGGCTCGTAGAAACGCTCGATGCCGGTCTTGCCGATGTGATGGGTGCCGCTGTAGTTGACCGGGTCGAGGGTCTTCAGCTCTTTCTCGTTGATCCGCCCCATGTAACCCACCGAGTGCGCAAAATGCGCGCCCTGCGGGTAATGGCGTACCAGTTGCGCGACCACTTCCACGCCTGGCAGGCGGAACTGGTTCACCGCAATCCGGGCGATCTGCTCTTCCGTCAGCTCGAACAGGATCGGCACTGGCTCGAACGGCCGGCGCCCCTGCCGCATGCGTTTTTCGAAGATCACCCGGTCCTCGGGCGTCAGCTGCAGCACTTCGACGATCACGTCGAGCACTTGCTGCCAGTCGCCGGAGCGTTCGCGGGTCATGCTCAGGCTGAAGCTGGGACGGTTGTCCGCCACCACCACGCCGTTGCGGTCGAAGATCAACCCGCGAGTCGGCGGAATCGGCTGCACATGGACGCGGTTGTTTTCCGAGAGCGTCGAGTGGTACTCGTACTGGATCACCTGCAAGTAGTACAGCCGCGCAATCAGTACGCAGATCAACAGCATGACCGCAACGGCCCCGAACACGACGCGACTGCGCACCAGGCGGGCGTCCTTTTCGTGGTCCTTGATGCGGATCGGCTGAGACATGAGGGCAGGACTACTTGTGGTAAGGGTGACCGGACAGCACGGTCCAGGCACGGTACAGCTGTTCGCCGATCAGGATCCGCACCAGCGGGTGCGGCAAGGTCAGCGGCGACAACGACCAGCGCTGATCGGCGCGGGCGCAGACTTCCGGCGCCAGCCCTTCGGGGCCGCCGACCATGAAGTTGACCGTGCGCGAATCCAGCCGCCAACGGTCGAGTTCGACCGCCAGTTGCTCGGTGCTCCAAGGCTTGCCGTGGACTTCCAGCGTGACAATCCGCTCGTTCGGCCCGACCTTGGCCAGCATGGCTTCGCCTTCCTGGCGGATGAAACGGGCCACGTCGGCGTTCTTGCCACGGGTATTGAGCGGAATTTCCACCAGTTCCAGCGCCAGCTCGGACGGAAGACGCTTGGCATATTCATGCCAGCCTTCTTCCACCCACTTGGGCATGCGTGAACCGACGGCGATCAGTCGCAGTCGCACAGCAATCCCTTACAGCTGGTCTTTGTTGAGCTTGGTGAAGTGCTCGTGGGTGTTTTCCGGGCTGTGGTGCTTGGCGTCTGCCGCACGGCTTTGCTCGGCACCGGCCCACAGGCGCTCCAGGTCGTAGAACTGACGTGCCGAGGCGGTCATCATGTGCACGATCACCAGGTCCAGGTCGAGCAGTACCCAGTCGCTGTCGCCCTTGCCTTCTTCGCCCAACGGCTTGGCGCCCTGCTTTTTGACTTCTTCGCGGACCTTGTCCAGCATCGCGTTGATCTGGCGATTCGACGTACCGGTAGCGATGATCATGTAGTCAGTGATGCTCTGCTTGTCGCGAACATCGATGATCTGGATGTCTTGTGCCTTGACGTCTTCCAGGGCTGCCACGGCAACCTTGACCAGCTCGTCGCCCTTGAGCGGCTCGTTGGTGTTGGCGACTTCTGGCAGCGGTGCGCTCTTGAACGTGCCTTTGCGCTTAACTTTGCTTACATCTTTGTCGGTCATATAAAACTCGTTTTGCTCATGTATTCGGCGGCTTGGCGATACGTGGATTCGTATCAGTGAAGCACGCCTTGTTCAGTTCGACGCACGGTACAGACCGTGCGCATCGATGTAGGCCAGGACCGCGTCGGGCACCAGGAAACGTACCGACTTACCGCTGGCCAGCAGTTGACGGATCTGGGTGGCGGAAACCGCGAGCGGTGTCTGCCAGACGAATGCAATCTGTCCGCTCGGCCCTTTCAGGGCCAGCGGGTCGCTCACCGAACGCGCTGCCAGCAGGTTGCGCAAGGCATCTGGCGGTTCGCTGTCGGCGTCCGGGCGCTGTAGCACCAGGATGTGGCAATGCTGGAGCAACTCTTCCCAGCGGTGCCAAGTGGGCAGGCCGCAAAATGCGTCCCAGCCCAAAAGCAGAAAAACCTGGGTCTCAGCGGCCATTTCGGCACGCATCAACTCCAGGGTATCGATGGTCCAGGACGGTTTGTCCCGCTGCAATTCGCGGGCGTCCACCACCAGCGGCGGCACGCCGGCCACCGCGCACTCGACCATCGCCAGCCGGTCCTGCGCCGACACCTGCGGCGTATCGCGGTGCGGCGGCCGGGCGCTGGGCATCATGCGCAGCTCGTCGAGCAGCAGCGCTTCGGCCACTTCCAGCGCACCGCGCAAATGGCCGATGTGCACCGGGTCAAACGTGCCACCCAGGACGCCAATGCGTCGGGGCTGCGACTCGCTGCCGGTTTGCGGCACTGTCAGGTCGAGATCGGACAAGTCAGACCGTCGCCTGGCCGCGCAACTGGCCATCACCGACCACGATGTACTTCTCGCAGGTCAGTCCTTCGAGGCCCACCGGGCCACGGGCGTGCAGCTTATCAGTAGAAATGCCGATCTCGGCACCCAATCCGTATTCGAATCCATCGGCGAAACACGTCGGGGTATTGATCATCACCGACGCCGAGTCGACTTCGGCCACGAAACGACGGGTGTCCGCGAGGTTTTCGCTGACGATCGAATCGGTGTGGTGCGAGCCGTAATGGTTGATGTGTTCGATCGCCTGGTCCAGTCCGTCAACCACGCGAATCGACAAAATCGGCGCCAGATACTCGGTGCTCCAGTCGTCTTCGCTGGCCGCTACGGCGTCAATGATCACCCGGGTACGCTCGCAGCCACGCAGTTCGACGCCTTTTTCGCGGAACTGCGCAGCCATCGACGGCAGGAAATCCTTGGCAACACGTTGATCGACGAGCAGGGTCTCCATCGCGCCACAAATGCCATAACGGTAGGTCTTGGCATTGAAGGCGATGCGCTGGGCTTTCGGCAGATCGGCGTGGGCGCTGACATAGACGTGGCAGATGCCGTCCAGGTGCTTGATCACCGGCACGCGGGCATCGCGGCTGATGCGCTCGATCAGGCCACGGCCACCGCGCGGCACGATCACGTCAACGTACTCGGGCATGGTGATCATCGCGCCAACCGCCGCACGATCAGTGGTTTCGACCACTTGCACCACCGCTGCCGGCAATTCGGCTTCGGCCAGACCGCGCTGAATGCACGCGGCAATCGCCCGGTTGGAATGAATCGCTTCGGAACCACCGCGCAGGATGGTCGCGTTGCCCGACTTCAGGCAAAGGCTGGCGGCATCGATGGTCACGTTGGGACGGGATTCGTAGATGATCCCGATCACGCCCAGCGGCACACGCATCTTGCCGACCTGAATGCCGGATGGGCGAAAGCTCATGTCGCGGATCGCCCCGACCGGGTCCGGCAGTGCCGCGACCTGGCGCAAGCCGACGATCATGCCGTCGATGCGTGCCGGGGTCAGTTCCAGACGTTCCAGCAGCGCCGGCTCCAGGCCATTGGCGCGACCGGCGGCCAGGTCCTGTTCATTGGCTGCGGCCAGCTCGGCGCGCGCGGAGTCCAGGGCATTGGCAGCAGCCTGCAGGGCGCGGTTTTTCTGCGCGGTGCTGGCACGGCCGATGACCCGGGAAGCTTCGCGGGCGGCGCGACCCAATCGGGTCATGTAGTCAAGAACGGACTCAGTCATGGTCTGCTGGGGTCTTGGCAAAGAGGAAAGCGGCAGATTATAGCTGTCGCGTCCCGGGACTAACAGCGGTGACAGGCGGATGGTCGAAATGGGCTGCAATTTGCCGACGTTCAGCCGTAATTAAGCCTCGGATTGTTATCATCACGACCTCCTTCGCCTGGATAAACACCGTTTGCCATGTCCAACCTGACCGTTCGCGCCACCGCCGAGCGCCTGCCACTGGGCCTTCCGGACGCTTTTTTCGACCGTGATGCGCAAGTGCTGGCTCGCGAACTGCTCGGTAAAGTCATCCGCCACCGGGTCGGTGATCTGTGGCTCAGCGCCCGGATCATCGAAACCGAAGCCTATTACTGCGCGGAAAAAGGCAGTCACGCGTCCCTCGGCTACACGGAAAAGCGTAAGGCTTTGTTTCTGGATGGCGGGCACATCTATATGTATTACGCCCGCGGTGGTGATTCGCTGAATTTCAGCGCGCAGGGGCCGGGCAACGCCGTGCTGATCAAATCCGCCTATCCATGGGTCGATGAAATCAGCGGGCCGGCGAGTCTGGCGCAGATGCTGCTGAACAACCCCGATGCACAGGGCCGTCCACGCCCTTCGCAAAAGCTCTGCGCCGGCCAGACGTTGCTGTGCAAGGCACTCGGCTTGAAGGTGCCGGTGTGGGACGCCAAGCGTTTCGACCATGAATGGCTGTTGGTGGAAGACACCGGCCCGGTGCCGTCACAGATCATTCAGACGACCCGACTGGGTATCCCCCAGGGCCGGGATGAACACCTGATGTACCGCTTCGTCGACGCCAGCTACGCACCATGGTGCACGCGGAACCCGCTGCGCCGGGGTCAGGTCGAAGGGCGCGATTACTTGCTGCTGCCGGGGTTAGAGGCAGGTCTGAAGTAAAAGGAACTCACTGTAGGAGTGAGCCTGCTCGCGAAAGCGGTGTATCAGTCAACGAAGAAGTCGACTGACCAGGCGCCATCGCGAGCAGGCTCACTCCTACAAGGATCAATTGAAGATTTGATGGAGTGGTTTTATGGGCCCATGGCTCGATAGCGTGACCGGATGGCTTGCCGCCAATCCGCAGTGGCTGGCGGCTGCGGTGTTTATCGTCGCGTTCGTGGAGTGTCTGGCGATTGCCGGGATAATCGTGCCTGGCACCGTGCTGTTGTTTGCCGTGGCCGTCCTGGCCGGCAGCGGCGCGCTGCCATTGAGCGAAACCCTGCTGCTGGGCTTTCTCGGCGGGCTTCTGGGCGATGCGGTGTCGTATTACCTCGGCCGCCATTTCCATCAGAACATCCGCCGTTTGCCCGGCCTGCGCCATCACCCGGAATGGATGGCCGGCGCTGAAACCTACTTCCAGCGTTACGGCATCGCCAGCCTGCTGGTTGGCCGTTTTATCGGCCCGTTGCGCCCCATGCTGCCGATGGTCGCCGGCATGTGCGACATGCCCTTCGCGCGCTTTGCCGCCGTCAGCCTGCTGGCCGCTGCCGGCTGGAGTGTCGCCTATCTGCTGCCGGGCTGGGCCACTGGCGCGGCGATCCGTTTGCCGTTACCGGAAGGTTTCTGGCTACAGGCCGGGATCGTCGCCGGCAGCATCGCGGTGATGGTCGGCCTCAGTGTCAACAGCAGCTTGCGCCGGCATCGCCGGGCCACATTGTGGATCAGCAGCATGAGCCTGCTGATTCTGATCGGCCTGTTCATCGGCTATCCGTATCTCTCGGCACTCGATCAAGGTGTGATGACGCTGGTGCAGGAACACCGCCAACCGGCACTGGATGAAATTGCGGTCACCTTCACGCTGATCGGCGAGTTCCGCAACATGTTCATCTTCAGCGCCTTGTTGACCGGGCTGCTGTTGCTGTGCAAGCAATGGCGTCAGGCTATTTTCGTGGGTGGCACACTGTTGTTCACGGCGCTGGCGAATACCGGGACCAAGCAGTTCTTCGCCCGGGTACGACCGGAAGTCCTGACCGAACCACTGACCAGTTTCAGCATGCCCAGCGGTCACGCATCGGGGTCGTTTGCGCTGTTCCTCTCCCTCGCTGTGCTGGCCGGACGCGGACAGCCGCCACGCATGCGCCTGACGTGGCTGCTGCTCGGCTGTATTCCGGCCCTGGCGATTGCCTTGTCACGGGTATACCTGGGCGCGCATTGGCCGACCGATGTTCTGGCCGGCGCAATGCTGGCGGCGTGCGTCTGCGCGGCAGCCCTGTGGCTGAGTCAACGCCAGATGCCACTCGCCCCCTTGCCGCCGAAAGTCTGGTGGCTGGTGTTGCCGGCGCTGGTCGCGCTGTTCGGTTTCTTCGTCCTTCGGCATTTACCGCATACGATGTTGCGTTACGCCTATTGATGGCAACTTTGATGAGGCGCCGCCGAGACAATCAAATCGAATCGGCTGGCGCTCATCATCATTAGCCTTCGGGTCTTTCGATAACTTTCAGAACAAACGTAACTGGCTTGTTGTTGAACGCATCATGCTTGGTCATATTCGGATCAACGTCCTTGAAGTAGCGCTTGCCATTTTCATGGGCCAGGTATATCGCGTCCCGCCCGTCAACCGCGAGAGCAACATAACAAGGGCCTTTATCAAGATCACTGAACCGCGCACTCTCCACATCATGTTTCACCAACGTGAATTGACGACTCTGAACCACATCACCGACAAAAACATGGCGAGCAGACTTACTGATCGCCAGGTACCCCTCATCATAATCGCCTTTTAAAATCGTTTGAATTGTGTACTTGTCACCTTGCGGCACCAACCGAAACAACAACGGCTTGTCATCTTCATGATCTGCCAATGTAAGAAAGTCCGAACCCACGCGGCTTGCCAAAGCCACCTCGACGTCCAGTCGCTCACGCCTGGTAATCCGCACATCGCGCAAGCGCTGCTTCAAACGCTGCTGATTAAGAACGACCGGCAGGCCATCCACGTAAAGATTCACCGTAAAGGAATTACTATTGATTTTTATCGAAGACATATCAGTTACTCACGCAGACGCCATACTGCCAATAAACTGCAAATGGCCGTTATTATTGAAACAAGCAGTTTATTTTGAAGCGCCGTCCATTCTGAAACTGGCCGCCGTCACTGACACCCTGGGCACATCGCCTTCAGGAATTCTTCCCGCCCTTCGTTTACGACGAGCGACGACCATCAGATCAGCGTAAACACCTGCAGCCTCAATAACCTTTGAAACGTTTTGATCGGTGTCTGCGTGCTTGAAAATATACTTCCCGGCTATGTCATCCCAGAACGCCCATTCATCCTCGTAAACCGTCATGATTCCATCCTTATCTTTATTAAAACCATCAACTTCTTGTTGATGAATAAAAAGTAAGATAAAGACAAAACCAAAACAATGCTGGCAAACACACCAACTTGATTCAAAGTAAAACTACGCGAACAACTCACCCTGCAACTCATCAAGTAACGCCTGGATGGCATCCAGCCGCTGCTGCGGATCGTCGAGTTGCAGCAGGTCGATCTTGTCCTCTTCGGCGAACGGCAGCAGATAGGCCAGTTGATTGGCCAGTGACTGCTGGCCCAACGCATCAGTGCCCATGTTCAAAGCCTCGACCATCGGGTGCTCGGCCAAGGCCTTGAGCAGCGCCACCAGATCAGCGTCCTCGTCCTGTAGTGGCTGCTCGGGTTCGTCGTCCAGCCACTCGACGTCGGCCAGGATCAACTGATCGCGCTGCACTTCGGTGCGCAGCACCTGAAAGCGCCGCCCGCCCTGCACCCGAATCCCCAGCAGACCGTTGTCCTGTTGCTGGAAATCAGTGATCCGCGCTTCGCAGCCGACCAGAGCAAAGCCATCTGGCGCGACGCCGACTTCGTGGCCGTCGAGGATGCACACCACGCCGAAGCCGACGCCCTGTTTCATGCAGCGACCGATCATGTCCAGATAGCGCGCCTCGAAGATCTGCAAATCGAGATTGCAGCCAGGAAACAGCACTGTGTTCAGCGGGAAAAGCGGCAGATTCATAGACATTTCCTTACACCACCATCGACACCGCCAACGGCAGGAACACCGCCGTTGCAACGCCCATCAGACTCATCGCCAGCGCCGCGAAGGCGCCGCACTCTTCGCTTTCCTGCAACGCCACCGAGGTGCCGACCGCGTGTGCGGTCATGCCCAGCGCCATGCCGCGCGCTTCGGGGCTGTGCACGCCAAGCCGGGTCAGCAACGCCGGGCCGAAGATCGCGCCGATCACGCCGGTGATCAACACGAACACCGCCGCCAGCGCCGCGACGCCACCGATCTGCTCGGCCACCAGCATGGCAATCGGCGAGGTCACCGACTTCGGCGCCATGGTCATCAGAATCATGTGCTCGGCACCGAACCACCAGCCGAGCAACACGCCCATGCCCGTCGCGACCACCCCGCCTATCACCAGCGTAGTAAAAATCGGCCAGAACAATTGGCGGATACGCTTGAGGTTGAGATACAGCGGCACCGCCAGCGCCACCGTCGCCGGGCCCAGCAGAATGCTGAGGATCTCGGTGCTCTTGCGGTACTCGGCGTAGGTCAGGCCGCAGCCGACCAGCACACCGATCACCAACAGCATCGAGACCAGTACCGGTTGCAGAAAGATCCAGCGGGTTTTCTCGAACGCCGCCAGCACCAGTTGATAGGCACCGAGGGTGATGCCGATGCCGAACAGCGGATGATGGATCACCGAGGCCCACGCCCCCTGCCAATCGAACAGCATCAGGACTCCTCCGAGCGGTGTGCGTGGCGCTTGACCAGCCGCTGCATCAGCACCCCGGCGAAGGCCATCGACAGGATCAACGACAGCACCAGTGCGCCGACAATCGCCCAGAAATCGGCGGCAATGTCGCTCGCATAAACCATCACGCCGACGGCGGGCGGCACCAACAGCAGCGGCAGATAACGCAACAGGCTGCCGGCCGCGAGGTTCAGCGGCTCGCCGACTTCGCCGCGAATGATCAGGAACACCAGCAACAGCAGCAGGCCGATGATCGGGCCCGGCAGCACCGGCAACAGCAAATGGTTGAGCGCCGTGCCGAGCAGTTGGAACAGCACCAGCATGGTCAGGCCACGTAACAACATCAGACATCTCCCCCCGCAAGTCCTCGGCATTATAAGCACGGCAGCGCTATGGATCGGCATTCGCCAAAAGCATGGTCGGTTGACCGGAGCAAATCGCCATGATGATCTACAGTGGTTCGCAGGGCGGTCAAATCCCCCACCTGAAAAACTATAAAACCGATGAACCCAAGGAGAGTCTCAATGCCCTATGTTCCCGTTGCAGAGCTCAAAGATTATGTCGGCAAGGAACTCGGACGTTCCGAATGGCTCACCATCGATCAGGAGCGCATCAACCTGTTCGCCGAAGCCACTGGGGATTACCAGTTCATTCACGTCGACCCGGTCAAAGCCGCGCAAACGCCATTTGGCAGCACCATTGCCCACGGTTTCCTGTCACTGTCGCTGATCCCCAAACTGATGGAAGACATCCTCGTGCTGCCGCAAGGCCTGAAGATGGTGGTCAACTACGGCCTGGACAGCGTGCGTTTCATCCAGCCAGTGAAGGTCAATTCAAAAGTCCGCTTGAAGGTCGACCTCGCCGAAGTCACCGAGAAGAAACCCGGGCAATGGCTGCTCAAAGCCACCGCCACGCTGGAGATAGAGGGCTCGGACAAACCGGCCTACATCGCCGAGCCGCTGTCGCTCTGCTTCGTTTGATTGAGCGGATGCGAAACGGCGCACGCTGTTTCGCATCAGCGCTGTTTTCCCGGCTGTATTAGGTCACATAGCTGCGGCATACTCGGTCGCCTAATTGCCCGGATCCCGCTATGCGCTCACTCGCTACTCTTGCACCCCTTGCCCTGACCCTGATGCTCACCGCGTGCGGCGACGGCGAATCGCTGCTGCCTCCGGATGCGCGCCTGCCGGACGGCGGACGCTATCGCGGCGAACTGGTCAACGGCTTGCTGCAAGGCCAGGGCCGCGTCGACTACCCCAACGGCAGCTGGTACGCCGGGCAGTTCGACAAGGGCCAATGGCACGGCCAGGGTGAGTGGCACGGCAGCAACGGCGAGGTCTATCGCGGCCAGTTCCAACAGGGGCTGTTCGATGGCCAGGGCAGCCTGACCACCAACGCCAGCAGTTACACCGGTGGTTTCAAGCAGGGTCGGCGCGACGGCGAAGGCACCCTCAAGGAAAACGCCATGACCTACCGTGGCGAGTTCAAGGCTGATCAGTATTCCGGGCTGGGCCGTCTGGAAATGGACGACGGCAGCTCTTATCAGGGCCAGTTCGCCCACGGCAAACCCAACGGCGAAGGCCAGCGCGGCGACGCCAGTGGCAATACGTTCAGCGGCCATTTCGTCAACGGCCAGCTCGAAGGCAACGGCACCTTCAACAGTGCCGATGGCGACATCTATGTCGGCGGCTTCAAGAACAGCCAGCTGCACGGCAAGGGCCGCTATGAAAACGCCGATGGCGACGTCTGGCTCGGCCAGTTCAAGGAAGGCGCGCTGACCGGCAAGGGCGAATTGATCGGCGCCGACGGCAGCCATTACGTCGGCTACTTCAATGACTGGCGTTTCAGCGGACAGGGCCGATTGAACCTGTCTGACGGCAGTTTCTACATCGGCGAGTTCGACAGCGACAGCTACGCCGGGCGCGGCACCCTGGTGCTGACCGATGGCACCGTGCTCAGCGGCACCTGGATCAACGGCCAGCGCGTGCGTGACGCCGACGGCAAGCTGTTGCCCGACACCCTCGAACTCGGCCTGCTGGCTCAGGGCCGCCTGCTCGACAACGCGCTGGCCGCCGTGCCCGCCTCGACCCCGGCGGTGGAGCTGTACACCCTGACCCTCGGCGGCGACGGCAAGCAAAGCGTGTTCCTGCGCGAGTCCGACTACGTCGCCAACATGCTCACCACGCGCTTCGGTGCCTATGGCCAGATTCGTCTGGTCAACCACCGCGAACATCTCGCCGACCGGCCGATGGCCACCCGCGAAAACCTGCGCCGTGCCGCGCAGACCCTGGCCGAACGCAGCGGCCCGGAAGACCTGATCTTCATCTACCTGACCAGCCACGGCACTGCCGAACACGAACTGGTGCTCGACCAGCCGCGTATGGAACTGGCCGACCTGCCCGCCGACGAACTCGCAGCCGTGCTCGCCCCCCTGAAAAATCGCGACAAGGTGATCGTGATTTCCTCGTGCTACTCCGGCGGTTTCATCCCCGCGCTGAAAGATGAGCGCACACTGATCATGACCGCGTCGCGTGCCGATCGCGTGTCGTTCGGCTGCTCGGAAGAAGCCAACTTCACCTACTTCGGCGACGCCTTGTTTGCCCAGGCGCTGAACCAGACCGACGACCTGGAACAAGCCTTCAAACTGGCCAAGGCCACCGTTGCCGAACGTGAACTGGCAGACAATTTCGAAGCCTCGGAACCACAGATCTGGGCGCCCAAGACCGTGCTGTCGCACTGGCAACTGCTACGCAAACAGCAAGCAAGAAAAGCGTTGCAAAGCGCTGCATTGAACGACGGAGCAACAAACAGCAACTAAGCTGAACAGTATCAAGGGAGAGACACTATGTACTTGACGCCTCAGCACGTATTGCTTGCCGGAGCCACCGGATTGACCGGTGAACACCTGCTCGACCGTTTGCTCAACGAGCCGACGATCACCCGCGTGCTCGCCCCGTCACGCCGGCCGCTGGCCGAACATCCGCACCTGGAAAACCCGGTCGGCGACCCACAGGCGTTTCTGCCGCAACTCAGTGGTCGCGTCGATATCGCCTATTGCTGCCTCGGCACCACCATCAAGCAGGCCGGCTCGGAAGCCGCATTTCGCGCGGTGGATCTGGACATGGTGGTGGCGTTCGCCAAACGCGCGCGGGAGATGGGCGCACGGCATCTGATCGTGATCAGTGCGCTGGGCGCCGATCCGAAGTCATCGATTTTCTACAACCGGGTCAAAGGCGAAATGGAGCAAGCGCTGCGCGCCCAGGACTGGCCGCAACTGACCATTTGCCGGCCGTCGCTGCTGTTGGGTGAGCGCACGGAGCCTCGCTTGGCCGAGCAATTGGCCGGGCCGCTGTCGAAATTGATTCCCGGCAAGTACCGCGGCATCGAAGCCTGCCAACTGGCCCGGGCGATGTGGCGTCTGGCGCTGGAAGAACAGGATGGGGTGCGGGTTATCGAATCGGATGAATTGCGCAAGCTCGGTAAATAACAGCGGGACTTTGTGGCGAGGGAGCTTGCTCCCGCTCGACTGCGCAGCAGTCGCCAACCCCAGCGGGAGCAAGCTCCCTCGCCACAGCAGTCCCCTACAACCCGCCAGTCGCCTGAAACCCCACACCGATCACGGTGAGCAACGATAACGGCAGCAACAGCGTATCGAGCAACGCACTGGCCGGTAGATCCACCCCCGGATAGCTCGGCGCCTCAGCCCCGAACCGGTCCATCGCACAACACCCGCCATTCATCGCATACAAATCCAGGCGCGTCCCGGAATACACCACCGGCGCGCCCGGTTTTGCGGCATCCAGCGTACGCGCGGTGGCACAGCCGGCCAGTTGCAGCGCCAGCACGATCGCCAGCAGCTTATTCATCGCTGCTCAAATGATGTTCGCCCCAACGCGGCAGCATGTCCTGAGGAATCCCCAACAGATTGAGAATCCGCGCCACGACGAAATCGATCAGGTCGTCGATGGTCTGTGGCTGGTGATAGAAACCCGGCGAGGCCGGCAGGATGGTCACGCCCATGTTCGACAGCTTGAGCATGTGCTCCAGATGAATGCTTGAATACGGCGCCTCGCGCGGTACCAGAATCAACTGGCGACGCTCCTTCAACGTGACATCGGCGGCGCGTTCGATCAGGTTGTTGCAGGCGCCCGTGGCAATTGCCGACAAAGTGCCGGTGGAGCACGGCACCACGACCATCGCCGCCGGCGCGCCGGAGCCCGAGGCCACCGGCGACATCCAGTCTTCCTTGCCGTACACACGAATCTGCCCGGCGGCCGCTCCGGTGTACTCGGTGAGGAACGCCTGCATCATCTGCGGTTTGGCCGGCAGCGAGACGTCAGTCTCGGTGGCCATCACCAGTTGCGCGGCCTTGGAGATCAGGAAGTGCACCTCGCGATCTTCCCGCACCAGACAATCGAGCAGGCGCAAACCGTACTGCGCGCCGGACGCGCCGGTCATCGCCAGCGTGATGCGTTCCGGGCCACCGTACTGGGAAGGAGTGTTCATTTCAGCGCCTCGGCGAGTTTGCCATGCAGGCCGCCGAAGCCGCCGTTGCTCATGATCACCACGTGGGTGCCGGGCTGGGCCTGGCTCTTCACGCGTTCGATGATGCCTTCGAGCGAATCGCTGACGATCGACGGAACGGTGCACAACGCGGCGGTGCCGGCCAGATCCCAACCGAGGTTGGCCGGCGCGTACCAGATCACCTGGTCGGCATCGACCACACTGTCCGGCAAGCCATCGCGGTGCGCGCCGAGCTTCATCGAATTGGAGCGCGGCTCGATGATCGCGATCAGCGGCGCATCGCCGATGCGTTTGCGCAGGCCGTCGAGGGTGGTGGCAATGGCCGTCGGGTGGTGGGCGAAGTCGTCATAGATGGTAATACCGCGCACTTCGGCGACTTTCTCCATCCGGCGTTTGACGTTCTTGAACGCGCTCAACCCGGCGATGCCCATCGATGGCACCACACCGACGTGCCGCGCCGCCGCCAGAGCCGCCAAGGCGTTGGCGACGTTGTGTTGACCGGTCAGTTCCCATTCGACGGTGCCTTGGGACACGCCTTCAAACATCACTTCGAATGCCGAACCGTCATCCTTGAGCAACTTGACCTGCCACTGACCGCCCACGCCGGTGGTTTGCACCGGGGTCCAGCAGCCCATTTCGATCACGCGCTGCAAGGCCGGTTCGGTGGTCGGGTGAATGACCAGACCTTCGCTCGGAATGGTGCGCACCAAGTGGTGGAACTGTCGCTCGATCGCTGGCAGATCGGGGAAGATGTCCGCGTGATCGAACTCAAGGTTGTTGAGGATCGCGGTACGCGGGCGGTAGTGGACGAATTTCGAACGTTTGTCGAAGAACGCGCTGTCGTATTCGTCAGCCTCGATCACGAAGAACGGCGTGCCGCCCAGACGTGCGGACACCGAGAAGTTCTGCGGTACACCGCCGATCAGGAACCCCGGGCTCATGCCGGCGTGTTCCAGCACCCAGGCGAGCATGCTGCTGGTGGTGGTCTTTCCGTGCGTACCGGCCACCGCCAGCACCCAGCGCCCTTGCAGCACGTGATCCGCCAGCCACTGCGGGCCGGAGACGTACGGCAAGCCTTTGTTCAGCACATATTCCACCGCCGGGTTGCCGCGGGACATGGCGTTGCCGATCACCACCAGATCCGGTGCCGGATCAAGTTGGGCCGGGTCGTAGCCTTGGGTCAGCTGAATGCCCTGGGCCTCAAGCTGCGTGCTCATCGGCGGATAGACGTTAGCGTCGGAGCCGGTCACGTGATGGCCCAGCTCTTTGGCCAGAACCGCCATCGAGCCCATGAAAGTCCCGCAGATACCCAGAATATGAATGTGCATAGTCGACCTCGTAAAACATGGCCGCAGGTTAGCGTAGGGTGGGGAAAATCGCACTCTTTAGCTGATCACCATCACCCACGACCACGATCACTACCCCACCTGTAGGAGCTGACGAGTGCAACGAGGCTGCGATCTTTTGATCCTATAAAGAACAAGATCAAAAGATCGCAGCCTTCGGCAGCTCCTACAGGGGGATTTATCCGGTTCGGGCGATGCCGTGTTTGCGCAGCTTTCTGTAGAGGGTGTTGCGGCTCACGCCCAGTTGCTCGGCGGTGTGAGTCATGTGCCAACGGGTCTGCTCCAGCGCAGTGAGCAACGCCAAACGCTCGGCGTCCTCCAGCGGATGCTCGGACTCAGCCGTCTTCAGCTCCAGCGGCGGCCGTATCTGCCGAATCATCGCCGGCAAATCCTCCAGCCCGATCCGTCCGTCATCGCACAACGCCGCCAGCGTGCGCAGGACATTGCGCAACTGCCGCACGTTGCCCGGCCAGTTGAAGGCCAGCAACGCCTGGCGCGCCGGTTCGTCGATCACGATCACTTCCCCACCCGCCTCTTCGGCCAGCAGGAAATCCAGCAACTGCGACTTGTCGCTACGTTCGCGTAACGCCGGTAGCGCGACCTCCAGGCCATTGAGCCGGTAATACAGATCTTCACGAAAACTCCCGTCTTCGACCCGCTCCAGCAGATTGCGGTGGGTGGCGCTGATGATCCGCACGTTGACCGCTTCCGGCTCGCCACCGATCGGCACCACCTGGCGGTCTTCCAGCACCCGCAACAAACGGGTCTGCAGCGCCAGCGGCATGTCGCCGATTTCATCGAGGAACAACGTGCCGCCATCGGCCTGCTGTAACTTGCCACGCATGCCGTCCTTGCGCGCGCCGGTGAAACTGCCGCCGCGATAACCGAACAGTTCGCTCTCGATCAGGCTCTCGGGGATCGCCGCGCAGTTGAGCGCCACAAAAGCTCTGCTGGCGCGTTGGCTGGCGTGATGCACAGCCTTGGCGAAGGCTTCTTTACCAGAACCGGTTTCGCCGTTGACCAGCAGCGGCACGTCGCGTTCGAACACCCGCAGCGCCTTGCGAAAATCCGCTTGCAGCGCCGCGTCGCCGAGGCAAATGCCCGCCAGCGGTTGCGGCTTGACCACGACCGCGGCCGGCATGATCGGCGCCGGTTTGCGCGACTCACCGCGCAGCAAGGCAAACAAATGACGCCCGTCGCGGGTGCGCAGCGGCCAACTGGCGCTGGCATTGGCGCTGGCGCGACTGAGCAGTTCGTCCAGCGAGCAATCGAAAAACGCCTCCACCGGTTTGCCCAACAAGCCACCGCGAATATGCCCCAGCAGGTTCAGCGCACTCTGGTTGACCGCGCTGATCCGCCCTTCCCCGTCAAACGCCAGCAGCCCTTCGCTGAACAAGCCGACGGATTCGGCCTGCAAGTGAAAACGCAGCAACCACTGGTTATCGAAGCAACGCAGGAAATAGCAGCTCTCAATCATTTTCGCCGACAGATTGACCAGCGCCATGGTGTGGAACTGGCTCTGCCGCGAAACGTCGTGGCGCGCCGAGGACACGTCGAGCACCGCGAGCAATTCGCCGTGCGGATCGAACACCGGGCTCGCCGAGCAGGTCAGGCCGGTGTGGCGGCCGCGAAAGTGTTCGTCTTGATGGATGGTCAGCGCCTGGCGCTCGACCAGGCAGGTGCCGATGCCGTTGGTGCCTTCGCAGGCCTCGCTCCAGTCGGCGCCGAGCCAGAGGCCGGCACGTTCGAAAATCTTGCGTTCGGCAGGCGCGGTGACGCAGTTGAGGATCACCCCGCGTGCGTCGGTCAGCAGCACCGCATGGCCGGCGCCGGACAGCTGTTGGTGCAGGCTGCTCATTTCATTGCCGGCAATCTGCAACACCTGTTGCAGGCGCTCGCGGCTTTCAAGAACGCGCCCGTGTTCGAGCACGGTGGGCGCCATGGCAAGCGCCGGGTCGAGGTGATAGTCCTCAAGACAGCGCAGCCACGACCGCGCAATCGACGGGTCGGCACCGGGCCCGTGCAGGTGCGGTTTGCCCTGAGTCACGGTGAGCACCTGTTGGGCATGGCGGCTCAAATGGTTGTCGTGCATTTCTTGTTATTCTCCCCGAAAGGTCGACCCTTCCAGACTGCCAACACTGACCTGTGGCGAGGGAGCTTGCTCCCGCTCGAGTGCGAAGCGCTCGCCGAAGTATATGAGCGGTAAACATTTCAGGACTGCTTCGCAGCCCGGCGGGAGCAAGCTCCCTCGCCACAGAACAGCGCTCTGCGACAATTTGACGCCCAGCATCCTCCAGCCGCTCCGGCATTGCAATGCTGGCAAGACCGGTCAGTCACACGCTGTGCCAAAAGCGGTACAAACTGTCACCCCGTCTGTACCGAAACCATCACAGGCGCCGCCCGCCCGTCCGACAGAAAACACGCAAAGCCTTGATTTGCCTGCCCTGCACGGCAGTGGCCCGACCCTTGCTCTACGCTTATAGCAAGCGCACTTGCGCGTTTCTCTAATAAGTACAAAGCCAAGGAGAACATCATCATGCGTTACGCTCACCCCGGTACTGAAGGCGCCAAAGTCTCGTTCAAGAGCAAGTACGGTAACTACATCGGCGGCGAGTTCGTCGCGCCTGTCAAAGGTCAGTACTTCACCAATACCTCGCCAGTGAATGGCCAACCGATTGCCGAATTCCCCCGCTCCACTGCCGAAGACATCGACAAGGCACTGGACGCCGCCCACGCCGCTGCCGACGCGTGGGGCGCGACCTCCGTGCAGGCGCGCTCGCTGATCCTGCTGAAAATCGCCGACCGCATCGAACAGAACCTCGAACTGCTGGCGATCACCGAAACCTGGGACAACGGCAAAGCCATCCGCGAAACCCTCAACGCCGACATTCCGCTGGCTGCCGACCATTTCCGCTACTTCGCCGGGTGCCTGCGCGCCCAGGAAGGCAGCGCGGCCGAAATCGACGGCAACACCGTTGCCTATCACATCCATGAACCACTGGGCGTGGTCGGCCAGATCATCCCGTGGAACTTCCCGCTGCTGATGGCCGCGTGGAAACTCGCCCCGGCGCTGGCCGCCGGCAATTGCGTGGTGCTCAAGCCGGCCGAGCAAACTCCGCTGGGCATCTGCGTGCTGATGGAGCTGATCGGTGACCTGCTGCCACCGGGCGTGCTCAACGTGGTGCAAGGCTTCGGCAAAGAAGCCGGCGAAGCACTGGCCACCAGCAAACGCATCGCCAAGATCGCCTTTACCGGCTCGACCCCGGTCGGCTCGCACATCATGAAATGCGCGGCCGAGAACATCATTCCGTCCACCGTGGAGCTGGGCGGCAAATCGCCGAACATCTTCTTCGAAGACATCATGCAGGCCGAGCCGACCTTCATCGAAAAAGCTGCCGAAGGCCTGGTGCTGGCGTTCTTCAACCAGGGCGAAGTGTGCACCTGCCCGTCCCGCGCGCTGGTGCAGGAGTCGATCTACGACGAATTCATGCAAGTGGTGATGAAGAAAGTCCTGCAGATCAAACGCGGCGACCCGCTCGACACCGACACCATGGTTGGCGCGCAGGCATCCGAGCAGCAATTCGACAAGATCCTGTCGTACCTGGAAATCGCCAAGGGCGAAGGCGCCGAGCTGCTGACCGGCGGCAAGGTGGAAAAACTCGAGGGCAATCTGGCGACCGGCTATTACATCCAGCCGACCCTGCTCAAGGGCACCAACAAGATGCGCGTATTCCAGGAAGAAATCTTCGGCCCGGTGGTGAGCATCACCACCTTCAAGGACGAAGCCGAAGCCCTGGCAATCGCCAACGACACCGAGTTCGGCCTCGGTGCCGGGCTGTGGACCCGCGACATCAACCGCGCCTACCGCATGGGCCGCGCGATCAAGGCCGGTCGTGTGTGGACCAACTGCTACCACCTGTACCCGGCACACGCCGCGTTCGGCGGGTACAAGAAGTCCGGCGTCGGCCGTGAAACCCACAAGATGATGCTCGACCACTACCAGCAGACCAAAAACCTGCTGGTGAGCTACGACATCAATCCGCTGGGCTTCTTCTAAAACCCGGGGCGACACAGATGATTCTGTGTCGCCTTATCGACCGCTATCGCGAGCAGGCTCGCTCCTACGATTGCACCGCATTCCTTTTGTAGGAGTGAGCCTGCTCGCGATCGGCGTCCTTTATGACACAACCCCAAGGCTTGGCCGCTCTGGCACGGCCCTTGCGTACCCGTCATTCAGGATTTGCACGAAAACCGCCGCTGCGTGAACAGCCTCCATCCACCCAACCCGTTGCACCCGAAAGTCCAACAGATCGAACAATAAAAAACAGAGAGGACTTATGACTTCCACCACACAGCTCAAACCCACACTCGGCACCCTGCACCTCTGGGGCATTGCCGTCGGCCTGGTGATTTCCGGCGAATACTTCGGCTGGAGTTACGGCTGGGGCACCGCGGGCACGCTCGGTTTTCTGGTCACGGCGCTGATGGTCGCGACCATGTACACCTGCTTCATCTTCAGTTTCACCGAACTGACCACAGCGATTCCCCACGCGGGCGGGCCGTTTGCCTACAGCCGTCGGGCATT
This sequence comes from Pseudomonas sp. 86_A, assembly GCF_017491705.1. Taxonomy (NCBI): domain Bacteria; kingdom Pseudomonadati; phylum Pseudomonadota; class Gammaproteobacteria; order Pseudomonadales; family Pseudomonadaceae; genus Pseudomonas; species Pseudomonas sp. 86_A. The sequence goes on along the minus strand of NZ_JAFGYS010000005.1, from coordinate 126,403 downwards.
TGGCGAGAAAGGCGGGTTGATTGCCGGCATCGCCACCCTGATCGAATTCGTCTTTGCCCCGCCGGCCATCGCCATGGCGATCGGCGCCTACCTCAACGTGCAGTACCCGGAACTTGATCCGAAGATCGCGGCGGTCGGCGCGTACTTTGTGTTCATGACCCTGAACATCCTCGGCGTCAGCATCGCCGCGACCTTTGAACTGGTGGTCACCGTACTCGCGGTCGCCGAGCTGCTGGTGTTCATGGGCGTGGTCGCGCCGGGCTTCAGCTTCAGCAACTTCGTGCTCAACGGCTGGTCGGGTGCCAACGAATTCACCCTGGGTTCGATCCCCGGAATCTTCGCGGCGATCCCGTTCGCGATCTGGTTCTTCCTCGCCATCGAAGGCGCCGCCATGGCGGCCGAAGAAGCCAAGGACCCGAAGCGCACGATTCCCAAGGCTTACGTCAGCGGCATTCTGACCCTGGTGTTCCTCGCCATCGGTGTGATGGTGATGGCCGGCGGTGTCGGCGACTGGCGCCAGCTGTCGAACATCAACGATCCGCTGCCACAGGCGATGAAAGCGGTGGTCGGCAACAATTCTTCGTGGATGCACATGCTGGTGTGGATCGGCCTGTTCGGCCTGGTGGCGAGTTTCCACGGCATCATCCTCGGTTACTCGCGACAGTTCTTCGCCCTCGCTCGCGCCGGTTACCTGCCGAAAAGCCTGGCCAAGCTGTCGCGTTTCCAGACCCCGCACCGGGCCATTCTGGCCGGCGGCGTGATCGGCATCGCGGCAATCTACAGCGATGGTCTGGTCAATCTGCAGGGCATGACCCTGACTGCGGCGATGATCACCATGTCGGTGTTCGGCGCGATCGTGATGTACATCATCAGCATGCTCAGCCTGTTCAAACTGCGCAAAACCGAACCGAACCTCGAACGCACCTTCCGCGCCCCGGGCTACCCGGTGGTGCCGGCGATTGCGCTGTTCCTGGCGGTGGTGTGCCTGGTGGCGATGGCGTGGTTCAACACGCTGATCGGTTGCGTGTTCCTGGGCTTCATGGCCGCTGGTTATCTGTACTTCCAGCTGACCGCCAAACAACGCGCCGAAGCCCCGGCAGACGCTATGCTCGAAGGGATCTAGTTGCACCGGCACCGGGCCTTTCGCCCGGTGCCCGCTATATAGAAGTGCACACAAAAACTGTAGGAGTGAGCCTGCTCGCGATCGCATCGACGCGGTATGACTGTTGCACCGAGTTGCCTGCATCGCGAGCAGGCTCACTCCTACAAACACGTATTCCCGCATTACCGGAGGACACCGCCCCATGGCCGCATTTGCCCATTCCGTCGGCGCCCAGACCTATCGCTTCGACAGCCTCAAGGACGTCATGGCCAAGGCCAGCCCGGCACGCTCCGGGGATTTCCTGGCCGGCGTCGCCGCGCTCAATGACGGCGAACGCGTGGCCGCACAAATGGCGCTGGCCGACATCCCGCTCACGCATTTCTTGCAGGAAGCGCTGATTCCCTACGAAACCGATGAAGTCACCCGACTGATCATCGACACCCACGACAAACAGGCCTTTGCCGTGGTCAGCCACCTCACCGTCGGCGGTTTCCGCGACTGGCTGCTCAGCGAGGCGGCCGACGAAACCAGCCTGCGCGCCCTCTCCCCCGGCCTGACCCCGGAAATGGTCGCCGCCGTTTCGAAGATCATGCGCGTGCAGGATCTGGTGCTGGTGGCGCAGAAGATCCGCGTGGTCACACAATTTCGCGGCACCCTCGGCCTGCGCGGCCGCCTGTCGACCCGCCTGCAACCCAACCATCCGACCGACGAGCCGTCCGGGATCGCCGCAAGCATTCTCGACGGTCTGCTGTACGGCAACGGCGACGCGATGATCGGCATCAACCCGGCCACCGACAGCATTGCCTCGATCTGCGCGATGCTGGAAATGCTCGACGCGATCATCCAGCGCTATGACATCCCGACCCAGGCCTGCGTGCTGACCCACGTCACCACCTCGATCGAGGCGATCAACCGTGGCGTGCCGCTGGACCTGGTGTTCCAGTCGATCGCCGGCACCGAAGCGGCCAACGCCAGTTTCGGCATCAACCTGAACGTCTTGCAGGAAGGCTACGACGCGGGGCTGAGCCTCAAACGCGGCACTCTCGGGCAAAACCTGATGTATTTCGAGACCGGCCAGGGCAGCGCACTGTCGGCCAACGCCCACCACGGTGTCGACCAGCAGACCTGCGAAACCCGGGCCTACGCCGTGGCGCGGCATTTCAAGCCGTTTCTGGTGAACACCGTGGTCGGTTTCATCGGCCCGGAATACCTCTATAACGGCAAACAGATCATCCGCGCCGGCCTCGAAGACCATTTTTGCGGCAAATTGCTCGGCGTGCCGATGGGGTGCGACATCTGCTACACCAACCATGCCGAAGCCGACCAGGACGACATGGACACCCTGCTGACGTTGCTCGGTGTAGCCGGGATCAACTTCATCATGGGCATCCCCGGCTCCGACGACATCATGCTCAACTACCAGACCACCTCGTTCCACGACGCGCTCTACGCGCGCCAGACCCTGGGCCTGAAACCGGCGCCGGAGTTCGAACAATGGCTGGCGAACATGGGCATCTTCACCCAGGCGGACGGCAAGGTTCGCTTTGGCAACAACCTGCCGCCGGCCTTCCGCCAGGCGCTGGCGCAACTGAGATGAGTGTTATGGAAAAACCGCCTGTCGACCCGCAAAACCCATGGCTGGAGCTGCGCCGCCTGACCCCGGCGCGCATCGCCCTCGGCCGCACCGGCACCAGCCTGCCGACCAGCGCCCAGCTGGATTTCCAGTTCGCCCACGCCCAGGCGCGGGATGCGGTGCATCTGCCGTTCGATCACGCCGGGCTCAGCGCGCAACTGAGCGAGCGCGGGCGCGAGAGCCTGTTGCTGCACAGCGCGGCAACGGATCGCAACAGCTATCTGCAACGCCCGGATCTGGGGCGCAAACTCAGCGAAGACTCGGCGCAGAGCTTGCGCGATTACGCGCAAGTGCACCCCGGCGGCGTCGATCTGGCGCTTGTGGTGGCGGACGGCTTGTCGGCGCTGGCCGTGCATCGGCATACCGTGCCGTTTTTGACCCGCCTGGAGGAGCAGATGAGCGCCGACGGCTGGTCGATTGCCCCCGTGGTGCTGGTGGAACAGGGCCGGGTCGCCGTCGGTGATGAAATCGGTCAGTTGCTCGGCGCAAAAATGGTGGTGATGCTGATCGGCGAGCGTCCGGGCCTGAGTTCGCCCGACAGCCTCGGTTTATATTTCACCTACAATCCAAAAATCGGGCTGACCGATGCCTACCGCAATTGCATCTCCAACGTGCGGCTCGAGGGCTTGAGTTACGGTATGGCGGCGCATCGCTTGCTGTATCTGATGCGCGAGGCCTGCCGGCGCCAGTTGTCGGGGGTCAATCTGAAGGACGAAGCACAGGTTCAGACGCTGGAGTCGGACGCCGGGGCGGACATGAAGGGAAACTTCCTACTGGGCCCGTCGACAACCTGAACCGTTTCCGCATTGCGTTTCTGCGCTGCTTTCAGGCAGGATCGATGCACGGCCGCCAGGGTTTCCCATCGCCGTCAGAGCAGTTGAAGACAGCCACTTGAAGACGAGACCTATCATGCGGATTATTCAAGCGACCCTCGAACATCTGGATTTGCTGACCCCGTTGTTCGTCAAATATCGCGAGTTCTACGGTTCCCTGCCTTACCCGGATTCCTCCCGCGCGTTTCTCGAAAAACGCCTGCGCCGCAAGGAGTCGGTGATTTACCTGGCCCTGGCCGACGATGACGACAAGAAGCTGATGGGCTTCTGCCAGCTGTATCCAAGTTTTTCCTCGCTGTCGCTCAAACGCGTGTGGATCCTCAACGACATCTATGTCGCCGAAGACGCCCGCCGGCAGCTGGTGGCCGACAACCTGATCCGCACCGCGAAGAAAATGGCCAAGGAAACCCAGGCCGTACGCATGCGCGTCTCCACCAGCAGCAACAACGAAGTGGCGCAGAAAACCTACGAATCCATCGGCTTCAAGGAAGACACCGAGTTCAAGAACTACGTGTTGCCGATCAGCGACGAGCTTTAGCACTCATCAAGGACCTGTTGTGGCGAGGGAGCTTGCTCCCGCCGGGCTGCGAAGCGGCCCCACCTCAGTCATCTCAACAGGTCAGGCAAATCAAGGCTTGGGAGTGCTCCGCCCTCCAGCGGGAGCAAGCTCCCTCGCCACACCCGCCTTGCCGCCATCATCAATGCCTGCCTGACATTTGTTCACACCCCGACATCCCCCGCTACAAAACCAACGCGCTTTTCACCTCTCAGACCGTATAATCCCGAGCTTTCCGGCTTGTAAGAAAAACTACACCCCGCTGTAGGCTTACACCCGAATCATCCGCACAGGCCTGCCGAGTCGGGCCGTCACCACAGGTGCCCCCATGGATTTCAACCCGCTCGACCTTATCCTGCATCTCGATGTGTACCTCGATTTGCTGGTCACCAACTACGGGCCGTGGATCTACGCGATTCTGTTCGCTGTCATCTTCTGTGAAACCGGTCTGGTGGTGATGCCGTTCCTGCCGGGCGATTCGTTGCTGTTCATTGCCGGTGCCGTTGCGGCGGGCGGTGGCATGGATCCGGTCCTGTTGGGCGGTCTGTTGATGCTCGCGGCCATCCTCGGCGACAGCACCAACTACGTGATTGGTCGAACAGCCGGAGAAAAACTCTTCAGTAACCCGAACTCGAAAATCTTCCGTCGCGACTACCTGCAGAAAACCCACGACTTCTACGACAAGCACGGCGGTAAAACCGTGACCCTGGCGCGATTCCTGCCGATCATCCGCACGTTTGCCCCTTTCGTCGCCGGCGTCGGGAAAATGCCGTATCCGCGCTTCTTCGCGTTCAGCGTGTTCGGCACCATCCTCTGGGTCGGCGGTCTGGTGACCCTGGGTTACTTCTTCGGCAACGTGCCGTTCATCAAGAAGAACCTGTCGTTGCTGGTCGTCGGCATCATCCTGCTGTCGCTGGTCCCGATGATCATCGGTGTGGTGCGCAGCCGTTTCGGCGGCGCCAAAGCCGAAACCCACTGATCCGATGTGGTCACTGAGCGCCTGGCGTCGCCGGCGCATCCTCGCCAGGCACCCGATTGCCGACGACCTGTGGCAACGGGTGCGCCACCACCTGAGCTTTCTTGACGGCATCAGCGCCGCCGAGGACCAGTGGTTGCGTGAAGCCTGCGTGTTGTTTCTCGAAGACAAACACCTGACCGCCCTGCCCGGCGTCGAACTGCATCAGGAGCAACGCCTGCTGCTCGCCGCGCAGGCCCAGTTGCCGCTGCTCAAACTCGGCGATCTGAACTGGTATCAGGGCTTTCACGAAATCATCCTCTACCCCGACGACTTCCTCAGCCCGCAACGCCATCGCGATGCCAGCGGGGTCGAACACGAGTGGGACGGCGAGCACAGCGGCGAGGCCTGGCAACAGGGGCCGGTGATCCTCGCCTGGCCCGGGGTAATGGCCAGTGGTGGCTGGGAAGGCTACAACCTGGTGATCCACGAGCTGGCGCACAAGCTCGACATGCTCAACGGCGACGCCAACGGCCTGCCGCCGCTGCACGCCGACATGCGCGTCAGCGACTGGGCCGAGGTCATGCAACACGCCTACGACGACCTCAACCACCAGCTCGACCGCCACCCAGACGTCGAAACCGCCATCGACCCGTACGCGGCCGAAAATCCTGCCGAGTTCTTTGCAGTCACCAGCGAATACTTCTTCAGCGCCCCGGATCTGCTGCACGAGGCTTATCCACAGGTCTACTTGCAACTGAAGCTTTTCTACCGGCAGGATCCGTTGGGCCGGCTGCGGCAACTTCAGGCCACAGACCCGGTCTATCAGGCGCACGACTAAGCGCTGCACGACTTCTGGTACGTGGCGTCGGCGTAGGAATGTGCCTATAATCGCCGCCACTTTTTGGTCAATCCGGCCAAGTGTTTTTGGTCAAACTACGGGGGCAACGCCCAATGAGCTACAGCAAGATTCCGGCTGGCAAAGACCTGCCGAACGACATCTACGTCGCGATCGAGATCCCGGCCAACCACGCGCCGATCAAATACGAAATCGACAAAGACAGCGATTGCCTGTTCGTTGACCGTTTCATGGCCACCCCAATGTTCTACCCGGCCAACTACGGTTACATCCCGAACACCCTGGCTGACGACGGTGATCCCCTCGACGTGCTGGTTGTGACCCCTTACCCGGTTGCTCCAGGCTCGGTGATCCGCGCGCGCCCGGTCGGCATCCTGAACATGACCGACGACGGCGGCGGCGATGCCAAAGTCATCGCAGTCCCACACGACAAGCTGTCCCAGCTGTACGTCGACGTGAAGGAATACACCGACCTGCCACCACTGCTGATCCAGCAGATCGAGCACTTCTTTGCGAACTACAAAGATCTCGAAAAAGGCAAATGGGTCAAGATCGAAGGCTGGGACGGCGCTGACGCCGCTCGCGCTGCGATCACCAAGTCGGTTGCTGCCTACAAGGGTTAAGCACCTGCTGGCTGCATGACGCTTGAAGAAAACCCCGGTTGATCCGGGTTTTTTTGTGCCTGGGAAAAATCGTCTTAAACAACGTGTTTATAGCGGACTACAGAAAAGTTTTAAGGTGTGTAATTTCCCACAAGCACGTCTTACATCCGGTCGCAAAATACAGAGCTTTTTTGAACACCCAGTTTATTCAAACCGCTCTAGCACGGCCGTAGACTCGGTGTTTATGAGAAAGAACACTAGCGGTCCAAGATTCAAGGCACTCCTGGAAGCAGCGAACATCACCACCACGGGATTCGCAAAGTTCTGGGGCACGGAAGCCCAAAACATTCATAACTGGTACACCCGGGGCGTACCCGCGTATCGCATGGAAGAGGTCTCGCGCCTGTTGTCGGTCAACAGCGAGTGGCTGAAAACCGGCGAAGGCACCAAAGAGTCACCCCGCCTGCAAACACCCGCCAGCAACGGCGACACTTTCGATGCCGAGGCCATCCGCGGCGTCTACACGGTCATCGATCCCAAGGACATCGAATTGCCGTTTTTCAAGGAGACACCGATCACCAACGGCGCCGGCAAAACCCACGTCATCCTCGACCCCGAACAAACCATCCGCCTGCCCCGCGCCCACCTCGACCAACTGGAAATCCGCCACACCGACGCCATCTGCGCGCACATGATCGGCAATAGCATGGGCGAACGCATCGAAGACGGCTCCATCGTCGGCATCGACCGCGGCCTGACCCAGGTCGTCGACGGCGAAATCTACGCCATCGAACACGACGGCATGCTGCGCATCAAATACCTGCACCGCATGCCGGGCAACGCCCTGCGCCTGCGCAGCCACAACAGCGCCGAACACCCGGACGAAATCTTCCGCGCGGCGCAGATCGATGAGCAGCGGATACACATTCTGGGCTGGGTATTCTGGTGGTCGACCCTGGGCAAGCGCCGACCGGTGGTGCCGTTTCTCTGATCCCCTCCCGAGCCGCACCCTCCCCTGTAGGAGTGAGCCTGCTCGCGATGAGGCCCTGATAATCGGTACAACTTTCGAATTTGTTCGACTGAGATCGCTCTAAACCGCACTTCAGGCTGGGAATCCCCCACAAAACTCAGTATCCTGCGCCCCACATTTGCGCATCCCCGCTCCCGCGGCCCAGATGACGCCCGACGCGGCAGACCAACGTCTGACCAAGTCCCACAGCCGGACGCAGATCCGGGTGTACGTTTTGAAGGCTGGCGCGGTTTACCAAAAATAAACCAAGCCAGTCCCCGAGAAGCCGGCCACAAGCCGGCTTTTTAATGCCTGAAAGAAAGTGCTCCGTTAGTCCCCACACGCTTACAAGGAAAGTAAAACGTGCAGCTCGACAGTTACCGCTCTGCTCTGAAACCAGTCGTCTTGACTGCCGCTTTAGGCTTTTGCCTCTCCGGCTGCGTCGGTGCCATCGTGGCCCTGCCGGAGAAAACCACGCTTAGAACAGACGAGCACAAAGCCCTCAGCGCACGCTCGATTAATCCGAATATCACCAGGACCGAAAGATCGACACCCACTCGAGAATGGTGCGGTATCACGGTTTGGGCGCTGGTGATTCCTGTGCCGTTGCAGTTGCCGGTGTGTACGTCGTACTTCGAGCAGTCCTTCGGCAGCGACGAATTCGGCAAAGAAGTGGTGTTGCTCAACTCAAAGCAAAAAGTGACGTCCCCATTTTACGCTTGCGGTCCATTGATGGTTCTGGGGCCGATAGTTCACGGGTATCAGGGCAATGCGCTCTGCGGGGTGTTCCCCAAATAATCGGAGCCTCAGGGATAACTGAACGACTTCACCAATGTCAGCTCACCCACCGCCCGCATCGGCACCACAAACGTCTCCATCTTCTCGCTCGGCGTGCCTTCCTCAGTAATCACCGTCACCTGCGCCGTGGTCAGCGGCTGCACCGCTTCTTCACCACCCTCGTCATCCCCGCGATAGCCACCGCCGAAGTAGTTCACGTACACCAGATACTGGCCCTTGATCGGTGCCGGCATGGCGAAGATTTCCGGGCCGTAGCCGGTGGTGACGTCGACGTCGAGCGCTGCGCCGTTGGGCGCGACGCGGTCGCCGTACCAGATGTGGGTGCCGTCGGGGGTGATCAGGTGCAGGTCGAGGTCGGTGCCGTCGCTGTCCCACGACAGCAGCACGCGCAGCTTGGCCGGGGTCGCGCCGCCGCTGGCGTTGAGGAATTGCGTGCGGTGGCGTTGCTGACCGTCGGGGCTGCGCACTTCGACGCTGTTGCTGCCGTTGGGGAAGGAGAACGGGCGGTCGAAGCGGCCGCTGTCGTCGACTTTCAGCGGCATGCTGACGCCGTTGACGATCAGCCGACCGGGTTCCTTGCTCTTGGGGGTGGCTTTGATTTCGCCGCTGATGCGCGCGGTGTTGGCCTGGCCGACCGGGGTGTTGACCGAGGAGGCCGGGTAGTTGACGGTCTGACGGAAGTTTTCGCCTTCGCCCTCGGGCGCGCCGGTGCGCCAGCCACCGACCGGGGTGTCGAGTTTGACGCTGTCGGCGGCCATTGCCATCGGCAATGCATTGAACGCGCAGAGCAACAGCAAGACCTGTGGATAACGGAGTGTCATGGTCTATTCCAGCAAGAGGTGACGGGCGAGCCCTTCAATGTAGGTTTCATCCTGGCCGTTGGGATGAGCTTCAAAGGCCAGGTGCAGATATTCGTGAGTCAGGTCGAGGCGATCCTGCAGGGTCAGCACGCCGCGCACGTAAATGCGCTGACGCTCGCGATCGACGAACGGGCGGCCGAATGCCAGTTTGCACACGGCGAATGTGCTGACTTCGTTGTAGCCGGTTTCGCTTTCCAGCGTCGGACGCCAGCCGCGACGCTGCTTTTGCAGCCAGTCTTGGGCGGCGGGCAGCGCTTCGCAGGAAGCGACCGGGTTGTCCCAGCGGCTGAGGCTGGCGCGCGGATAGGCGTGCAGCAAAATGGCGTCGTAACGCTGGCCGGCGTTGGCCTGTTCCACCGCTTGTTGCCAGGCCAGTTTGTCCGGGCCGGGTTGATCGGAGTGATAGGTGACGGTGCTGCCGGCCAGGACCAGATCCGCCGTCCACGCCGCGATGTTGCGCGACTCGGCGGAGGCCGGGCGTGGAGCGACGCGCTGGCGGTTGCTGCTGTCGTCGATGCTCAGGCAATCGCCGTGGCGCGTGGCGTTTTGCAGCAGGTACGTGCGGATCGCCACGGCCAGGGCTTTGGCTGCTTCGGCAGGTTCCGGCTTGGCTTCGCGTTCGAGGACGCGGGCGACGTATTCTTCGCGATCAAGCCGGGCGACCAGTTTGTCGTTGAGCAGAAACAGTTCGCCGCCGCTGTGGATATCCAGCGCGTTGCCGTTGACGAATTCGACGCGGTAGTCGCCCTGCAAAGGCCCGGAACCAGCAACGCGCGCGCCCGACAGGACTCGCGAAACCGGATAACGCGAGAACAGTTCGACCTCAACACAACGCCCTGCTTCCGCCGGCCAAGAAGAAGGCAACACCGTCGCCAACGCAGCCCCGTAATGCCGCAGAACCATCTGACTGGTGCCACGTCCACCGGCCCAGATCGGCGAGCCGTCCGCCGTCCAACCGGCGAAACCACCCTGGCGCGATTGCGGATCCTGATCGCCAAGCCAGCTCCAGGTTTTCACCCGCAAGCGGCCACCGAGTTCGCCGACGACATTGCCGTCCGCCGCATTCAAAACGACGTCGAGCAATACGCGGCGCATCGGCTCCTGCGCCGGCAGCACAGACAAAACGCCCAATAACTCAGCCACCGAAACCCTTGTGGCCGGTTGCACAGAGGGCAAATCCAGCAGCCACGACGGTGCCTGCCGCGCCTGCCAATACGTGCGCCAATCGGCCGAAGAAATGCCCAATCGCGCCGGTTCAAAGTACAACCCGCAAGATTTGACCAGCGCCTGATCACGCTCGATCTTGCCGCCCGCCGAGCAGCAATAGACTTCTTCCTTGGACTGCCCGCGACATTCATACGCCGGCTCGCGCGCACCGGTATCGACCAGCCACGCGTAGACAAATAGCTTCCAAAGACTGCCCAGCGGCGTATCCAGCGTCGACGGCAATGGCTCGCGGGCAATCAGTTGCGTGTGATTCAACGACAGCAACTCACCTTTGTACGCCACGCGCAGTGGCTCATCCTGCGCCGTCGCCAGCGCAGGAATCACACACATCAGCAGCCACAGCAGCGGCCGGCTCATGTCAGTTGACCGTGACCTGACCGAGGGCGGCTTTCACTTCCTGGGCCTGATGCTGTGGCGCGTAGACCTGCGTGAAGCGCACCGGCGGCAGGTTGAACTGGCCCTTCTGCGAGAAACGCACCAGATGACGCAGACGCAACTCGCCGCTCAGTGCATCCACCGGCACCGCATACGCCAGTTGCCCCGGTTCGAAGCGCGCCTTCTCCAGCGCGGTCGGTTCGGTGCCATCCTTGCCCTGCAACTTGATGCCCCAGGTCGTGCGCTCGACATCGGCGCCCGGTGGCAGCGGCACTTCGAGCATGCCGTAGCGCAGCGGTTTCGGCGCCTTGCTGGTGAGGATCACTTCGTCCAGATACAGGCTGTCGCTGGACAGCGGCTTGGTGCCCACCGGCTCCAGCTTGAAGGTGAAGGCTTCGTCGCCCGGCACCAGTCGCGACAGGCGCCGGGTGATGGTCACGGCCATTGGATCGACCGCCGGTTGCTGGGTCTGGAAGCTCAACGCCGCGCGCAGCGGACGCTCCTGCGTGCCGGACACCGACAACACGCTCGGTACCGGTGTCGCGCCCTGCCACGTCCAGAACATCTCGCCGGTTGCGCCGTAGTTTTTCTTCCAGCCTTCACCCGGCATCAGCGCGATGGTCGGCGACGCCTGGGCGATGCTGCGTTGCAACCAGCTCAGCGCCAGCGCACGTTCGAGGGTCGATTGCTGTGGCAGCAGACGTTGCAGCAGCGCCGTCGCGCGCGCCTGATCGAACGGCTGCAGCGACAGGTTCAGCGCTTCGGCAAATGGCTGCGAACTAACCGCCAGACGCTGTTGCGCCGCGCCGACCTGACGATTGAACGCCTCCGGCAACGCGACTTTCGCCTGGGTCGCCAGCGACGCGGTCAGCACCCGCGCCGCCGCCAGACCGAGCGCCGAATCCGGGTCGCTCATCACCAGACTGTCTTCGCCGTCGTCCATCAGGGTTTCGGCGTTGCCCTCACCGGCCTTGGCCAGATCGTCCATCAAACCGCTGAGCAAAGTGTTCACCGGCAGGTGCATCTGCCTGGCGAACGACAGGATCAGCGCCCGCTGCAGCAGCGGCGTGTTCGGCGCCTGCTTGGCGTAAACCTCCAGCACTCGCTGCCAATGCTCCGGCGGCAGGGTCAGTTCCAGCACCTGACTGGCGTTCCAGTCGGCGTAGTAGGCGTAGGCGGTGAGGAACGCGTCCGGCTCACCGTCGAAGCCCCACCAGGTGAAGCTCGCGGACGGCCCGGCCATTTGCACCAGACGCAGGCGGCTGTTCTGCATGATCAGACGCAAGCGATCGCGGATCTGCGGGCTCGACGCCAGCGACGGATAAGCGATGCTCAGCGGCAGCAAACGGCTCGCCGTCTGCTCGACGCCGCCGTACGGGTAGCTCAGCAGATCATCGAGGGCCGAGCGGAACAACGCTTGCGGACTGTCATCCAGGCGCAGGCGAATGTCGGTGGCGTCTGCCGGCAGGCTCAACGGGGTGTCGCCGCTGGCGACATCGAGGCTTTGGGTTTGCGTCACTTGCCAGCCGTCACCGGTGGCGCTCAGGCGTACGGCCAAAGCGTCGGCAGTTTTACCGTCCTGCACCAGTTCGGCAGTCCACTCGCCCGAGGCCAGGGCAAACGCTGGCAGCGGCACGTAGTTGATGCCGTTATTCAAAGTCACCGGCAGGCGTTGTTCGGCACCCGCGTAATGCGTGACCAGTTCCGCCTTGACCGGTTTTTCGGCCTGGCTGAAGGCAAACACACCGAGTTGCGGCTGGTCGCCCTTACGGAATTTGCTCGGCCCGCTCCACTTCAGGTACAGCGGTTTTTCCGAGCGGACGAACTGCTTCTTCTGCCCGACCTGACCGTCGTCGGCGATGGCCCGGGCAGTGATGCGCCAACGGGTCAGCGAGTCCGGCATCTTGAAGGTGAAACGGGTTTTGCCGTCAGCACCGGTCAACAGCTCAGGCTGCCATGCGGCGGTGTCGACGTCTTCGCGACGCGGACGCTCCAGTACTTTCACTCCGCGCTCGCTGCGGTTGGCCTTGCCCGGTGCACCCGGGCTGCCCGGCAACGCCACGTCGTAACTGATGAACGACAGGCTGGCGCTGGTGCGTACGTTGTTGCGGCGCGGGTGGTAGAAGAACTGGTCGATGGTCGGCGCGACTTCCGGTTGCAGCGCGTAGACCATTTCATCGACAACGCTGACGGTCAGGTGCGCCGGTACCGCTTTGCCGGCGAACTGCGTGGTCAGGTCGACGGTGACGGTATCGCCCGGCTGATACACCGCTTTGTCGGTGCTGATTGCCACGTCGATTTGCGGCGCAACTACTTTGATCCCGGCGTTCTGGAAGCTGTACTGACCGCCCTTGGTATACAGCACGGAGAAGGTCAGGTTCGGTGCGAAGTTGTCCTTCACCGGGATGCGCGCGCGGTATTGGGTGTCGCTGAGTTTTTCCAGTTTCAGCCAGTCGCCGCCCTTGGCCAGCAGCGCGGTGGCTTCGACTTTGTCGCGTTCCAGCGACAGCAGAGCATCGCTGACCGGTTCCGGGAACGTGATCAGCGCCAGCGCTTCATCACCGGCCTTATACTCGGGCTTGTCGAGGACGATTTCCACGGTGCCCGGCACCGCTTTCACGCCCTCGCCGGTGACCGAATGGCCGGTGGCGCCGAGGACGCGACCGTGCTGATCTTTCAGCGTCAGGTTGTAAGTACCCGGATGTTCAAAGGCCAGGCTGAAGCCTTTATCGCTGGCCGAAAGTTTACCCTCGCCAGTGCTTTGATCTTCCAGACGCACCCAGCTGTAGCTGCTCGGGGTGACCGCTTTGCTCTGCTCGCTGCCGCCCTCGTTGGCGTAGCTGAACGCGACCTTGTCGTTGACCGCGCTGAAGCGCTGCGGCGCACTCAGGCGGAAGCTCGCCGCGCCACGGTCGATGAGGATTTCCTTGGTGGTCTTGACCCGATACGCCGCGCCATCACTGGCGAACACGGTGAGCATGTAGCGGCTCGGTTTATCGGCCGCCGGCAGGTCGAGGGTCGCGTTGCCCTTGCTGTCGGTGGTCAGTTCGGTGCTGGTCAGCTCCACCGGGAATTGCCCGAGGTATTGCAGCTCGTTGTCGACCATCGACAGTTGCTGGGCGCGCAGGCTCAGGGTCAGTTTGGCGTTGGCCACCGGTTTGCCGTCCGGGTACAGCAGCACCAGACTGCCTTTGACCGGCTCGCCGGTGCGGTAATCCTGCTTGGCCAGATTCAGCGCGATTTCGAAGTGCGGCTTGATGTATTCAGCGACACGGAAGGCGCTGCTGTAGGCCTGATCCTTGTAGTTGAAACGGATCTCGTAACCACCGGCCACGGCGTTGTCCGGCAACTGGAAGCGGCCCTGAGTACCGGCCTTGGAATCGAGTTTCAGGTCGAGGTGTTGCAAGTCGGTGCCGGTGGCGTCGAGCACGCTGACCGTGACGTCGGCGGCGCCCGGCATCACCGAATCCCGCGCATTCTTGAACTCGCGACCGACAATCTTCAGCGACACCCAATCCCCCGGGCGATACAGCGGCCGGTCGGTGAATGCGTAGAGCTTGGTGTCGTAGATTTCGCTGTCGTAATAGAAGTTCTCGGAGACGAATACCCCGCCCTCTTCGTCCTCGCCAATCACGAACGAACGCTCGGGGCTGACGTGCTTCAGGCGCAGCAGACCATCGGCATCGGTGGCGCCGCTGCTCATCACGCCGAGGCCGTCGGTCCACAGCACGTTGACCTTGGGCACCGAACTGCCCTCGTGTTTGCGCGCCGCCCACACCAGCAATTCATCGCCGGCAATCTTGCTTACCGCTACGGTGTTGGAGACGAACACCATGGTGGTCGCGCGGTATTTGCCGATCAGCGCTTCGACCAGGTACAAGCCCGGCTTCAGGTTGCCCAGCGGGATGTAGACGTTACCCGGGGCGACGCTGACGAACTCACTGGAGGACCCGGCCAGATTGACCCCGGCCGGCGGCTGGATCGGTTTGGCTTGCCACAGCGGATAGCGGAACTGACTGACCACCGGCAGGCCCGGGATCAGCGCAAATTGCGGCTGTGCGTCGTACGGGGTCGGCGCGGCGATGGCGTTGCCCATCTTCAGCTCCGGCACTTCCTCGGTGACCTGTTTGCGCGACTCGTAGGAGAACGCGCGCTGCATCACCCGCCGCGATTTGCGGTACCAGTTGTCCCACAGGTACGCGAGGGTGTTGGACAGGCCTTCGCCCTTGAACTGGCCGTCGCTGACCACGCGGTGCAGGTTTTTCTGGCGCTTGAGGAAATCCAGCGGCTTGTCGATGCGATACACGCGAATGTCCGCGCCGCCATACGGCTCCATGCGGAAGCGGCGGTAATCGCGGCCCGGCGCTTCGAGACGGACCATCGCCTGTTCGTCCGCGGCGAAACTGCTGTCGGCCAGCAAGAAGAAGCTTTCACCGGAGACCGGCGTGTAGCCGCTCGGCTCCACCGAATCTTCAGCGTTGACGGTCGCCAATGGCAGCAACAGCGCCAGCAGCAGGGGAATTCGAGCGCAGAGTCGCAGCATGCGGGCACCGGTCATTGGGAGAGAAAGTTCAGTCGATAGACGCCGATGAAGTTGGGGTTGGCTGCGTCGGGTATCCATCGGGTGTCCTTCCATGTCATGAGTTGCTGCAGGCTTGCCGAACGCATGCCGTTGTCAGTGGGGGTGGTCGTGCCGGTGTGATAGGCGATGTAGCGGCCCATCCAGATCATCAGGTGCTGGTCGTCGCCCTGATCGAAAAACATCAGGTCGCCGGGGCGTGCCTGAGACACGTCGCGGCTGACCAGATGGCTGTTGAACTGAATCAGTTTGATCGCGTTGACGTACGGACCGACCTTGCCGCCGCCCTGCTGCCATTGCTGGGCGAGCTTGCGCTGCTCATCGCTGAGCGTCAGCTCTGGCGGCAGGTAGCGATTGGACAGGCCATTGCTGCGCAGCCACTTGTCGTCGTGAACCTTCAGCGCTTCGTTGGCGGCGAAACGCACCAGTCCGGCGCAGTCCTGCTGATACCAGCGCGGGCTCGGGCCTTGACTCAGTTGCTCCTGAGCGATGCGCACGAACCAGGCGCGGAACACCTGGGATTGCGCCGGATCCAGTGCAGGCGCCTCGACGGCTCGGGCACCCGCGCTGAGCAACAGCGCGAGCAGGCCGAGGCTGCGGATCAATGCGGTCACAGCGCTTTCCATTCCAGCGGCAACCATTGCCAGTGGCCGTCAGGCTCGCTGCCTTCGGGCAGGGTCAGGGCATATTTGCCGTAGCCACCGAGGGTGCGCAGTTTCGGGATCAGGTAGGTTTGCGCCGCGTTGTAGAACACCGGCTCCATGTCCTGCGGCAGGCTGTCGAGGGTTTCCTGCTGCATCAGTTGCGCCATCGAATCGGGGCCGAAGTAGATCGGCATCAGCACGTCTTTGGGCAGCACGTCGGCCATCGGCGGGAAGCGTTTGTCGAGCGTGCCGAGGGCCTTGTCGACCAGTTTGTCGTCGAGGGAAAACAGCAGCGTCGAACCGTGACGGGCGAGGCTGACTTTCATGAACGCCTTGCCGCTGATCGCGTCCGGATTCTCGGCAGTCTTGGCGGCGTACGGGCCGAAGTTGGAGCTGACCTGACGCTGCCAGACATGGCTCTGGCCTTCCTGCTTCTCGACCACCGGGAACGCGTGTTCGTCGACATTCGACTCGTAGGCGCCAACCATCGAACCGAACAAGGTGCCCAGGTCGCCGTCGAGCTTGCTGCTGTCCTCGTCCTTCAGGCTGGCGACCAGCAATGGCGTGTACAGCCGCGAATCGGCGTACCAGCAAAGGCCCGCCGCACCGGCGACGTGCTCGGTGAGTTTCTGCGCCACCGCCTCATCCGCGCCAAGTTTCACCAACAATGGCTTCTGCGGTTCGGCCGCCACCGGCAAGGTCACGCAGGCGCTGGCGCCCAGCGGCATGGCTTGCCACACGGGTTTGAAATCGAAGTCCGGCTGGTTATCCAGCTCATCCATGGCGAGGAAGCTGTGCCAGCCCTTGTCGTCCATGTCGAAGCGCAGCCCGGCGAAGTTCGGGATGAAACGTTGATAACCCATGGCGAGCACGCTGGAATTCACCGACAGACGCTGTTTCACCTCCGGCGCCTTGGCCGGCAGACCGAAGGCCTCGGGGAACAGTTTGTCGCCGTTGAGCAGGGCCGCCAGCGCTTGCGGCGATACATGCCCCGACTCTTCGGACTCGCCATTGGCCGGGTCGTAATACTTGTTCGGATTGGACAGCACCACCAGTTTGTCGCCGCGCGAAGCGAACAGCAGCGATTTGCTGGCGTTGTAGCTGAGCTGGTACAGCGGCACCTCGTCGCTGCCGACCTTGAGGCTGCCGAAAACGCTGAGCTGCGAATCGTCCAGCGCCACTTTCGCCAGCGGCTCAAGCAGTTTCGCCAAACCGCCGCGATCCATCACCAGCAGGAAATCCTTGAGCCGGCCATCCGCACCGCGCCACAAAGCGACGTCCGCCGGTTGATCGAAAAGCTGCTCGATCAGGCTGTCCTGCAGCTTCAGGTCATGCTCGTAGATGATCCGCCGCAGGCTGCCGATCAGCCCCAGGCGGTCGGCGTGGGTTTCGTAATAGAAGACGAAATCCTCGGTGAGCGTGGCCTTGAGGAACGGCACCGTCAGCAGGTCCTTGGGCAACTGGCTCAGGGAGCGGGTTTCCAGCAGCGCATCGGGACGGCTCAGGCCGAGCTTGTCGCTGGCCAGCGCTGCCGCTGGCACCTTGGGCTTGTGCAGCAGCCAGCCGAGACCACCGGCCACCCCGGCCACCAGAGCCAGGCCGATCAGCAGCGCCGGCCAGCGCCGGGAAGGTTGGCCGGCAGGTGTCGGGACGGCCGGAGAAGCAGCGTTATCACTCATGTTCACAAAACCCGAAGTTCATCCGTGGTGCGGGATGCTTAATAGTTGAAAGTCTTGACCAGCAGCAGATCACCGATCGCCCGCAGGGGCACGATGAATGTTTCGCGTTTTTCGTCGACCGTGTTTTCGTTGAGCACCAGCGTGATTTGCGAGGTGATGACCTCGTTCTGATTGCTGGCCTCCTCGAAGTTATAGCCGCCGTCGCCGAAGTTGCCCCAATAGTTGACGTAAACCAGATAAGTGCCATGCAGCGGCGCGGTCATGGTGAACATTTCCGGGCCGGGGCCATCGACCCCATCCGGGTCCAGACCGCCGCCGTTGGTCAGCGCCGTGTGGGCGAAGAACGCATGCTGGCCGTCGGGCGTAATGATGTGCAGGTCGAGCTCGGCCTTGGGATCGTCCCAGCCGAGCACCACGCGGATCTTCGCCGGGGTGCGCAGGTTATTCGCTTCATAGAACTGCACGCGCTTGAGCGACTGGCCCTCGGCGCTGCGCACTTCGACACTGTTGGAGCCGGCGCCGAACGCATACGGCCGGGCGAAGCGCCCGTCATCATCGGTATACAGATTCAATGGATTGCCGTTGACCGCCAGCGTGTGCGGCCCGCGCTGATTGCCGATGGCCTTGAGCTGGCCCTGGATCATCGTGCGATTGCGCTGAATGCCGCGATCGATCGGCGGCGTGGGGTAAGCGACTTGCGGATTTTCACTGCGATCGAGCAGGCCGTGGTAACGCCAGCCGCCGGACGGTTCCGACAGCTCAGCGCTCGGCGCCGCCAGCAGCGCCGGTGCGCAGGCCAGGCCGATCAGCAGCCAAAGAAATGAACGCATGTAGTGCCTCCTGCCATGCCTGAACGAAACCTTGCACCCGATCCTCGGTACTTCACAGCGGTGGAAACTGCGTTTCGTCTGAAAGACCCGTGACTACCGGGTCGTAGAAGGCGCGAAGATTAGCGATTCGGCAGTTTTTTAACAATCGGATACATCTGGATTTGCGGTGAGAATCACGCAGGTCTGTGGGGCATGAGCCGAATAGCGCTCTTATTCGGCTCACAAAATGAGCCGAATAAGCCCCAACTTTCATGAAGCCCCCCAAATCCTGTGGCGAGGGAGCTTGCTCCCGCTGGACTGCGCAGCAGGCCCCGATCACCCGGCTGGGTTCAACTGTTAAATTGCGGTGGCTGGTTATGAGGTTGCTGCGCAACCCAGCGGGAGCAAGCTTCCTCGCCACAGAAGTTGATGCGGCCCTTGGCGATGCCTGCGCAAGCCCCGCTCATTTGCCCATAAACCCCCTATCTGCTAGTGTCGCGCCGGTTTAACGTCAACCGGAAATCGCCGCCATGGCCCGCAAAAAAGCTGCACTGGATTTCGAACAGTCCCTCGCCGACCTGCAAACATTGGTCGAGCGTCTGGAGAACGGTGAATTGTCGCTGGAAGACTCGCTGACCGCTTTCGAGCAGGGCATCGGTCTGACCCGTGACTGCCAGGCAGCGCTGGCCCAGGCCGAGCAGAAGGTGCAAGTGCTGCTGGAGCGCGATGGCGAACTCGCCGAGGAACCCTTCGACGCGGAACAGCCAGAATGATTGCAGCGTATTCGGCGACCAGCCAGGCGCGGGTCAATGCGGCACTGGAAATCCTCTTCAAAGCACCGTTGCCAGAGCTGTCGCGCCTGTATGAGGCGATGCACTACAGCGTGATGATCGGCGGCAAACGCGTACGTCCGCTGCTGGCCTACGCGGCGTGCGAAGCGCTCGGCGGCAAAGCCGAGCAGGCCAACGGCGCAGCCTGTGCGGTGGAGCTGATCCACGCCTATTCGCTGGTGCACGACGATTTGCCGGCGATGGACGACGACGACCTGCGTCGCGGCCAGCCAACCACCCACAAGAAATTCGACGAAGCCTGCGCGATCCTCGCCGGTGACGGTTTGCAGAGCCTGGCCTTCAGCGCTCTGCTCGACCCGCGCCTGAGCAACCTCGACGCCGACATCCGCCTGCAACAGGTCACGGCGCTGGCGCATGCGGCAGGCCCGGCGGGCATGGTCGGCGGGCAGGCCATCGACCTCGGTTCGGTCGGCCTCAAGCTGGATCAGCAAGCGCTGGAGCAGATGCACCGGCACAAGACCGGCGCGCTGATCGAAGTCAGCGTCAAGCTCGGTGCCCTGGCCAGCGGCCGTGCCGAGCAAGATGAACTCAAGGCCCTACAGATTTATGCACAGGCCATTGGTCTGGCCTTCCAGGTCCAGGACGACATTCTCGACGTCGAAAGCGATACCGAAACCCTCGGCAAACGCCAAGGCGCCGACATCGCCCGCGACAAGCCAACCTACCCGGCCCTGCTGGGGCTGGACGCAGCCAAGGCCTACGCCCTGGAACTGCGCGATCAGGCGCTGCACGCGCTGCGACCGTTTGACGCGGCAGCAGAGCCTTTGCGCGACCTGGCCCGGTATATCGTCGAGCGGCGTAACTGAACGCCAACCTGCCAAAAAAGACCAACGCGTGGGCAGGGGGCGATGCATCAGGTAAACTGCCGCATCTTTTATACCTATAACGATTCGCCTGATGCCCACGACGTTTCATGAGATTCCCCGCAAGCGCCCGACCACGCCCCTGCTCGACCGCGCGAACACGCCGGACGGCCTGCGCCGGTTAGGCGAAGCCGAGCTGGAAACCCTGGCCGATGAGTTGCGCCTGGAATTGCTCTACACGGTCGGCCAGACCGGTGGGCATTTCGGTGCCGGCCTGGGCGTCATCGAGCTGACCATCGCGTTGCATTACGTCTTCGACACCCCGGATGACCGGCTGGTGTGGGACGTCGGTCATCAGGCGTATCCGCACAAGATCCTCACCGGTCGTCGTCAGCGCATGGAAACCCTGCGCCAGAAGGACGGCATCGCCGCCTTCCCGCGTCGCGCCGAGAGCGAGTACGACACCTTTGGCGTCGGCCACTCCAGCACCTCGATCAGCGCAGCACTGGGCATGGCGATTGCCGCCCGTCTGCAAAACAGCGATCGCAAGGCGATTGCCGTGATCGGTGATGGCGCGCTGACCGCCGGCATGGCGTTCGAGGCGTTGAATCACGCGCCGGAAGTCAACGCCAACATGCTGGTGATCCTCAATGACAACGACATGTCGATCTCGCGCAATGTCGGTGGCCTGTCGAATTATCTGGCGAAAATCCTTTCCAGCCGCACTTACGCGAGCATGCGTGAGGGCAGCAAGAAAGTCCTGTCGCGCCTGCCCGGTGCCTGGGAAATCGCTCGCCGCACCGAAGAATACGCCAAGGGCATGCTGGTTCCCGGCACCCTGTTCGAAGAGCTGGGCTGGAACTACATCGGCCCGATCGACGGTCACGACCTGCCGACCCTGATTGCCACCCTGCGCAACATGCGCGATCTGAAGGGCCCGCAGTTCCTGCACATCGTCACCAAGAAAGGCAAAGGCTTCGCCCCGGCGGAAGTCGACCCGATCGGTTACCACGCGATCACCAAGCTCGAACCGCTCGACGCCCCGGCCGCCGCGCCGAAAAAGGCCGGCGGACCGAAGTATTCGGCGGTGTTTGGCGAATGGTTGTGCGACATGGCCGCGGCTGACCCGCGTCTGGTCGGGATTACCCCGGCGATGAAGGAAGGCTCGGACCTGGTGGCGTTCAGCGAACGCTTCCCGCTGCGCTACTTCGACGTGGCGATTGCCGAGCAGCACGCCGTGACGTTCGCCGCCGGCATGGCCTGCGAAGGCGCCAAACCGGTAGTGGCGATCTACTCGACGTTCCTGCAACGCGGCTACGACCAGTTGGTGCACGACGTCGCGGTGCAGAACCTCGACGTGCTGTTCGCCATCGACCGTGCCGGTCTGGTGGGCGAAGACGGCCCGACCCACGCCGGTAGCTTCGACCTGTCGTACCTGCGCTGCATCCCGGGCATGGTCATCATGACCCCGAGCGACGAAAACGAACTGCGCAAGATGCTCACCACCGGCCACTTGTACAACGGCCCGGCGGCAGTGCGTTACCCACGCGGCACCGGCCCGAACGCGACCATCGACAAAGACCTCGAACCGATTGAAATCGGCAAGGGCATCGTTCGTCGTCAGGGCAGCAACGTCGCGCTGCTGGTGTTCGGCGTGCAATTGACCGAAGCACTGAAAGTCGCCGAGAAGCTGGATGCGACCGTGGTCGACATGCGCTTCGTCAAACCGCTGGATGAACAGCTGGTGCGCGAGATCGCCGGCAGCCACGAGCTGCTGGTGACCATCGAAGAGAACGCGATCATGGGCGGCGCCGGTGGCGCGGTCAGCGAGTTCCTGGCACGCGAGAACATCCTCAAGTCGATGCTGCACCTGGGCTTGCCGGACATCTATGTCGAGCATGCGAAACCAGCGCAAATGCTGGACGAATGCGGGCTGGACGAAGCCGGAATCGAGGCGTCGATTCGTGAGCGTCTGGCGTTGCTCAACCGCTGACACTCCCCCCTGTAGGAGCTGCCGAAGGCTGCGATCTTTTGATCGTGATCGTCGGCAGCTCCAGACCTTTCTCAAAAGCAAAAGATCGCAGCCTTCGGCAGCTCCTACAGGTTTTTGCATAAACCACGGATTGTCATGAACCTCCCGCGCCTCGCCCTGCCCTTCCTCCTGCTGCAAGCCGCCAGCGCCCTCGCCGACACCTTCGAACGCGACGAAGCCCTGAAGCTGCCGGACACGCTGATCAGCGCCAACCGCCAGGTCGAGGCGCGCAATGACAGCAGCGCCACCAACACCGTATTCACCCGCGAAGACATCGACCGCCTGCAACCGAGCAGCGTCACCGATCTGCTGCAACGGGTGCCGGGCGTGCAAGTGGCGCAGGCCGGTGGGCGCGGCAGTCTGCCGGGGATCTACATT
This sequence comes from Pseudomonas sp. 86_A, assembly GCF_017491705.1. NCBI lineage: Bacteria > Pseudomonadati > Pseudomonadota > Gammaproteobacteria > Pseudomonadales > Pseudomonadaceae > Pseudomonas > Pseudomonas sp. 86_A. The sequence goes on along the minus strand of NZ_JAFGYS010000005.1, from coordinate 103,819 downwards.
CGCGGCACGCAGTCTGCGCAGAGTCTGGTGCTGGTCGACGGCCAGCGCATCGGCAGCTCGACCTCCGGCGACAGCAACCTGCAGCACCTGAACATCGACCAGATCGAGCGCGTGGAAGTGCTGCGCGGTTCGCGCTCGGTGATTTATGGCAGCGATGCGATTGGCGGGGTGATTCAGATCTTCACCCGCCGCGGCAACGAGCAAGGTCTGCAGCCACGTCTGCACGTCGGGTTCGGCAGCAACCAGACCTGGGAGCGCAGCCTTGGCCTGTCCGGTGGCGATGACAAAACCCGCTTCAACCTTGGCGCCAGCCTGGATGACACCGCCGGCCTCGACCGCACTCATGAGTCCTACCCCAGCGACAGCGATCACGATGCCTACCGCAACAAATCCGTCAGCCTGAGCCTCAGCCATGCGCTGACCGATGACGTTGAGATCGGCGCCAATCTGCTGGATAACCGTGGCAAGAGTGAGTTCGACAACCCCTTTGGCCGCTTCGACACGAGCACCTTCGAATCGGTGCAGCAGCAGCCCTACAGCGACTTCAACGTCAGCAGTGTCAGCAGCTACGTCGACGCCCGGGTCAACGAAACCTGGAAAACCCGCATCGAGCTCGGCCACAGCGAGAACCGCGAAAAGACCCTCGACAAGCTCAGCGACGAGCGCACGGTGTTCAACACTTACCGCGACTCGGTGAACTGGCAGAACGACCTGACCCTGGATGCGCGCAACAGCCTGATCCTTGGCGGCGACTGGTACCAAGACCGGGTCAACAGCAGCACCGCGTTCAACGAAGACAGTCGCTGGAACCGCGCCGCGTTCATCCAGCATCGCTATCAGGCCGACAGCTTCTCCACAGAACTGGGTCTGCGCCACGACGACAACCAGCAGTTCGGCAGCCAGAACACCTGGAGCGGCACCTTCACCCTGCCGCTGAACCCGGACAACGATCTGCTGCTGAGCTACAGCGAAGGCTTCCGCGCGCCGACCTTCAACGACCTGTACTACCCGGATTTCAGCAACCCGGACCTGAAACCGGAAACCTCGAAAAGCTACGAGCTGCAATGGCGCAGCCAGTTGAGCGACACCAGCCGTCTCGAAGCGTCGATTTATCGCACGGACCTGGAAGACGCGATCATCTTCGGCAGCCACTCACGCCCGGAGAACGTTGCCTCGGCCCGGATCAACGGCTTCGAAGCGGCGCTGAAACAGGAACTGTTCGGCTGGCAGAGCAACCTCGGCGTGGCGCTCATCGACCCGCGTGATCGCGACACCGGGCATACCCTGGCCCGTCGCGCGCGTCGTACAGCCAGCTGGGATCTGGATCGCCAGTTCGACCGGTTGGGGCTGGGCGCCAGCTGGCAATTGGTCAGCGGCAGTTACGACGATTCGAACAACACCCAGCCGCTGGGTGGCTACGGCACCGTCGGATTGCGCAGCAGCTGGGCGCTGAACCGTGAGATCAAGCTGGACCTGAAGCTGGATAACCTGCTGGACAAGGGTTATAGCCGCGCGCTGTACAGCTATGACGGCAGTCAGTATGGCTATCGCGAGGAAGGTCGGGCGTGGGTGTTTGGCGTGACCTGGACACCGGGGCTCTAAGGTAAACCTTGATCAACTGTGGCGAGGGAGCTTGCTCCCGCCCGGCTGCGCAGCAGTCGTAATCCGGCTAGCTCGGTATGGCAGGCAGATTTGAGTGACAGGTTTTGGTGCTGCTGCGCAGCCCAGCGGGAGCAAGCTCCCTCGCCACAAGATTAGCGTTGTGGCTGAATGAGCTTACACAGTTTGGCGGTGGCTTCGATCATCTGCCCGCTCGGGCGTTCCAGGCCTTTGTCGCTGACCAACAGCAACTGCCCATGCCCCACTGCCGCCACCTGCGGCCACGCTTTCCACGCATCAAGCTGGGCCTGATCGCCGGCCAGAATCACCTCGGGATTGCGTTGCAGCACCGCTTCGATACTGACCTGCGGCGCCGGCAGACTCAGGTCGGCGAACACGTTGCGTGCACCGCACACTTCAAGCGCATCGCTGATGATCTGCCCGCCACCGACGGTGTATAACGGCTTGTCCCAGACTTGGTAGAAGACGTTCAACGGCGTGTCCCGGCGATAGCGCTGGCGCAAGTCATTGAGTTTCTCGCGCAGCTCAGCGGCCAGTTTCAGCCCACGCTCAGGTCGCCGCAATTGACTGGCAATCGCTTCAATCTGCGCAGACAGCTGTTCGAGATTGTGCGGTTCGGCCACGTAAGTCGGAATGTTCAGGTGTTTGAGTTGGTCGCGTTGCGCCGGGCCGACACTGCCGGGCCACAGCAGCAATAAATCGGGCTTGAGGCTGAGCAGTCGCTCCATGTCCAATTGACCGTAGCGCCCCACTGACGGCACATCCTTGAGCGCAGCAGGACGCTCGCCAGCATCCAGCACACCGACCAAGAGGTCAGCCGAATCCAGCTCAACGACGATTTCAGACAGAGAAGGCGCGAGGCTCACCACCCGCAGGCTCGCCAGCACCGGGCCGGCGCAGGCCAGCAGCAGAACCGCCAGCCACAGACGACGCATCAGCCGAGCTGACGCGGAATGCGATAGAGGTAGAACAGCACGGCCGTGGACAGCGCCAACAGCATCAACGGCACCGCTTCGAGGCCGACGAACACCGCCAGTGCACCGATCCACGCCGGCAATGCCGCCGCGAGGAATGCATGACGACGCTGGGTCGCCAAAGCAATCCAGGCCGCCGGTTCATCAGGGGTATCGAGGGCTTTCTGCGTGGCGATCAGCGCGTGTTTGTAGCGGCCGAAGAACTTCAGGCTTACAAACATCGAGGCCACGCCGGCAATGAACATCGGCATGGCCAGCACCGGCAGAATGCCTTCGCCCTGGCCGAACAGGCCGTTGAGAACGAACAGCGGCACCAGTGCCAGCGCCAGGTATTTCCACCAGTCGACTGCCAGACGGCGTCGCACCTGACCGCGAGTCACGCGCGGTCTACCTCGCCCTGATGCTCGTTGCCCATCATGTGGTCGAGCTTGCTGGCCTTGGTCGCCAGGTAAAGTTTGTTATGCGGGTTGTGGCCGGTGTGCAGCGGTACGCGCTCGGCGACGACGATGTTCATGTCGGTCAGGGCTTTGACCTTGCGCGGGTTGTTGGTCATCAGACGCAGGGACTTCACACCCAGGTGCTCAAGCATCGGCAGGCACATGGCGTAGTCGCGCTGGTCGGCAGCAAAGCCCAGACGCTCGTTGGCTTCAACGGTGTCGGCACCGCCGTCCTGCAACTCGTAGGCGCGAATCTTGTTCAGCAGACCGATGCCGCGCCCTTCCTGACGCAGGTACAGCAGCACGCCACGGCCTTCACGGGCGATGGCCTTGAGGGCCGCTTCGAGTTGCGAGCCGCAGTCGCAGCGCTGGCTGAACAGGGCGTCGCCGGTCAGGCACTCGGAGTGCAACCGGCCGAGGACCGGGGCACCGTCGGCGAAATCACCCAGGCTCAGCACAACGTGCTCGCGGCCGGTGGCTTCATCGAGAAAACCGTGCATGGTGAATTGCGCAAAAGGCGTTGGCAGCTTGGAAGCGGCGACAAAAACGACAGGCACCGGTGTGCTCCTGATCTAAAAAGTCTGAAGATTCGCAGGCCGGCATTGTAACAGCAGGTGCCTGCAGGCGCTTAGGCTGAATTATCGGGCATAACGATCAAAAAGTTTGATGTCTCCTCGAACGCCAGGGATCCCTGTAGGAGCTGTCGAGTGAAACGAGGCTGCGATCTTTTTGTCTGGTTGTATCAGATCAAGATCAAAAGATCGCAGCGTGCCGCAGCTCCTACGGGAATTCGCATCAGTTCGGCTCAAACGGATACGGCTGCTTCCACTTTTCGAACACCGGCTTCAGTTCGCCGCTCTTCACCAACTGCTCCATGCGCTTGTCGAACAGCGCCATCAACGTCCGTGCCTGCGGCGTGTCGGCGAAGCACAGATACAGCGGCAGTTCGGCGATGTGGGTCTTGCGAAACTGCGTCGGATCCTTGGCCCGGCCGACCACGTAATCGATTTCGGTCTGCGCATCAATGTAATAGTCGGCGCGGTTGTGGGTCAGCATCGACAGGATCCCGGTGCGCCGAATGACCTCGTTGTAGCTTTTCACATTGGGCAAATAATTCTGATAGTCGTAGCCACGCACCCATGCCAATCGATAGCTACCCAGGGTTTCCGGCGTCGGTGCCGGGTTGCTGGCAAGGCCCAGGGCGTAGATGTGGTCGGTGTCGAAGTTCCAGTGCGGATAGAGCAGGTCGCTGAACTCTTCATGATAAGAGCCGACACAGGCATCGACTTCACCACGCTGAGCCAGGCCCACCGAGCGCGTGTACGGTTCGGTGCGAATATCCAGCTTCACCCCGACCGGTTCGAACACCTTGCGCAGCACGTCCCAGCCCAGACCATGGCCGTCGGCGGCGGTGTAGTCTTCCCAGTCTTCGCTGGCCAGATGGATGACCGCAGGCGTCGGCGCGGCTTCCTGCGCACTGGCGACAGTGCCCAGCAAGGTAAAAAACACCAGCGCCAGCCAGCGTCGAGCCATCCTTAGTCTCCTCACTGAAGCCGGACAATCCGGATCAGGCGAAAATCCACACCAGCCCCTGCATCGCCAGCCAGGCGAACACGCCGGCCAGCACGTCGTCGAGCATGATCCCGACGCCACCGTGGACGTGCCGGTCGATCCAGCGAATCGGCCACGGCTTGAGAATGTCGAAGAAGCGGAACATCAGGAACCCGGCAAGCAACCAGTACCAGCCTTCCGGCACCAGCCACAAGGTGATCCACATCCCGACCATCTCGTCCCAGACGATGCCTTCGTGGTCGTGTACCCGCAGATCATCGGCAACCTTGCCGCACAGCCAGAAGCCGAACAGCATGGTGATGCCAAGCATCAGCCAGTAACCCCAGTCGGGCAACATCTGCCACAACGGGATAAAGGGTAGCGCAACTAACGAACCCCACGTGCCCGGCGCTTTCGGCAAGGTGCCGGAACCGAAGCCGAACGCGAGAAAATGCCAGGGATTGCGCCAGACCGACGGCGGAACGAATTCGGCCGGAACCTGTTTCGGGTGATCTGTCACGGTGTCTCCTGAAAATGTTGATAGCCCCGGATTTGCGGGGTGATGTCGTGTCCTTCGCGATCCAGCAGCACCACACCCTGGCCCTGCGTCACCCGCCCGATCACATGGATCGGCCAGCCATCGGCCAGCAGCGCCGGCAACTCGACGGACGGTAGCGTGAAGGCCAGCACGTAGTCATCGCCGCCGCTCAATGCCGCACGCTCCGCGCCGCGCTGGCCGAGAAACGCCACTAAAGCGTTCGACAGCGGTACGCGCTCGCGTTCAACTTCGAGGCGTACCTGCGACGCCAGCGCGATATGTCCGCAGTCGGCGAGCAGGCCATCGGAGATGTCCAGCGCCGAAGTGGCTTTGCCACGCAATGCCTGACCGAGGGCCAGCTGTGGCTGGGGCGACCAGTAATGATCGAGCAAGGGCCGGGCGATCTCCGCTTCGGCTTCACGCTGGCCGAGCACCAGCGGCAAGGCGCCAGCGGCATTGCCCAACTCGCCGCCGACGCACAGCAGATCCCCCGCTTGCGCACCGCTGCGGGTCAACGCCTGGCCGGCCGGAACCCGACCGAACACCGTGACCGTCAGGCTCAACGGCCCACGGGTGGTGTCGCCGCCGACCAGCGCAACGCCGCAGCTCTGCGCCATACGGTTCAAACCGCGGGCATAGGCTTGCAGCCAATCGGCAGTCACCGTCGGCACAGTCAGGGCAAGGGTAAAGGCAACGGGCGTGGCGCCCATGGCGGCCAGATCGCTGACCGCGACGGCCAGCGAGCGCTGACCGAGCAGAAACGGATCGCAGGGATCGGCGAAATGCACGCCGGCCACCAGCGTATCGGTGGAGATCGCCAACTGTTCCCCGGGGGGAACCGCCAGCAAGGCGCAGTCGTCGCCGATCCCCAGTGCAACGCCCTCGCCGCCCTGCGCACAAGGCGCGGCGGCGAAGAAATTGCGGATCAGCTCAAACTCGCCCATTGCGATATCAAGCGCTGATCAGCGCTTGAACGCCTTGACTTCAGCTTCACGCAGGCGCGGAGCCAGCTTGTCGAGTACGCCGTTGACGAACTTGTGGCCGTCGGTCGAACCGAAGACTTTCGCCAGCTCGATACCTTCGTTGATCACAACGCGGTACGGCACGTCGACGCGCTTGAGCAGCTCCCAGGTGGACAGGCGCAGAACTGCCAGTTCAACCGGGTCCAGCTCTTCGATTTCGATGTCCAGGCAAGGCTTGAGCGCGATGTCGATTTCGGTGCGGCTTGCCGGAACCCCGTGCAGGATTTCGCGGAAATACGCGCCATCGACATCGGTGAAATCGTTATCAACGCGGAACTGCGCTTCGATCTCGTTCAGCGAAGCCTTGGCCATGTGCCATTGATACAGCGCTTGAGTCGCGAGCTGACGGGCTTCGCGACGCTTGACGCTTTTCGATGGCTTGCCGGCATCCGCAGGTTTCGGATCGCGCGGGTTGAAACGATCGCTATCGTCGCTAATCACTTGGCCTCCAACTGCGCCAGCAGGCTGACCATTTCCAGAGCGGACAGGGCAGCTTCAGCACCTTTGTTGCCGGCCTTGGTGCCGGAACGCTCGATGGCTTGCTCGATGGAATCGACGGTCAGGACGCCGAAAGCGACCGGTACGCCGAATTCCATGGATACCTGGGCCAGACCCTTGGTGCACTCGCCTGCCACGTATTCGAAGTGCGGGGTGCCGCCACGAATGACCGCGCCGAGGGCGATGATGGCTGCGAATTCACCTTTCTGGGCGACTTTCTGCGCAACCAGCGGGATTTCGAAGGCGCCAGGTGCGCGGATGATGGTGATGTCGCTTTCGCTCACGCCGTGGCGAACCAGGGCATCAACTGCACCGCTGACCAGGCTTTCAACCACGAAGCTGTTGAAACGGCCCACTACCAGAGCGTAGCGGCCTTTAGGGGCGATGAAGGTACCTTCGATGGTCTTCAGGGTCATTCGTCAGTTCTCTTAAAGAGCCGGGACGCGTCTCGTACGCATCCCTCAGTGATATTAGCCACGAATACAAGGCCGGAAATCCCGCATTGCTGGTTGATGACGAACCTGTGGCGAGGGAGCTTGCTCCCGCTGGGCAGCGCAGCGGCCCTTTTGTGGGTGCTGCGCACCCAAGCGGGAGCAAGCTCCCTCGCCACAATCAATCTACTTCAACAATGCCGAAAACGACCGGTCATTATTCGGAGGGCACGTATTCTACAACTTCCAGATCGAAACCGGATATCGCATTAAATTTCATCGGTGCCGACATCAGGCGCATTTTGCGTACACCGAGGTCACGCAGGATCTGCGAACCTGCACCGACGATGCTGTAGGTGGTCGGTTTTTTCGGCGCTGCCTGCTCACCGGTTTCGCGGATGTGCGCCAGCAGCACGTCGCCGTCCAGCGGGTGACCAAGCAACAGCACCACACCGCTGCCGGCCTCGGCCACCGCGGCCATGGCGGCGCGCAGGCTCCAGCGGCCCGGTTGCTTGACCATCAACAGGTCGCGCAGCGGGTCCATGTTGTGCACGCGAACCAGGGTCGGCTCTTCGGCGCAAACGGTGCCCAGCGTGAGGGCCATGTGCACGTCACCTTCCACCGAATCACGATAGGTCACCAGGTTGAATTGGCCCAGTTCGCTGTCCAGCGGCTGCTCGGCAATCCGCTGAACGGTACGTTCGTGGATCATCCGGTAGTGAATCAGGTCGGCGATGGTGCCGATCTTGATGTTGTGTTCGGCAGCGAAAGCTTCCAGTTCGGCGCGGCGGGACATGGTGCCGTCGTCGTTCATCACTTCGCAGATCACGCCGCTCGGCTCGAAACCGGCCATGCGCGCCAGATCGCAGGCGGCTTCGGTGTGGCCGGCGCGCGCGAGGGTGCCGCCGGCCTGAGCCATCAGCGGGAAGATGTGCCCCGGGCTGACGATGTCTTCAGCCTTGGCGTCTTTGGCGGCGGCCGCTTGCACGGTGCGCGCACGGTCGGCGGCGGAGATCCCGGTGGTGACGCCTTCGGCGGCTTCGATCGACACGGTGAACTTGGTGCCGAAACCGGAACCGTTACGCGGGGCCATCAGTGGCAGCTTCAACAGCTCGCAGCGCTCGCGGCTCATCGGCATGCAGATCAGGCCACGGGCGTGCTTGGCCATGAAGTTGATGTGCTCGGCCTGGCAGCATTCGGCGGCCATGATCAGGTCGCCTTCGTTCTCGCGGTCTTCGTCATCCATGAGGATGACCATCTTGCCTTGGCGGATGTCTTCAACCAGTTCTTCGATGCTATTGAGCGCCACAAGGCCCCCCCTTCAGTCAGGATTTGAGGTAGCCGTTGGCGGCCAGAAAGCTTTCAGTGATCGTGCCGCCAGCGCTCGGCTCTGCGGCCTTGTCGCCCAAGAGCAAACGCTCCAGATAACGCGCCAGCAAGTCGACTTCCAGATTTACCCGGCGACCAGGCTTATAAGAAGCCATGATGGTTTCGCTCAGGGTGTGCGGAATGATCGTCAACAGGAATTCGGCGCCATCGACCGCGTTCACGGTCAGGCTGGTGCCGTCGACGGTGACCGAACCTTTATGGGCGATGTACTTGGCCAGTTCTTTCGGCGCGCGGATGCGAAATTCCACGGCGCGGGCATTGTCGCTGCGCGACACCACTTCGCCGACACCGTCGACATGGCCGCTGACCAGATGCCCGCCGAGACGGGTGGTCGGGGTCAGGGCTTTTTCCAGATTGACCGGGCTGCCGCTTTTCAGGTCATTCATGGCGGTGCAGTCCAGCGTTTCGCGGCTGACGTCGGCGGCAAAGCCGTCGCCCGGCAGTTCAACGGCGGTCAGGCACACGCCGTTGACGGCGATGCTGTCGCCGAGCTTGACATCGCTCAGGTCGAGCTTGCCGGTTGCGACGTGCACCCGTACATCACCGCCCTTGGGGGTCAGTGCACGGATACTGCCGATGGATTCGATGATGCCGGTAAACATGGGGTTCTCCTTGAGAACGAAGCCAGCGCTAAGGCGATGGCCGGGAATTATACGCTCGCCGAACGGACCGGCGTCGCAGTGACTCGCCAGTCATCGCCAACCGCGCGGATTTCAGTGATTTTCAGCTCCGCAGCGTCCTTCATATAGGTCAACGGCCAGTCCAGCAACGGCCGTGCCGAGGAGCCGAGGAACTTGCCGGCAATGAAGATCACGAACTCGTCGACCAGACCGAGCTGGGCAAAGGCGCCGGCCAGTCGTGGCCCGGCCTCGACCAGTACTTCATTGACGCCACGGCCGGCCAGTTCGATCAGCAGTTGATGCAGATCGACCTGACCGTCATCGCCCGGCACGATCAGGCATTCCGGGCCGTTGGCGTATTGCTCTTCGACTGCCATGCAGGTGGCGACCAGCGCCGGACCGGCTTTGAAGAACGGCGCATCCAACGGCACCCGCAGGCGCCCGTCGATCAGCACCCGCAGCGGCGGACGGCTCATGGCCAAGGCAGTTTGCTCGGCATCCAGGCCCAACTCGTCGGCGCGCACGGTCAAGCGTGCGCCGTCAGCCAGCACCGTGTCGGCACCGGTCAGCACCACGCTGGCCTGGGCGCGTAGACGCTGCACCGCCGAACGGGCAGCCGGGCCGGTGATCCATTGGCTCTCGCCGCTCTCCATCGCCGTGCGACCGTCGAGACTCATGGCCAACTTGACCCGCACGAACGGCAGGCCATGTTCCATACGCTTAAGGAAACCTTGATTGAGCTTGCGCGCTTCAGCTTCCAGCACGCCGCTTTCGGTGGCGATCCCGGCATCGGCCAGACGCTGCAAGCCTCGCCCGGCAACTTGCGGGTTCGGATCACGCATCGCCGCGACCACCCGGCCCACCCCGGCATTCACCAGCGCGTCGGCGCACGGCGGCGTACGGCCATGGTGGCTGCACGGCTCAAGGGTGACGTAAGCCGTCGCCCCCCGGGCCAGTTCACCGGCGGCGCGCAAGGCATGGACTTCAGCGTGGGGTTCGCCGGCCCGTTCATGAAAGCCTTCGCCGACAATCTGCCCGTCGCGCACGATCACGCAGCCAACCCGAGGATTGGGGTGCGTGGTGTAGTGGCCTTTGCGCGCCAGTTCCAGCGCGCGGGCCATGAAGTGAGCGTCGAGGATGGCCTGCTCGGCGGCGCGGGTCATTCTTTCACCGGTTCGCGGGCGAGGCGGTCGATCTCTTCGCGGAACTCGTTGAGGTCCTGGAAGCGGCGATACACCGAAGCGAAACGGATGTAGGCCACTTCATCGAGCTTTTGCAGTTCGGCCATCACCAGTTCGCCGACCACGAGGGATTTGACCTCGCGCTCGCCGGTGGCGCGCAGCTTGTGCTTGATGTGAACCAGAGAGGATTCGAGGCGCTCGACGCTCACCGGACGTTTCTCCAGGGCGCGTTGCATGCCGGCGCGGAGTTTTTCTTCGTCGAACGGTTGGCGGCTGCCGTCGGTTTTGATCAGGCGCGGCAACACCAGTTCGGCCGTCTCGAACGTCGTGAAACGTTCGCCGCAGGCCAGGCATTCACGCCGGCGGCGCACCTGTTCGCCCTCGGCGACCAGACGCGAGTCGATGACCTTGGTGTCGTTGGCACCGCAGAAGGGACAGTGCATGGTGGCTGGCAACAAAAAAAGGGAGGGCCATGGTAGCGCATCCCGGTGGCAAGACAAGCCATAGGGTTTGCGGTATACAGACTGCCATGATCGTTTGATCCATGGATTTCATTTTGCTGGAGCTGCCAATGCCGCTACGACCGCTCGTTTTGCTCAGTCTTTTCGCCCTGCTGGTGGCCTGCGGCAGCGATAAACCCAAGCCGCAGCCGCCGACGCCAGGACCGGCGCCGCAACAGGCGCAGAAAAAAGCCAAAGAAGCTGCCGACCTCGGACCGCTGCCAGCCTACCAACGGGAGCTGAGCGGCACCTTGCAAGGCGTGCCGGCCGGGGCCGAAGTCGAACTGGCGCTGCTGGTGATCGACGAGAAGTCGCGCCCGCAACAACTGCTTGCCAGTTCCAGCCTGATCGGCAACAACCAGATCCTGCCGTTTCGCCTGCGCTTCAACCCGGACGCCTTTCCGGCCGGTGCGCGGGTTGAGTTGCGCGGTCGTGCCACGCAGTCGGGCCAGTTGATCCTGCACCTGCCGTCGCAAACCATCACCCAGCCAACCACTCAGGCGCTGGGCCAGCTGCAATTTGTCAAAGCACCATGACGGCACCGCTCGACCTGCAACAAGCGCTGGGTGAATTGCTCGGTGATGCCCGGCTCAAGGCCTGTGCATTGCCGGGCACCGACTTGCAGCTGTGGCTGATCGACGGCGACAACATGCACCGCGAGTTCAGCCCCGACGAAACCCGGCGCATCCTCCATGAACCGCCTTATTGGAGCTTTTGCTGGGCCAGCGGTCTGGCGGTGGCGCGGTATCTGGCCGAATTCCCGGAATGGGTGCGTGGCAAACGGGTTCTGGATTTCGGCGCCGGCTCCGGGATTGCCGGAATTGCTGCGGTGAAGGCCGGGGCGCAGGAAGTGGTGGCCTGTGATCTCGATCCACTGGCAATTGCCGCGTGCCGGGCCAATGCTGAACTCAATGATGTGCAGATGAGCTATTCGACGGACTTCTTCGCCGAGGCTGATCGCTTCGATCTGATTCTGGTGGCGGACGTGCTCTACGACCGCGAGAACCTGCCGCTGCTCGATGCGTTTCTCAGCCGTGGTCGCGAGGCGCTGGTGGCGGATTCGCGGGTTCGCGATTTTCGTCATCCGTTGTATCAGCGCATCGAAATGCTTGAGGCGATGACCTTGCCGGATCTGGCGGAGCCGGAAGAGTTTCGCCATGTCAGCCTGTACCACGCGCGGCGCTAGCTAAAAGCATCGCGGGCAAGCCCGCTCCCACAAGGGGTTGGTGAACGCCATAGATCCAATGTGGGAGCGAGCCTGCTCGCGAAAGCGTCCTGCCAGGCGACACAATGCTCAAACCTGCACCGCTTCCGGCCGCACCCCGCCAAGCCGTATAGTTGCCCCATCCACGCTTTTACGAGATCCCCCATGAGTCAGCAAACGCCGTACATCTTCGACGCCACGACTGCCGATTTCGACCAGTCGGTGATCGAAGCTTCTTTCAACAAACCGGTGCTGGTGGATTTCTGGGCCGAGTGGTGTGCGCCGTGCAAGGCGTTGATGCCGATGCTGCAAGGCATTGCCGAGAGCTATCAGGGCGAGCTGCTGCTGGCCAAGGTCAACTGCGACATCGAGCAGGACATCGTGGCCCGCTTCGGCATTCGCAGCCTGCCGACCGTGGTGCTGTTCAAGGACGGTCAACCGGTCGACGGTTTTGCCGGTGCACAACCGGAATCCGCCGTGCGCGCCCTGCTCGAACCGCATGTGCAGATGCCGCCACCGGCCGCCGCCGACCCGTTCGAACAGGCGCAAGCGCTGTTTGACGATGGCCGTTACGCCGATGCCGAAGCGGCGCTGGTGGTGATGCTCAACGAAGACAACAGCAACGCCAAGGCGCTGATCCTGTACGCCCGCTGCCTGACCGAGCGCGGCGAACTGGACGAAGCGCAAACCGTACTCGACGCGGTCAAGAGCGATGAGCACAAGGCTGCACTGGCCGGTGCCAAGGCGCAGATCAAGTTCCTCGGCCTGGCCCGTGACCTGCCGGATGCCGCTGACCTCAAGGCGCGTCTGGCACAGAACCCACAGGACGACGAAGCGGTGTATCAACTGGCGATCCAGCAACTGGCGCGTCAGCAATACGAGGCGGCGCTGGAGGCCTTGCTCAAGCTGTTCATCCGCAACCGCAGCTACGGCGAGGGCTTGCCGCACAAGACCCTGCTGCAGGTGTTCGAACTGCTGGGCAACGATCATCCGCTGGTGACCGCTTACCGCCGCAAAGTGTTCGCTGCGCTTTATTAAGATCAAAAGATCGCAGCCTGCGGCAGCTCCTACAGGTTCAGCGTTCATCCGCAAAACGGGTGACGCATCGCCCCATGTAGGAGCTGCCGCAGGCTGCGATCTTTTGCGGCTTACTCGACCCAGCTGTAGAGCGGCGTATCGCCGCCGCTCGCCACTTTCACTTGCGAGCTGTGGCGCAAGCGCACCAGCAGCCGTTTGCCCGCCGCCGCGCTGCCGGTCAAACCCTCAAGCTGCTCCAGCAGGTCCGGCCCGCTGAGCTGTCCGGCCTTGCGCAACAGGTCCTGCGCGACTTGCCACACGGCATCGTCCTGATTCTGCGGTTTCGCTGTTGGCGTCAGCGATGCCGCTGGCGACTGCTCGCTCTGCGACTGCGCCCCCAGCGCTGCACCGAGCTTCGCCCAATCGCTGTCATCCAGCTCCACCGTCAAATCCACCGGCATCGCGCCGACGGTTCCGCGTATCCGCAACATCTGCTTCGCTCCTGCACATTTCTGACCTGCATGCTCCCACGGGACTTGTGCAACGCCAAGCAGGCGGGCAAACTCTGCGGACTTTCGTTATAAGATTACATAACAAACTCTTCACTTTACTTTCCGGAGACCGCCATGCGTCGTCTGCTGCTCGCTTTGCCGTTTGCCCTGTTGCCGCTGGCCATCGCCCACGCCGCCGATGAGCACGATCATGACCACGAGCACGGCAGCCTCGGCGCCCATGAGCATGGCGTTGGCCGCTTGAACGCCGCACTCGACGGCCAGACCCTGGAGCTGGAACTGGAAAGCCCGGCGATGAACCTGGTCGGCTTCGAACACGCCGCCACCACCGACGCCGACAAAGCCAAGGTCGTGGCCGCTCGCACGAAACTGGAGAACCCGCTGGCGCTGTTCAACCTGCCCGCCGCCGCGGGTTGCAAAGTAGCCAGCCAGGAACTGGAAAGCCCGCTGTTCGGCGACAAGCCGGCCGCCGAAGATCACGACGATGATGAAGCGGACAAGGACGGTCACGAGCATCACCACGATCACAGCGAAATCCACGCACACTATCAATTCAGCTGCGCAGCCCCGGGTGCTCTGAAGACACTCGACTTGGCGAACATCTTCAATACCTTCCCGGCGACCCAGAAAATTCAGGTACAACTGATCGGCCCGAGCGGCCAGCAAGGTACGGAAGTCACGGCCAAGGCGGCTGCCCTGAAATTCTGATTGTCTGAAAATCTCCTGTAGGAGCTGCCGAAGGCTGCGATCTTTTGATCCTGATCTTTTTAGAAGCAAGATCAAAGATCGCAGCCTTCGGCAGCTCCTACAGGGGTTCTGAGTTCAACTCTTGAAACTGGCGCCATGACCCAAGCACTCATCGAACTGTCCGACCTGGGCTTCAACTGGCCCGGTCACCCGCCGCTGCTGGACATCCCGGCGTTTCGCCTGGAGCCAGGGGAAACCCTGTTCCTCAAAGGCCCCAGCGGCAGTGGCAAGACCACCCTGCTCGGCCTGCTCGGCGGGGTGCAAAAACCCGGGCGCGGCAGCATTCGCCTGCTCGGCCAGGAGCTGACCGAACTCGGTGCCGGCGCCCGCGACCGCTTTCGTGTCGATCACACTGGCTACATCTTCCAGCAGTTCAACCTGCTGCCGTTTCTCTCGGTGCGCGAGAACGTCGAGTTGCCCTGCCACTTCTCCAAACTGCGCGCTGAACGGGCGAAACAGCGTCACGGCAGCGTCGATCAGGCTGCCGCCACGCTGCTTGCCCACTTGGGTCTGAAGGACGAAAGCCTCCTCGGTCGTCGCGCCGACTCGCTGTCGATCGGTCAGCAGCAACGGGTTGCCGCCGCCCGTGCCTTGATCGGCCAACCGGAACTGGTGATCGCCGACGAACCGACCTCGGCGCTGGATTACGACGCCCGGGAAAACTTCATTCGCCTGCTGTTCGCCGAATGCCGCGAGGCCGGCTCGAGCCTGTTGTTCGTTAGCCACGACCAGAGCCTGGCGCCGCTGTTCGACCGTCACCTGTCCCTGGCCGAGCTCAATCGCGCCGCCACGTCTGCCGAGGTCTGAGATGTATCTGTTTCGTCTGGCCATGGCCAGCCTGGCCAACCGCCGTTTCACCGCCCTGCTCACCGCGTTCGCCATTGCTTTGTCGGTGTGCCTGCTGCTCGCCGTCGAGCGCGTGCGCACCGAGGCCAAGGCCAGCTTCGCCAGCACCATCAGCGGCACCGACCTGATCGTCGGCGCCCGCTCCGGTTCGGTGAACCTGCTGCTGTACTCGGTGTTCCGCATCGGCAACGCCACCAACAACATCCGCTGGGACAGCTTCGAACACTTTGCCAGCAACCCGAAAGTGAAGTGGGCGATCCCGATGTCCCTTGGCGACTCGCACCGCGGTTACCGGGTGATGGGCACCACCGAGGCGTATTTCGAGCATTACCAGTACGGTCGCCAGCAGCACCTGGAACTGGCTGATGGTCGGGCGTTTGCCACCGATCCATTCGAAGTGGTGCTCGGCGCCGAAGTGGCCGAGGCGCTGCACTACAAGCTCGGCGACCAACTGGTGCTGGCCCACGGTGTGGCAGCGATCAGTCTGGTCAAGCACGACGACAAACCGTTCACCGTGGTCGGCATTCTCAAACGCACCGGCACCCCGGTGGACCGCACGTTGCACATCAGCCTCGGCGGCATGGAAGCGATTCACATCGACTGGCACAACGGCGTGCCGGCCCGGGGCAACGGGCGCATCACGGCGGACCAGGCGCGCAACATGGACCTGACGCCACAGGCAATCACCGCGTTCATGCTCGGCCTCAACAGCAAGATTTCCACCTTCGCCCTGCAACGCGAAATCAACGAATACCGCGGTGAGCCAATGCTGGCGATCCTGCCGGGCGTGGCCTTGCAGGAGTTGTGGAGCCTGATGAGCACCGCGGAAAAAGCGCTGTTCGTGGTCTCGCTGTTCGTGGTGCTGACCGGGTTGATCGGCATGCTCACGGCGATTCTCACCAGCCTCAACGAGCGTCGCCGCGAGATGGCGATTCTGCGTTCGGTCGGTGCGCGGCCGTGGCACATCGCAAGCCTGCTAGTGCTGGAAGCCTTCGCCCTGGCACTGACCGGGGTGATCGCCGGGCTGGGGTTGCTGTACATCGGTATCGCTGCGGCGCAGGGTTATGTGCAGGCCAATTACGGGCTGTATCTGCCGCTGGCGTGGCCGAGCGAGTATGAATGGACGCTGCTCGGTGGCATTCTGGCGGCCGCGCTGCTGATGGGCAGCGTGCCGGCCTGGCGCGCGTATCGCCAATCCCTGGCCGATGGCCTGTCGATCCGTTTATGAGGATGTTCACCATGCCCCGCGCCGTGCTTGCGCTGCTGTTGCTGGTTGCCCTGCCTGTGTGGGCAGCAGCGCCGAAAGACCTGACCTGGTCGGAGATGATCCCGCCGGACGCCGCGCCGGAAGTGCCGAACATGACGCCATTGCATGACCTGTCGAAGATGGGCGACGCGCTCTCGGCAGAGTCGGCGCCAGCGGCAAAACAGGACATGCCGAATGCGCCGGTGGTGCAGAGCCTGGACGGCCAGAACATTCGCCTGCCGGGGTATATCGTGCCTCTGGAAGTCAACGAAGAGGGGCGCACCACGGACTTTCTGCTGGTGCCGTACTTCGGCGCCTGCATCCACGTGCCGCCACCGCCGTCGAACCAGATCGTGCATGTAAAAAGCGAGCTGGGGGTGAAGCTCGACGAGCTGTATCAGCCGTACTGGGTGGAGGGACCGTTGCAGGTCAAGGCGTCCACCAGCGAACTGGCCGACGCCGGGTATCAGATGGCGGCGGACAAGATTTATGTGTATGAGCTGCCGGAGTAATACCCGGAGGTTTTGAGTTGCCGGATCAGTTGCTATCGCGAGCAGGCTCACTCCTACAGGGGGAACGTATTCCAAATGTAGGAGTGAGCCTGCTCGCGATGGGGCCGGCCAAGGTTCCACAAAAAACCATCCCTTCACTGTTTCATTGAGCTGAGTCAAAAGACCGTATCAGTTGGCTTCATACCATAGGGCATCAGACATTTTTAACGTCCTTTTGGAGCTCCCATGAACAAGTCCTTGCTCAGCGCTTCGCTGTTTGCTCTCGCGCTCGCAGCCCCGCTCGCCCACGCCCACGAGGCCGGCGACATCATCGTTCGCGCCGGTGCGATCACCGTCAACCCGAAGGCCGACAGCTCCAGCGTCAAGGTCGATCAGGGTCCGCTGAGCGGCACCAACCTGGGCGGCAAGGCGACCATGAGCAGCGACACCCAACTGGGTCTGAACTTCGCCTACATGCTGACCAACAACATCGGTATCGAGTTGCTGGCCGCGTCCCCGTTCGAGCATGACGTGAAGATCAAAGGCACCGCGTTGTCAGCCGCCAACGGCAAACTCGGCACCCTGAAACACCTGCCGCCCACCCTCAGCGTCGTCTACTACCCGCTGGCAGCGACGTCGCCATTCCAGCCGTACATCGGCGGCGGCATCAACTACACCTGGATCTACGACGAGCACGTCGGCAGCGAAGCCCAGTCCAACGGTTTCAGCAACTTCAAGGCGAAAAACTCCTGGGGTCTGGCCTGGCAGGTCGGCGCTGACTACATGCTGACCGACAACATCATGCTCAACGCCCAGGTGCGCTACATCGACATCAACACCCGCGCCACCGTCGAGAACAACGCAGTGGCGCCGGGCACCCGTGCCAAAGTGAATGTTGATGTCGATCCATTTGTGTACATGGTGGGTCTGGGCTACAAGTTCTAAGCAACACTCGAACATTCGCGTGGTGGTGAATGAGGCTTTGGGTGAGCAGGCTTGGAACTGACGACGATCACTTCGTGATCGATCGGGGATAAATCCCCTCGCCACAGGATTAGCGACAAATTCCGGCCGTGAAAAAGGCGCCTGTAAAAAGGCGCCTTTTTCATGTCTGCCCCAAACTCACCTTCCGAGTAATCGCGCCAGCCCGACGCGCATCGGCGTCGGCTCCGGCAGGGTGAAACGCTCGAGCAAACGCCGGTTGTTCGCCCGCGAATGGCGGATGTCACCGGAGCGCGCCGGACCGTAGCTGACCGGAGGCAGTTCGCCGACCACTTCCTGCAGCGCTTGCAGCATCTGCTTGAGGTTCATCGCCTGATTCCAGCCGACGTTCATCGCGCCGACTTCCACTTCAGGCTTGTCGATCGCCTGCACCAGCACATCGACCAGGTCTTCGACGTAGAGGAAATCGCGGGTCTGCTCGCCATCGCCGAACACGGTGATCGGCAAGCCTTTCTGCGCCCGCTCACTGAAGATGCTGATGACCCCGGAGTACGGCGAGGACGGATCCTGGCGTGGACCGAAGATGTTGAAGAAGCGGAAGATCACCGGTTCCAGACCATGCTGGCGACGGTAGAAGTCGAAGTAATGCTCGCCGGCCAGTTTGTCCGAGGCATACGGGGTCAGCGGGGCCTTTGGCGTGTCTTCGTCGATCGACTCGCCTTCGCCGTTATTGCCGTACACCGCTGCGCTCGACGCGTAGAGCACGCGCTTGACCCCGGCCAGGCGCATGGCTTCGCAGACATTCAGGGTGCCGATGAAATTGCTCTGGTGCGTCTTTACCGGATCGTCCACCGAAGCCTGCACCGAAGCCACCGCCGCCAGATGCGCCACGGCGCTGCAACCCTGCATCGCCTGCGCGACCAGCGCGGCATCGGCAACGTCACCGACGATCAGCTCGACCTTCGGGTTGTCCAACGGCAGGTTGGCGCGTTTGCCGGTCGACAGATCATCGAGAATCCGCACCGAATGGCCCGTGGCGAGCAACGCATCCGTCAGGTGCGAGCCGATGAAACCGGCGCCGCCGGTGATTAAAACAGGGCCTTCAGCCATGACGATAAAACCTATCCAGTAAAGCCGGGAGTGCGGCGCGCCAGGCGCGCGGTTTGATCCCGAAAGTGTGCAGAATTTTCTTGCAGGCGAGCACCGCGTGCTGCGGTTCCTCGGCGGCGTCCGGCCGCGCGGCGTGCGCCTGGGCGGTGGGGGCTTCGATCGCCAGCGCATGCAGATTGCGCGCTTCAGTCAAAATCGCCTGGCCCAGCGCCAGCGGTGTGGTCGCCTCGTGGCCGGCGTAATGGTAGGTGCCCCACAGCGGCGCCGCACAATCGAGTTGCTTGAGCACCGAAATGATCACTCGCGCCGCATCATCCACCGGGGTCGGATTGCCCCGGCGATCATCGGCCATCAGCAATTCGTCCGGTTGTTCGGCGCGGGCGAGGAAGCGCCCAAGGGTGCCTTCAGGGCTGTCATCGAGCAGCCAGCCGAAGCGCACCAGCACGTGTTGCGGGCAGGTGGCGCGAACACTTTGCTCGATCCGCCACAGCGCCTGACCGCGCAGGCCCAGCGGCACCGGCTCGTCTTTTTCGCTGTAGGCGGTTGCCCGCGAACCGTCGAACACCCGGTAACTGGACGGCTGCACGAGAATGATGTTGTGGTGCTGGCACAGTTCGGCCAGGCGCTCGATGGCACGTTCCTGGCCGGCCAGACGGCTTTCGCTGACGGTTTCGGCCTGGAACCAGTCGAAATAATAGGCGAGGTTGATCAACGCATCCGGACGGGTGTCGTCGAGCAGTTGCGTCAGGCTCGCGGCATCCCAGCCGTTTTCTGGCGGGCGGGGGGCGAGGAAACCGATGTCTTCCTCCGCACCGAGGCGAATCAGCGCCTGCCCAAGGGCATTTCCGCCGCCCAGTAACATAAGGCGCATTCGCATAGAGTCAGCAGGCCCAGTCTGATTGGAACGATGGCTTTAACGACGGTGCTGGTGGCACCGTCATCGATAATTGCCGGAATCGTTGCATTTTGCGGGTTTAGTGCGCAACCGTCACCCGTAAAGTGTAGATCCCCGGATTTAGGCTGTGGCGACTGACCTCATCGCTGGCAAGCCAGCTCCCGCAGGGTTCAGCGTTGATTGCAGGACTCGTGCATCACAGAAATCACTGTGGGGGCTGGCTTGCCAGCGATGGGGCCGCAACTGCCAGCCGAGATCCCCAGCGGTACTTGCATCTTGCCGCCCCCACCCGCATAACTTAAGCATGAATCTGCCCATCCCCACGGACGCGGCCCTGGCAGGCTTTCACCCCGCCGTCAGCGCCTGGTTCAGCAGCACCTTCCCGACGGTCACCGCCGCCCAGGCACGCGCATGGCCGTTGATCCGCCAGCGCCGCTCGACGCTGATCGCCGCGCCCACGGGCTCCGGCAAAACCCTTACCGCGTTCCTCGCCGTACTCGACGATCTGGTCCAGCGCGGCCTGGAAAACCCCGCCGGCCTGCTGGACGAAACCCTGGTGGTCTATGTTTCGCCGCTCAAGGCGTTGTCCAACGACATCCGCATCAACCTGCAGAACCCGCTGGCGGGGATCACCGAACAGTTGCGCCAGATGGGCCTGCCGCAATTGCAGATCACCACCGCCGTGCGCACCGGTGACACTCCGCAAAAAGACCGCGCCGCCATGCGCAAAAGCGCGCCGCACATTCTGGTGACCACCCCCGAATCGCTGTACGTGCTGCTCGGCTCCGAGTCCGGGCGCAAAATGCTCGGCACTACGCGCACGGTGATCATCGACGAAATCCACGCCATAGCCGCCGGTAAACGCGGCAGTCACCTGGCGCTGAGCCTCGAACGCTTGCAGGCCCTGTGCGCCGAACCGCTGACCCGCATCGGTTTGTCCGCCACACAAAAACCCATCGACGCCGTGGCGCGGTTTCTGGTCGGTACCGGTCGGCCCTGCGAGATCATAGACATTGGCCACGCCCGCCCACGGGACCTCGGCATCGAAGTGCCGCCAGTGCCGTTGTCGGCAGTGATGGCCAACGATGTCTGGGAGCTGGTTTACGACCGCCTCGCCGAGCTGGCCCGCGAACACCGCACCACGCTGATTTTCGTCAACACCCGGCGACTGGCCGAACGCTTGAGCCGTCACCTCAGCGAGCGTCTGGGCAAACACGCCGTCGCCGCGCACCACGGCAGTCTGGCCAAGGAATTCCGCCTCGACGCCGAACAGCGACTCAAGCGCGGCGAGCTGCAAGTCTTGATCGCCACCGCCTCGCTGGAGTTGGGCATCGACATCGGTGAAGTCGATCTGGTCTGCCAGATTTCCTCGCCGCGCTCCATCGCGGGATTCCTGCAACGCGTGGGCCGCTCCGGGCACCAGGTCGGCGGCACGCCCAAGGGCCGTTTGTTCGCCACCACCCGCGATGACTTGATCGAATGCGCCGCCCTGCTCGACTGCGTGCGCCGTGGCGAACTCGACATCCTGCACATTCCCGAAGCGCCACTGGATGTTCTGGCGCAGCAGATCATTGCCGAAGTCAGTTGTCAGGAATGGGCAGAAGAGGCGTTGCTGGCAATGTTTCGCCAAGCCTCGCCCTATCGCGATCTCGATGAAAAGCACTATCAAGCGCTGCTGACGATGCTCGCCGAAGGCTACAACGGTCGTCAGGGCATTCGCAGCGCCTATCTGCACCGCGACGCCGTCAGCCGCACCTTGCGGGGCCGGCGTGGCTCGCAACTGACGGCGGTCACCAGCGGCGGCACCATCCCGGACAACGCCGACTACAGCGTGCTGCTGGAACCCCAAGGCCTGAACATCGGCAGCGTCAACGAAGACTTCGCCGTGGAAAGCATCGCCGGCGACGTGTTTCAGCTCGGCAACACGTCCTATCGGATCCTGCGGGTGGACGCCGGCAAGGTGCGGGTCGAGGACGCGCAGGGGCAGCCACCGACCATACCGTTCTGGCTCGGCGAAGCCCCGGGGCGCAGCGATGAATTGTCCTCGGCGGTGGCGCGCCTGCAAGCGACCCTCGACGACTTGCTTGGCGCCCGCCCCGGCGAACTGCAACCGGCGCTCGACTGGCTGACCGCGACCCTCGGCCTGAACCGCGCCAGCGCCGAACAACTGGTGGACTATCTCGCCCGCGCACGCCTGACGCTCGGCGCCCTGCCCTCACAGGACACGCTGCTGATGGAGCGTTTTTTCGACGAGTCCGGCGGCACCCAGTTGATCATCCATTCGCCGTTCGGCAGCCGCATCAACCGCGCCTGGGGCCTGGCCCTGCGCAAGCGTTTCTGTCGCACCTTCAACTTCGAACTGCAGGCCGCTGCCAGCGAAGATGCGATCGTCCTGTCGCTGTCCACCAGCCACAGTTTCGAACTGGATGACGTCTGGCGTTACCTGCACAGCAACAGCGCCGAGCACCTCCTGATTCAGGCGATTCTCGACGCGCCGTTGTTCGGCGTGCGCTGGCGCTGGAATGCCGGGGTGGCGCTGGCATTGCCGCGCTTTACCGGCGGGCGCAAAGTCGCACCGCAGTTGCAGCGAATGAAAAGCGAAGACTTGATCGCGAGCGTGTTTCCGGACCAGATCGCCTGCCTGGAAAACCTCGCCGGCGAACGGGAAGTCCCTGAACATCCGCTGGTGGAGCAAACCCTTGATGACTGCCTGCACGAGGCCATGGACAGCGAAGGCTGGCTGCATTTGCTGCGGCGCATGGAGCGCGGCGAGGTGCGGCTGATCAGTCGCGACCTGCCGGCGCCCTCGCCATTGGCGGCAGAAATCCTCAGTGCGCGGCCCTACACCTTTCTCGACGACGCACCGCTGGAAGAACGCCGCACGCAAGCGGTGATCAACCGGCGCTGGAGCGATCCGCAATCCACCGACGATCTCGGAGCACTGGACGCCGACGCCATCGGCGCGGTGCGCGAGCAAGCGTGGCCGACGCCGACCAATGTCGATGAAATGCACGAGGCGTTGATGAGCCTTGCCTGCATCAGCGACCTTGAAGTTCAGGCTGGCGAACACTGGCGCGAATGGCTTGACGCGCTGACTGCGAGCGGTCGCGCCTGCCGCTTGGCCGTTCCGCCAGTAACGGCAAAAGAAAAGCTTAGCGAACAGGCTCGCGAAGACGGCCTCACACTCACTACACATCCACAGCCTGGCTCGTTGTGGCTGGCGCGAGAACGCCTGACTTGCCTGTTGGCGCTTTATCCACAGGCCACGCTGCAACCACCGCAGCAGGCGTTGCCCGGTTTCAATGAGTCGTGGACGTTCGATGAGGCGCTGGTCGAAGTGCTCCGCGCGCGGCTCGGCGCATTTGGCCCGCTGCCGTTACCCGCAATTGCCGAACCGCTGGCGCTGCCCGCTACACAAGTCGCACAGGCCCTCGCGCAACTGGAGCGCGAAGGCTACGTGCTGCGCGGTCACTTCACCCCGGGCGCGACGGTTGAGGAATGGTGCGAGCGGCATCTGCTGGCGCGCATCCATCGTTACACGGTCAAGCGTTTGCGCCGGGAAATCGAGCCGGTGGCGCTGCAGGACTTCATGCGTTTCCTGTTTGACTGGCAGCATCTGTCCCCCGCTACGCGTGGTCAGGGCAGCGCGGTGTTGCCGGCGATTGTCGGCCAGTTCGAAGGCTACCCGGCGGCGGCCTCGGCGTGGGACAGCGACATTCTGCCGGCGCGCCTGAAGGACTATTCACCGAGTTGGCTGGATGACCTGTGCCGCAACGGCAAACTGGTGTGGACGCGGCTCAGCGCCCGGCAGAAAGTCAGCGGCACGGCCCTGCGCAGTACGCCGATTGTGCTGCTGCCACGCAGCCAGGTCGGGTTGTGGAGTGGATTGGCCGAGCAGACCCCGGTCAGCGAGCTTTCACCGAAAACCCAAAAGGTCTACGCGGCACTGACTCAACACGGCGCGCTGTTTTTCGACGAGTTGATCCATGAGGCGCACCTGCTGCGCACCGAGCTGGAAATCGCCTTGCAGGAACTGGTCGGCGCCGGCCTGGTGAACGCCGACAGCTTCGCCGGTCTGCGTGCGCTGATCACCCCGACGAGCAAGCGCCAGCAGCGCAGCAGTCGACGCGGACGTGGGGCGTTTGTCGGTGGCATGGACGATGCCGGGCGCTGGGCGTTGCTGCGGCGCGGGCCGCTATTGGAAAGCGGCCAGACGCCTTCGCCGGAAACCCTCGAACACGTCGCCATGACCTTGCTGCGCCGCTACGGCGTGGTGTTCTGGCGTCTGCTGGAACGCGAAGCGGACTGGCTGCCGAGCTGGCGCGAATTGCTGCGCACGTTCCATCGACTGGAGGCCCGTGGCGAGATTCGCGGCGGGCGTTTTGTCAGTGGCCTGGCAGGCGAACAGTTTGCCCTGCCCGAGGCGATTGCGTTGCTGCGTGATGTACGGCGCCGGCCACATGACGGCAGTCTGACCGCGGTGTGCGGGGTGGATCCGCTGAACCTCGCCGGGACACTGTTGCCGGGGGCGAAAGTGCCGGCGCTGGCGAGTAATCGGCTGGTGTATCGCGACGGGTTGCCGGTGGCGGCCGAGATTGCCGGTAAGCAGCAGGTCTGGCTGGAACTGGATCAGGTTGCGATGGAGCAGGTGCGCGGCAAGCTGATCCAGCATTGATATCGTCTGCACTGGCGCTATCGCGAGCAGGCTCACTCCTACAGGGGAAACGCATTCCAAATGTAGGAGTGAGCCTGCTCGCGATGAGGCCGGTACTCCCGATACACAATCGCGCGCTAGGTCCGCGACTCCTGCGGCAACACCGCCGCCGATTGCTCAACAGGCGTTTCTTCTTGCCGCTTGGGCAACAAAACCTGCTGTGGATAAGTCTGCGCAAAATGCACCACCGGGCTGTTATCCACAAGCTTTTTCAAGCGCTGGTTGAACGCTCGACTCACCGCATATTGCCCGCCTGACACCGTGCGGAACTGCGCGGTCAGCACCACGCCATTCAAATCCATCTTGTCCACCCCGAACACATCCAGCGGCCCTTGCAGGTTGTACTTGAGAAACGGATCTTCGCGGATCGAATCGCCGGTCTCGCGGATCAGTTCGATGGCCTTGTCGACATCGGTGTCGTAGGTGAACTGCACCGAGAAAAACGCGTAGGCGAACTGCCGCGACTGGTTAGTGACCGCTTTGATCTGGCCGAATGGCACCGAGTGCACGAAGCCCTTGCCGTCACGCAGGCGCAGGGTCCGAATGGTCAAGCCCTCGACCGTGCCGGCGTGCCCGGAGTCGAGCACCACCCAGTCGCCGATCGACAACGTGTCTTCAATGATGATGAACAGTCCGGTGATCACGTCCTGCACCAGTTGCTGCGAACCGAAACCGATGGCCAGACCGACCACCCCGGCACCGGCCAGCAGTGGTGCGACATTGATCCCCAGATTAGCCATGGTGGTGATTGCGCAAATCACCACCAGGATGATTTTGATCGCGTTGCGCAACAGCGGCAGGATGGTTTTCACCCGAGTGCTGGGCTGGCGCGACGAGCGTTTACTGACCGGTGGTTTCAGCGCTTCCTGAATCGCCGTGTCGAGCACCACCCACAACAACCACGTCACCAGGAAGATCAGACCGATGCTGCTCAGCGCGTTACTGATCGCCCGCCCAACCGTGCTGCTCTGGGCGAAATCGAGCAGCGAAACACCCCAGATCCGCCCGAGAATGTCGATGAAAGCAATCGCCATGACGATCCGCAGCAAGGCGTGCAACAAGCTGAGAAAGCGTTCCTTGTAAGCGCTGCTGCACTGGATCGCTTCGGCTTTTCGCGACTTGAATACGTGCTGCAGAATCGTGCTGAGAAACACCGTGCCGATCAGCAACACCGTGGTCAACAATGCGCAGCGCAGAGCCTTCTGGTTGTCCTCGCCGATGCCGATCAGATTGACCGCCGAGACCAGCACCATCAGCACGATCGGCCAGTACCAGAGCCCGGAAAAAATCCGCAGCGACTCCTGCAATGACGGCTGCTTCAGGCGTTGCGCCAGCGGGCGATTACGGATCAGATGCGCCACCGGCCGCCGCAGGCGAATCACCAGCAGGCCGAAAATGATCGAAGCCATCAGCCCGGTGAACACCGCGACGCTGCTGGTGATGTTGCCGCCAAACTGCCGGGCGATCTGCGGGCTGGTCAGTGCGTCACTGAGGGCGGCAAGGAAGCCGATCAGGAACAGCGGTTTCGGGCAGTAGTCACGGATGATCCGCGCGGCGGGCCGTTTATGGCCGACATTGAACATCACCACCACGCACAACAACATCGAGGTGGAGAAAATGCCGCTGCTGGTGGCATACGCCAGACACAGCGCCAGCGCGCGGCCCACCGAGGTTGGCAGAAAGTGGCTGACGTACAGCGTCAGCGGCAGACAGATCAACGCCGGCAACGTGTACGGCAGCAGATACCCGAGCAGGTCCTGACTGCGCTGGCGGGTACGCAGCCAACGGCCCTGGCTCAGACGCTTGGCCAACAGGCTGCCGAGCACGGTGAGCAGCGCAAAGGCGCCAAGCCAGACACCGGACAACATCAGGAAATCCCCGGCGAGGCTCCAGCCCGAACGATCCGACGGTTGATTGACCAGCCGGTCGACCTCGTCCGCCGCGCGGTCGGCCCGCAGACGCCAGGCATCAACCAGGTGTTCGTTGAGATCGAGTTTGTCCTGCACATCGTCGATGCTCGTACTGATTGCACCGAGCAAACCGCCCTGCACGATCGGCTCGGGTTTGGCCGGTTCTTCAGCAGTAGCCGGAACGCCCGGCAGCGCGGCGGCTTCGAGTTCGTTGGCGCCGAGCAACAGCAGCGCTCCCAGCAGAATGACGATCCTGAACTTGATCAAAACTCCGATCCCTCTTGGCTGAACCTGTAAGGAACTGATCGGTGAATGGCGGACAAGTTCGGTTTTTGCCTCAATAACCCTTTGTGGTGAGGGAGCTTGCTCCCTCACCACAAAGGCGCAACACAGCAACAACTATCAAATCCCCCCCGTGATGCCCCTGAGCCTGTACCGTCCGTAACGCCACCGAAACTTTCCCGAACCGCCCACAGTCATCAACAGACACAGGCTGTACGAGGACTGACTACGGGAGGGCGGCATGGCAACGATTCACATCGGTATTTCCGGCTGGCGCTACGCTCCGTGGCGCGGGGATTTCTACCCGAAAGGACTGACCCAGAAGCGCGAATTGCAGTTCGCTTCACGGGCGGTCAACAGCATCGAAATCAATGGATCGTTCTACGCCCTGCAGCGGCCCGAACGTTACGCCCAGTGGTACAGCGAAACACCCGACGACTTTGTGTTCAGCGTCAAGGCGCCGCGCTTCATCACCCACGTGCGGCGCTTGCGCGAGATTGAAAAACCGCTGGCGAACTTCTTCGCGTCCGGGGTGCTGGAGCTCAAGGAAAAGCTCGGGCCGATCCTGTGGCAGTTTCCGCCGAACTTCAAATTCGACCCCGAGCGCTTCGAACACTTCCTCTCATTGCTGCCCCACGACACGCAGGCCGCAGCCGCCCTCGCCCGCCAGCACGACGCTCACCTGCATGGCCCCGCCAGCCTCAAGGCCTGGCGTAAAAAGCCGCTGCGCCATGCCGTGGAAGTGCGCAACGACACTTTCATCGACCCCGACTTCATTCGCTTGTTGAAACGCTACAACACGGCGCTGGTGATCGCCGACACCGCCGGCAAGTGGCCGTACCGCGAAGACCTCACCAGCGATTTCGTCTACCTGCGTCTGCACGGCGCCGAACAACTGTACGCCAGCGGCTACACCGACTCCGCGCTGCAGAACTGGGCCGAACGCATCGACGCCTGGCACCATGGGCGCCAGCCGGGCGATGCGCACCTGATCGCCCCACGCCTCAAGCCCCGGGCGCGCAAATCCCGCGAAGTGTTCTGTTATTTCGATAACGACATCAAAGTCCGCGCGCCTTACGACGCACGTAATCTTTTACAGCGCTTTGACCTCGACAAACACTTGCCGACCACCCCCGGCGAGCCTGCTGCCGAAGGGGTGCTGACATGAGTATTCCAGAGCCGGTGGGCTTCACCGATGAAGGTTCGGTGGTAACCCCCTCAGTGCGCCGTTTCACCGTGCTGACGGTCAACACGCACAAGGGTTTCACTGCCCTGAATCGACGCTTCATCCTCCCGGAGCTGCGCGAAGCAGTGCGTAGCGTGGCGGCCGACGTGGTGTTTCTGCAGGAAGTCCACGGCACCCACGAGCACCATCCTAAGCGCTACAGCAATTGGCCGACAATGCCGCAATACGAGTTCCTCGCCGACAGCCTTTGGCCGCAGTTCGCCTATGGGCGCAACGCGGTGTACCCGGAGGGTGATCACGGCAATGCGTTGCTGTCGAAATTCCAGATCATCCGCCACGACAACCTCGACGTGTCGATCAGCGGCCATGAGAACCGCGGCCTGTTGCACTGCGTGCTACGCCTGCCCGGCGATGGCGTCGAAGTGCATGCCATCTGCGTGCACCTGGGCCTGCGCGAAAGCCATCGCAACGCGCAACTGCAGTTGCTCGGTCAGCGTCTCGCGGAGCTGCCGGATGATGCGCCGGTGATCGTTGCCGGTGACTTCAATGACTGGCGCCAGCGCGCCGATGCGCTACTCAAGCCATGCGGCCTGCGCGAGGTGTTCGCCGAGCATTACGGCAAACCGGCGCGCAGCTTTCCCGCGCGCCTGCCGACCCTGCGCCTGGACCGCATCTACGTGCGCAACCTCAAGGCCAGCCAACCCAAAGTCCTGGCAAACCGGCCCTGGTCTCACCTGTCCGACCACGCCCCTTTATCGGTGGAGATTGAATTATGAGCAGCGCACCGCTGGAGAAATCCGCCGTGGAACCGATCAGCATCAACCCGCCCGTGCGCGAGCCCGGCCAGGTCGACGTCGAGTACAGTTGGCAGGGCAACAACCGCATCGAGTTGCTGGAAAACGGCGAGGAATATTTCCCCCGGGTGTTCGACGCCATGCGTGCGGCGAAAAGTGAAATCCTGCTGGAGACCTTCATCGTTTTCGAAGACAAGGTCGGCGCAGAATTGCAGCAGATCCTGATCGACGCCGCCCGGCGCGGCGTACGCACCACCGTCAGCCTCGACGGCTTCGGTTGTGGCGAGTTGAGCACCGGTTATCTCGCGGCACTGAGCGACGCGGGCGTGCACCTGCAGATATTTGATCCGGCGCCCAAACATCTGGGCTTTCGCACCAACTGGTTCCGCCGCCTGCACCGCAAGATCGTGGTGGTCGACGGACTGATCGCGTTCATTGGTGGGATCAACTTTTCCGGTGATCACCTGGCCGACTTCGGCCCCGAGGCGAAACAGGATTATGCGGTGCAGATTCAGGGGCCGGCGGTCACTGACATCCATCACTTTGCCCTGCTGCAAAGCGGTCGGCCGGGACGTGCGCGGTTCTGGTGGCAGCGTCGACGCCAGCGTCGCGCCGACATGGCCTTCAACGAGCATGACGGGCAGGTACGCCTGGTGTTTCGCGATAACGATCAGCATCACACCGATATCGAAGACGTGTACTTGCAGGCACTGCGCCGGGCCAAACGCCGGGTGGTCATCGCCAATGCCTACTTCTTTCCCGGCTACCGCCTGCTGCGCGAGATCCGCAATGCGGCGCGCCGTGGCGTCGACGTCCGGCTGATCCTGCAAGGCCAGCCGGACATGCTGGTGGCGAAGCTGGCGGCGCGCATGACCTACGACTACCTACTGAAGGCCGGCGTACAGATCCACGAATATTGCCAACGGCCGCTGCACGGCAAAGTCGCGCTGGTGGACGAAGAATGGAGCACCGTCGGCTCGAGCAATCTCGATCCGCTGAGCCTGTCGCTGAACCTGGAAGCCAACGTGCTGATCCGCGATCGCGCGTTCAATCAGCATTTGTTCGAACGCCTCGAAGACCTGAGCCAGAACCACTGCAAGGCCATGGATGCCGACATGTCCCCGCGCGGGCGAATCTGGCACATGACCGTGGGGTTTCTGGTGTTTCACTTCCTGCGGCACTTCCCGGCGATGGCCGGTTGGTTGCCGGCGCATAAACCGCGGCTCAAGCCGTTTCGAGGTGCCAGGCCATGAGTCATTCCGAAACGCACTCGGCCAGGCATGCCGCGCCAGCGACGCACTCAAAATGGAGCCGCTGGAAACGTCCACTGACGCTGTTGTTTTTCCTCGCGTTGATCGTCTTGCTGACGCTGTTCGCCATGCGCATCGAATGGGCCGAAGTGCTGCAAACCCTCGCCGACTTCAAGGTGCGCACGCTGATCATCGCGGCCGGCCTGACCCTGCTGAGCTTTCTGACCTACGCCAGTTTTGACCTGATCGGCCGCACCTACATCCGCCAGGACCTGACCTGGAAACAGATTCTGCCGGTGGGGATCATCAGCTACGCCTTCAACCTTAATCTCAGCGCCTGGGTCGGCGGCATCGCCATGCGCTATCGACTCTATTCGCGTCTGGGCGTAAGCAAGGGCAACATCGCCAAAATCCTCGGCCTGAGCCTGGCGACCAATTGGTTCGGCTACATGACGATTGCCGGCGCGGTATTCAGCAGCGGCCTGGTGAGCATGCCGCCGGGCTGGAAAGTCAGCAGTGGTGCATTGCAAGGCATCGGTGTGCTGCTGTTGCTGGTGAGTGCCGGTTACCTCGCCGCGTGCCAGTTCTCGAGGCGCCGCGAGTGGTCGATTCGCGGGGTGGAAATCAACCTGCCGTCCCTGCGCATGGCCGTGCTGCAATTGCTGCTCGGTGCGCTGAACTGGTCGCTGATGGCGGCAGTGATTTTCACTTTGCTGCCGGGCAAGCTGGACTACCCGTTGGTGCTCGGCGTGTTGTTGATCAGCGCGATTGCCGGGGTCATCACCCACATTCCGGCGGGGCTCGGGGTGCTGGAAGCAGTGTTCGTCGCGCTGCTCCAACACGAGGCTTCACGCGGGAGTCTGGTGGCAGGGCTGCTGGCGTACCGGGCGATTTATTTTCTGCTGCCGTTGTTGATCACGGTGGTGATGTATCTGTTGGTGGAGGCCAAGGCGAAGGCGTTGCGGATCGAGAAGAAACCGTCCTGAGTTTGCAGTGAAGCTGAAAAGGCTATCGCGAGCAGGCTCACTCCTACAGGGGGATGCATTCCAAAATGTAGGAGTGAGCCTGCTCGCGATAGCGTCCGAAACAACGACACAGCTCAACTTGACTGGATGATGCTCAACCGCTCTCCAACCACCATCTCGGTAATCCAGTCCACCAGAATCGAGGTGTAGGCCTGCTGCGAAACCGGCTCGCTCAAGGCATGGTCGGCGCCGTCGATGATCCGGTGCGTCAGCGAATGCGTCTGCTGACACGCCGCGCGGTAACTCATGATTGCCGCGTGAGGCACGTACTCATCGGTTTCCGATTCCACCAGCAAGACATCCCCCGTGAATTGCGAACAGGCATGCAGCGCGCGATTGGTATCGGCGCGCACCAGCGTGCTCCGATAGTCACGCAAATCCGCCTTGTCGAGATCACGCTTGGGCGTGTGCCATTGCTCGTCGCGATACAGCGCCGGCACCCGCAGCGCCAGCCAGCGCACTGGGCGCAACGAGGTGAGGATCGAGGCCAGATAACCGCCATAACTGGTACCGACCACCGCAATCGCCGAGGTGTCGAGTGCCGGGTGCGCGAGCAGGCGGTCATAGGCCGCGAGCAGGTCGCGCAGGTTGTCTTCGCGCGTGACCCGGGTCAGCGGAATGCCGGTGCCACCGGTGTGGCCGCGCAGGTCGAAAGTCAGACAGACGCAGCCAAGTCCGGCGATGCCCTTGGCGCGTTCGAGGTCGCGCTCCTGGCTACCGCCCCAGCCGTGCACAAACAACACGCCGGGGACTTTCGATTTAGGGCTGAGAAACGTCCCGCTCATCTGTTCGTCATCAATATCGATTTGAATGCTTTCGCTTCTAGCCGTCATAGGATTTGACCGTTACGTATTTAAGAAGAAAGTCGCTGTTCTCGGCCGGCCCGCGATAGATTTCGATGGCGTCTGCCGGCAGGGTTTGCTCGCTGTAGGTTTCCACCGTCGACACGCGGATCGCTGGCATATGGGGATCGTTGACGAAGCATTGCAGCGCGGCCAGTTCAGCGCTGCTGGCACCGCCCATGCGCCAGGATTGTTCGAGCACACCGCTGCGGGGTTTGCCATGGCTGTCCAGACCCTGGGCAATGTCGTAGTTGCGGCGCGAGGCGTAGAAATCCGGATAGGCCTCATCCGCCGCCCGGTCGAAAATCTGCGCCTGTTCGATGGCCAGCCGCACCTCGTCCGGCAGCTGCAGCGCCAGCAACTCCGCGTAACCACCCGGCACCACCAGCAGGTTCGAGCCACCGTAGACGTCTTCGCCGTGAGCATCCTGGGTCAAGTATTGATCACCGCAGTAGCTCAGCACCTTGCCGCCGATGAATGACTGGCCGACGCTGTGGGTGAAGACCTTGCTCAAGTCCTGCTCCAGCACCACGCCTTCACGAAACAGCTCGGCGGCCTCCGCACGGGCGAGCACCTCATCGAACGCGTCGAGGCTGTTGATAACTTCCTGGCCGCGACCGGCACAGGCGTGAATCGGTTTCAGACGGATCGGCCCGCTGTACAAAAAGTGCTCGGCAGCGGGCCGCGCATCTTCCAGGGCAAACACCGTCAGGCCATCGAGCACCACGTCACGCACGCGCTCAGCGAACAGCGACGACCAGCCTTGGGGGGCGCGGGCCAGATCGCTGCGCAGGCCGTGGCTGATGGCTTTGGTGCAGATGAAATCGTGTTCGACGTATCCACCCCACAAGTCATTCGCACCGTTGATGCCCAATTGCTGCGCCTGGCTGGCGCCGACGATGGTCTGCGTCGGCAACCAGTACAGATCGCGACCGCGGTGTTTTTCCGGGTCGTAGCTGCCACCAAATTTGAACCCGAGAATCTGCGCCAGCCAACGGGCCAGCGCCTTGTTGGTCTGCACTTCGTGTTGCGGTGCGCCGGTGCGCACCGAGTGGGCGACAACTACTTTTTTGCTCGGCGTCGGGGTCATGCGTCCCCCTTCAAGCGACTTGGTGAATGTAGTCGTGAGACGTGCAGAGATCAGGCCAATCACCCCACGACGACAATGCACAATGAATCAATCGCTTGCGCGAAATCTGATGGCATCGGGCCTGTTTCAATCTGCACGACCGCGCGGTGATTCACGGCAATTTGCATGATCATGGGACCTACCGCAGCTCACGCACTTCCCTCCAGATGGCGTCAAACATGACGCATCGCTTATCGATCGCCTGACGCCCGGTTTGCATCGCGATCATCTTCGCTTCAGGTACCTGCTGGGTCATTCGCCTCAGAATCTCCAGCATGCTGACTGCATGTTCCTCATCTTCTTCGATGTGCAAGCGAAAGAACTCGAGACCTTCATCACTGACATTCAGTCTCTTGAGCGCCGCCAGAACAGGCTTGTAAATCAGTGGCACAATGGCTTCAGCCCCCAGACATAGCGCTGCAAGGCCCTCAACCGAATTTTCACTGCGGCAAAATTTCATGATCGAACGAGTAAAATCAACGGTCTGGGATAAAGGAGGATCCGCCATGGGTTGGGTGCCCAGAATCCTGAGTGTTCGTTGAAACAGATCGGCATGGGTGAGCTTGTCGTCACCGTCGATTCCCATTTCCTCCTGCAGGTTTTGCATTAAAAGCCTGATGTCTTCGAGGGACTCAAGCCGATTAATGATTGCGCAGAGAAAACGGGTGAAGTTTCTGGAGTAATAATGATGCTGCACCAGGAAATAGCGCATGCCGCCAAGAGAAACATGGCCACTCTGCATCGCCACCAACAGATCATGGTGAACCAATCTATTTAGCGCATCAGCGTCCAGCCACTTATCCCATATGGAACCGCCAGTGACCGTTTGAATAGCATGCACTCCATCATCGCTGTATAACTTTTTATCTTGTTCCACCATAAATTCCTTTTAACGTGCTCCGGCCATTCCAATGGCCAAACCCTTTTTATGAATACTCCTCACCTAAAGAACTTAATTCCTGCCCGCAGCGTTTTGTTCATTGCACATCGCTGTAAACAACTTGCCGCTCATCCCTGGCCAGAAAATAAGCACAAAGAGAGGCGAAAATAATGCAAAGACCACCTGCCGCAAAAAGAAAAGCACTGCTTGAGAAATGGAGTAACAGCCATCCACTGAACAAGCTCGCGGGCGGAATTGCCAGATAGGCGATGAGTCGAGTCACCCCTACAGTTCGCCCCAGAATCGCTCGCGGAACCACTTGCTGGCGATAGGTGAAAAAAGCGATGACCACCACAGATTGGCAGCAGGTAGACAGCGCCCAGAGTCCCGCGAGTGTCCAGGGGTCGCTGGCCAACGCTGCGGTCAACGTGAAAATCCCTGCCAGCAGGCAACTGCGCCGGATGAGAACGCCGGCCGTATAGCGTTTCACAAGCCCTGCACCTGTAACTGATCCGGCAACGGCACCCGCGCCAATAAGTCCGTAGTAGTAGCCGACATCGCTCAACGGCACAGCCAAGAGCGTGGTGAAGACATAGATCAGGCTGGCACCGATCAGAGCAAAGCCGAAGTTGCAGAAAAAGAACAGCACAACCAACGAACACAGTTCTCGATGCCGAAGAACATAAAGCAGGCCGGCTTTGATTTCAGTGAAGACACGGGTGGTGGCGGGCTGGGGCTTACCCTGCTCCGTTAGCCAGTAGCAAAGCGGCAAAGAGAGCGCGAAGCCGACAATGCTGACAACGAGAATCCGCTCCTTGGTGCTGAAGGCCAACACCGCAGCCACACTGATCGGCGCCACGATGCGGATGATGTTGTCACTGGCGTTGACGATCGCATTGAACCGATGAAGTTTTCGCCCCTCGACCAGCGCAGGTGCGATGCTCTGGAATACGGGGTGATGGGTAGCGCCAACGCTTGCCAGCATAAAGCTCAACAGCAACAGCGTGATGCTCAATGCGTCCCCGGACAAGGTGCTGACGGCGACGTAAATCAGGCAGCCGATGACAATGCTGAACAGATCGCCACCGATCAGAAACCGTCGCTTGCTGTAGCGGTCGCTCCACACACCGGCAAACGGCGTGACCAGTATGTAGGGCGCCATTGCGGCAAAAAAGGCCAGTGATGTCCAGACAGGGGAGCCTGTCTGCTCATAGACGTAAAGCGGGATGAGAAATGCAATGGCCCATGAGCAAACAGACGTGATGATATAAGACGCCAGCAGCTTGAACATCTAGACGGTCTCCGTCGGCATGGGTAGCCGCAGTGAATTCGCGAGATGCCCGCACACCGTGCAGTCCGGGTTCTGCTCCCAGACCTCGGCAATGCCAACATCCAGATCGTCGAAGGTGAATTCCTTGAGCTTGTTGGTCAATTGTGGCGGCTGGCAGCCGGTGAGGATCTTTACGGTTTCGCTCACCATCATGCCCGCGGTGACGGCCACCAGGGTAACCAGTGCCGGGCCTGGGTGCTGGTAGGTTATGTCGTGCTGCTTGGCCATGGTCGAGATACTGTTCACCAGGCTGCTTTTGTTGCGCGCCGAAGTCAGCCAGCAAGCACCGCACCCCGAGTTGCCGGGGACCACCGAATAGAAAACCGACCGTCGCACATCAAGACCGCCTGATATGAAGGGCACGCGCTCCTGAACACAGGCCTCGTTCAGCCAGTCGGCCATGTAGTTCGCGGGTTTGTCGGCAACGCAAATTACAATATCGTGGCCACTTATAACTCTGGCGACGTCCTGAGCTGATTCGAGGCGGGTCTCGTGGGCGGTGATATCGAGGTGACTGTTGAACTCGAGCAACCGGCGCCTGGCGGTTTCGACCTTCGACATCCCGATGTCGCTCTCCTTGTAAAGGATCTGTCGATTCAGGTTGCTCAACTCGATCTTGTCAAAATCAAGGATCGTCAGGTGATGCACACCCAGCGCGACCAGATCGAACAGGATATGGGTGCCGAGCCCGCCACAACCCAGGACGCAAACCCTGGCCGCGCGCAGTTTCTCCTGCGAGGAAAACTTGCTCTCCCCCACGGCCGCCATCGACCCGAAAAAATCGATGTTCCGGGAAAATCTGTTGCGATCGTGGTCTGAAAGAGAGGTCGTCGCGAAAGCATCAGGACTCTCGACCAGTCGGTATCTGACCAAATCCTGCGCAACGCTGCGCAAATCCTCCTGATCCACCGCGGGATAACGGCCTGCTACCCGTGTGATCAACGCTTCGAATGGCGTGCGGCCATCCAGTGCCGTCGCAAATTCCCAGATAGCCCCATGGGGATCGGGAATCTTTGCGTATTGCCCGTTAAACCGCAGAACAACCTGGCCTTCAAGTTTGAACGGAATAATGGTTGGCTTCAGACAGAGCTTCATATATCAGCCTCAAAGACAATTAAAAACAGGTTCATTAAGAACCAGGGCCATAAGGCCCCGGTTCTCATTGGCTAGCTCAGCCGATCTGAGAATCGCCTGCGGAAGATGCTTTTTCGAAAGTCATAATGATTTCCTCGAAAAGTTAAAGGGCCAGTGGTTGAACCAACTCTCCACCGGGGCGAAGGTGTGCACACACAAAACCTAGAATAAGTTTCCGAGAGTTGCGAACCCGCGTTATTTCTTAATGTTACTCAAACAGAAGTGCAACTCCACACCCCTACTGCACTCAAGGGAAAGCTCTTACAGAAAAAAGAAAAACAACGTAGGAATTTTCCTTGCAACTTAAACAAAAAAGTACAAACACTAAAAATCAAAAAAACTTTAACAACCTGACAAAAACTTCAAATACAAACGGTTGATGCGTTCCTCGCGGCTTGGTCACTTTCGCGCAGGGTTGGCCAGGGCCATTTAGACGCACCGAAAAAATCTCACGCGTGAGCCATTGATGGCACTTTGAATTGGTTGTAGTGTGGCTCACGCGTGAGATGTTCATAACGGAGTCATCGCCATGAAAAGCCGCTCCCCCACCGTTGCGTCAGAGAGCCCAAAGGGAGAGCGCTCGAAACCGTCCGCGAAAAAACCATCGAGCTTCTACATGAAGCAGATGCGTGCGGGCCTGGCCGCCGCCGGTTATGTGAAACACGAAACTTGGGTACTTCCGGAAAACCGGAGCTTGCTCAAGCAAATGGAGCAACAGCTACGCCAACCGATTCTGGCTGGCTCATTCATGTCGGAGAATTACATGAGCGCAGGCAACAACTGGAACATCGATAGCCTCTTCAACGCCCTCAAGGCACTGGATGAGGTGGCTTCGCACGAGATCACACTGTCTCTGATCCAGAGCTCCGAACCCAGCATCAAGCTGGAAATGAACGAATTCGGCGGTCTGCCGATTCACATCGCCGTGGCCGGTCAGCAGATCATCGTCGACACCGTGCTGGTGGATATCGATTCGATCACTGACGTGCGCGCCTTCAACGATGCCGTGCTGCGCAGCCGGGAAATGTTCCCGCTGTCGTCGATCGGTATCGAGTCGATGCCCAACGGCCAGACCGTATACAACATGTTTGGCGCCCTCAGCGCCGACTCGAGCCTGACCAACGTCGTCACCGAGGTGAAAACCCTGGTCGACAACGTGCAGCGCGCGAGTGAAGCCTTCGAACACTTCTTCAAGTAATCAACAGGGAATATCCAATGACTCAGTCCATCTGGAGCAAGTTGTTCACCGCACTGCGCGGCGGCGCCAATGAAGTCGGCGAAGCGATCGTCGACCAACAGGCCCTGCGCATCCTCGACCAGGAAATCCGCGACGCCGATACCGCGCTGTCCAACGCCCGTCGCGAGCTGGTCACCATCATGGCCAAGCACAAACTGGCCGCTGACCGCGTAAGCGAGTACGACGCCAAGATCAAGGACCTGGAAGCCAAGGCGGTTTCCGCGCTGAACGCCGGCCGTGAAGACCTGGCGATGGAAGTGGCCGAAGCGATTTCGACCCTGACCAACGACCTGAGCGCTGAAAAAGCCCAGAGCGACGAGTTCGGCACCTATGCCGAAAACATGCGCAAGGACATCACCAAGGCCGAGTCGCGGATCAAGAGCCTGCGCCAGCAGGTGGACATGGCCAAGGCCCGTGAAAGCGTGCAGAAGGCCCAGGTCAGCGCGTCGATCGCCAGCGGCGGTGCCAACGGCAAACTGGAAACCGCGGTCGGCACCCTGAACCGTCTGCAAGCCAAGCAGCAGCAACGTGCCGCCGAGCTGAGCGCCGCCGATGAGCTGGCCGACGCTTCGACCGGCAACGACCTGGAACGCAAACTGCGCGACGCCGGCATCACGCCGAACGAAGGCAGCGCCAATGCGATTCTTGAGCGTCTGAAGCAAAAATCGACTCAGTAAGCACCGCTGCCCATGTAGGAGCTGCCGGAGGCTGCGATCTTTTGATCTGGATTCAAGATCAAAAGATCGCAGCCTCCGGCAGCTCCTACATTGTTTTCAGCACCCACAACATTTGCATTTTGCCTGCTCGTTCGGCGCTCGGCCCGGTACACTAGCGGCGCTTTTTACGACGAACACCTACCCGCCTCAAGGAATGTACCCATGGGATGGTTCAAAGACTTGCTGGGCACCAGCAACTGGCAAACTGCCGCGCCCGCTCCCGTAGCCGGCGGCCCACTCGGAATGGCACAAGGCAAAGGCGTGCGGTTCGATTCGACCCTGGCGTTGTTGCTGGACGGTTCGACGACCGTGCGCGTGCCCTTCGATCAGGCGATCTGGAGCCATGGCTGGGTCGACCTCGGCCAGTCCAACAAACTGCACCGCTATTACATGAACGACGAGGATTTCTGGCTACAGATCCACGTCACCGGTGAGGATCAGATCGAATCGGTCACCCTGTTCAACTACCTCAGCTACGTGACCGTCAACAGTGACGCCGAGCTGCAGCGCCTCGCCGGCCCCAACAGCCAGATCGGCCTGCCCGGCTACAACCACGACGGTGTCGAATACACCCGCGAGTGGGGCACCGAACAAGGCCAGACCGAACTGGTGCCGCTGACCGAACAAGTGGTCAACCCGGACGAGAGCTACACCATCGAACACCACTCCATGCTTTACGCACGCGAGACCGGCCTGACCGATCGCCGCGAATTGCTGCTGTTCTCCGTCGAGCAGGACGAAGAAGGCACCGTCAGCCTGAGCACCTCGCTGGGCATTTCGCTATACACGACTGATCTGAGCACCATTTAAAAAGGAAGTTTTCCATGCTGGAAGTGCTGGCCGTTTCCCTGAACAAGACCGCGCTGGTCGGTTTCATCGTTTACCTGTTCGGCGCCGTGCTGCTGTTCATGCTGTTTCAGTTCGTCTACACCCGCATCACGCCACACAAAGAGTTCGAGCTGATCCGCTCCGGCAACAGCGCCGCCGCCATCGCCCTGTCTGGCGCGATCATCGGCTTCGCGATTCCGGCCAGCAATGTCATCGCGTTTTCGGTCAACGTCCTCGACTTTGTACTGTGGGCGGTGATTGCTGCCGTGGTCCAGCTGCTGGCCTTCCTCGCCACGGGTCTGGTGCTCAAGGGCACCTCCCAGCGCATCGCCAACGGTGAAGTCGCTTCGGGTATCTACGTGGCCGCGGTGGCCATCAGCGTCGGCATGCTCAACGCCGCGTGCATGACCCCGTCCAACTGATCGGCAGGAAGCCTTCGATGAAACGCAGCAAGTACGTTCAACTGTCGCTCGCCGCTTCGGTGGCGCTGGCGATTTCCGGCGAAGTTGCCGCGCAGGAGCAGCAGCGCTTTCAATCTGTCGAGGAGTGCGTCGGCGCCGAAGTGGCCGCCGATGTCTGCTCCAACGCCTATGTCGCGGCCCTGACCGAGCACCGACGCATTGCGCCGGCCTACGATGACAAGACCAAGTGCGACGCAGACTTCGCCGCCGACTGGTGCCAGAAAAACTCCGACGGCCGCTTCGTGCCGAAGCTCGGCGGTTTCAAGGTGCCGCAGAACGGCGAGGCGCCGCAGGACCTGAATGCGATTGCCAACGCGCAGATGCCTGCCGGTGAAGCGGCCGCCGCGCAGAATGCGCAAAGCACTTCTCACTCCTCGGGTGGCGGCGGCAACGGCTGGCTCACAGGCTGGCTGATCGGCAATGCGATGAGCAACAACGCCAACCGCACCGTTTACCGCGATCGCGACACGCGTCAGACCTACAACATCTCGTCGCAGTACCGCAAAATCGAATCGGCACCGCGCAGTCAACCGGACTACGAGAGCAGCAAAAGCAAACCGGTGAATGTCGCCTCGTCGACCTCCCGTGGCGGCTTCGGCAGCCAGTCGTCCGCCCGCAGCGGTTGGGGTGGCTGGGGCAGCAGTTCCGGACGCTCGAGCAGCTGACCATGAAGAAGATCCACTGCGCCGAGCGCCCCGACTGGAAACAGACCGCCGAAAGCCTCGGCTTTCTGTTCCACACTATCGACGACGAGCCGTACTGGGACGAAAGCGCCTATTACCAGTTCACGCTGGCGCAGATCGAAAACGATCTGGAGGATCCGACCACTGAACTGCACGAGATGTGCATGGATCTGGTCGACCGCGTGGTGCACAGCGAAGCGTTGCTGGATCGCCTGAGCATCCCGGCGCCGTACTACGACATGATCCGAACGTCCTGGCTCGAAGGTCATCCGCATCTGTACGGGCGCATGGACTTTTCCTATAGCGGCAACGGCCCGGCCAAGCTGTTGGAGCTCAACTACGACACGCCGACCAGTCTTTATGAGGCCTCTGCGTTTCAGTGGGGCTGGCTGGAGCAATGCATCGAGCGCGGAATGCTGCCGCGCAATGCCGACCAGTTCAACAGCATCGATACCAAACTCCATCAGGCATTCGCTGAACTGCAGCTCAAGCGGCCGTTCTACTTTGCCTCGATGAAAGACTCGGTCGAAGACAAAGGCACCACCGACTACCTGCGCCTGATCGCGGAAAAAGTCGGCATTGAATCCCGGCACATCGACATCGAAGACATCGGCCTGACCGCCGAGGGACGCTTCGTCGACCTTGAGGATCGCTGGATCCCGCACCTGTTCAAACTGCATGCCTGGGAATTCATCTTCCACGAACCGTTCGGCGCTGCAATCGCCGAAAGCGATACGCAGTTTTTCGAACCGGCGTGGAAATCGATCCTGTCGAACAAAGGCGCACTGCCGCTGCTGTGGGAGCTGCACAAGGGCCACCCGAACCTGCTCGCGGCGCACCTCGATCCGAATCCGGGCAGTGCCGTGCCCAAGGGCTGGGTACGCAAACCGTACTTTTCCCGCGAAGGCGCGAACATCGAGCTGCAAACGGCGGAAGGTCTGATCTTCAAGGAAGACGGGCCCTACACCGATGCACCCTTCATCCTGCAGGAATTTGCGCCATTGCCGAAGTTCGATGACAGCTACACGCTGATCGGTTCGTGGGTAATCGGCGATCAGGCGGCGGGAATTGGTGTGCGGGAAGACAACAGTCTGATCACCAAGGATTCGAGTCGGTTTCTGCCGCACCTGATCCTTGATTGAAAAACCAGCGCCCACAAAAAAGGCCCGTCGTGTTCAGCGACGGGCCTTTTTTATTCAGAGCCGATGCAGCATCGAATCAAAAAGGTTATGAATACCAGAAAGCCAACATTACGAACGGGTGAGTGAGTGAACCCCTTTATTTTATTAGGCGCAAGATAACTGCCAGTCACAAAAACATGAAATCATCGTAAGGTTTTTCGTAAATTTATGGCTCATGCCGCCCTAAAAACTTTACAAAACCCAATCGACCGTACTGTCGAAGGAGGATCGTCTAAGCCACGTAAAAATCCAG
The DNA here is from genome assembly GCF_017491705.1 of Pseudomonas sp. 86_A. NCBI lineage: Bacteria > Pseudomonadati > Pseudomonadota > Gammaproteobacteria > Pseudomonadales > Pseudomonadaceae > Pseudomonas > Pseudomonas sp. 86_A. The sequence goes on along the minus strand of NZ_JAFGYS010000005.1, from coordinate 62,213 downwards.
ACGAACGGTACCCACCGCTGAAGCACAGAACACAAATCAAATAGGGTCGACGACCTAGCAGTAGCGCCCTCCAATGCCTCAAGAACGCCCAACGAGGTCGAATTGCAGAAGTCGGCCTTGACCGGTATTCATCCAACCCCAGCAACAACCGCTCAAAAAATGATCAGGCAACGAAATTATTGGCTGGCCATAATTATTCCCCAGCCATAATTTCGAATAATTTAACTTGCACCCAACGATTAAGACGTGAAAGCCAAGCCCCTCCTGGTTCTCGCTCCTCGCTAGTAAGATTTCCAAGAAAAAAACCACCGAAAGAGGTGGTTTGGTCTTCCTTCTGCAGTATTTGCCCGCAACCATCACGAGGTGATGACACTGCACAACTCTACAAACGCCTAAGCAAGGTGTTTTCAACGCTTATCGCAAGCGATCTCCCTGCCGCTTGGACGGCATGGGGGACTGATTTAAGCCGGGCCGCAACGCCCGGTGGCATCTTTAAAACACCGACGTCAGAAAGCTCACCACATGGCGACTGAAATCCAGCATCGCAACCTCTGCAGGTTTGCTGAGACGTAACTCAACACCCCTCAATCTCCCCATGAACCCGGCTGGGAAGTCATGGTTCGAGGGAACAAGGCCAGTCTGTCAAGCCAGTGAGGATTACGCTGCTGAATCCTTATCTACCGCCAGGAACGGGCTATTGTCGAGAGCAGCGAACGAAGCCTCGTTATTGAGCAAGCGGATGAAACTCCGTTTTTGCTCTTTAGTAGTTAGATTCACCAAGCCACCAGTGAGATCGATCGTACGGGAAAAAATCGGAAAGTTCGCCATCACGCCTTGGATTTGAGTAACGTTCAATCCAGATTTCACGATATTGCCTTTCGAGACCATCGCCAACCGGCGCATGAATGCTCGATCGTGATGCATATCCTTAAAAATGTCGCCTGGAGATGCAACCCCCTGGATATTTATTACATTTAAGGCTAGAACAAGCGGTGTTGCGGCATGCGCAAGATTATTGATAACTTGCTCAAGGCCATAGAACCGCTCCAGCAGAGCAACATTCAGCGTATAGAACTTACCAGCAAAATAAAATACATCGACCGTGTCATTGATATCAATGGCATCGTAATCAACTTTCCCTAAAGTGCGGCCGTTGAAACTGCAAAATGAGCTTTTGGTTTTTTTATGCAGTGACACGGGGTATTTGTGCTGGTAAATAACCACACTGTTACCTTGCCCATCGGACAGATGATATATCACACCCTTAACCGCCGACAGACCTTGCTGCTTGAAGTCGAAGGCTGGAGCGCTAGCGTTCACCCCAAAGGTCAGTACACGCTGAATTTCGGCAAATTCACTAGGTACGTGGCCGATTGCAGCTTGGTCGTACTCCATCACTTGTCGATCCCGCTCTAGGATAGTAGACACCATAGGAACACCGGCTTTACCCACGTTAGGCTCGACGGCGACCTTTCTAAGTTTATCGGCGAACGCCTTTGTTAGTTCTTTCTCAACTGTAGGCTCCAATAAAACTGACCAGATCACTGGGCCAGATGCCGTACTTGTTAAAAAGAACGCCTCTCCAGAGAGATGCTTTGAGCTTATGATAGCGTCGATGCCAGTAAACATAATTACTTATCCAATTTAGCCAAACAGGTATTGTTATCAATCCGGATATAGCGGATTACGCTCTGCTCTGTGAGCTGCCCTCGACAAATGACTACAAACTGCTTTTCGCCTCTGTCGTGTATTTTTGCCTTGTAAATTTTAAACCCCAGAATGGCCAATGATGGATTTGAGTAAAACTTATTAGTTTTTACGTAAATCGCTCCAATAGCAATAATCATCAACACCAAGTTCAGCACAGTTCTCTTGCTATTTACATCGGTAAAGACAAGCGGCATTACATAGGTCGCGAGAAATTCCAAGTGCTCATGATTTTCATCGGTAACGTCTGATATTTTGCAGTTGATTGACCAGCCACCTCGATAGCTGTTCGCAAGAAGCCAAAGTATGAGCATGCCCAAAATTATGAAGAATATGCTCACAATAAAAACCAAGTTTCTGACTTTCAACTCCGAAGTCAGCTTCGCAACGTCATGCTCGGTTAAGGCGGCCCAAAAATTGGACAGCAGTGCTTGGTCGAAGGACATGATCAACAGCGAAACGAACAGCAACCATAGTGAAAGGACGTAAAGCATGACCTTTATCAGCCAATGATCCTTCATAAGTGCTCTCCATTTGCTGTGCTCGAGGGGATGTAGGGTGTAAGGAGGGATGCTCATGCTTACTGCCCCTTACCATTCCCCCCCTATTTTTGCCAGTTCTCGGCTAGGGCCGCCGGTTACATCGCGACTTCTTGATCCATTAGGCGCTTGGCGCCGTGCCAGACAATAGCATTTAGCCATAACAGTGTGTACGAAACGAAGCCAGAGGATGCGGAATGAGGCGACTAGGGCCTTGCCACGTAACCGCTGAGGCTACGAAAGGGGACTTGCAATGCCTTCTATCCGCGATCGATTCATCCGAAGTCCCGAAACCGGGGCTTCAGCTTTTGAAGCGCATCCAGGTAAGCCGCAATAGCATTACCAATCTGGCTCTGGCTCTGAACCCAAATGAATCGACATGATCAGCGCACGCCGGTAATGCAACGGGGTGGTATTCAACTCTAAGGACAGAAGTCGGTCGGCCACGCCAGCTAAGGCATCCATCCGCTCGCGGGGGACAGCTATGTACGCAATCAGTCGTGTCCCGCTTGCTGTCATTGATCCTATTCCTTTGGGAGGATCAGTGTCTTGCGTCAGTCGCGGATCTGCGTAGAGCTGGCACTCGACATCTGGGTATTTGAATTTCTCTGGATAGAGTATTTCGCCCTTCAGCGTGAGGATCATGTGTTCATTATAATGACCCTCATTAGCCCTCGAGTTATTGGGCAAGGCTAGGCTTAGCGACCATGTAAATTCCCACCCGGACAGCTTAATTTGATAAAGGGCCCGTTGCGTTTCGAGCCGGGGCCGGCCTCGTCGGGGTTTAGGTTTGTGCTTGGCTGTAAGAGGCATAGCGACCTCCATCAGAGACTGCCAGACGGTGGATAGGATTAGTCAACCCTGCGGCTGACCTCAAAGACGCAGTCGCACTGAATTTGGCCTGCCGCTCTTATCTCTAGATGGAGGTATACAACCGGGGCATCGCGATACCCCCTAAACCTGCTCAACTCGGCCTGTAAAAAGCTGGCCGAGGTCGCACCGAACTGCTAGTCGCGCTTTTCGAGCAAACGTCAGGCGGCGCTTCGCTGGAACAACTGCGCGTTGATGAATTCGGTGACACGGCAGCAAAATCCATGATCGCAGTACCGCTCCGTATCTGGCAATTGTCCTTCAGCCCAAACCCATCCAATAGAAATACCCAATTTCAGGCATGGCCACCTGCTTACGTTGCAGCATAATGCCGCCCAGTTTTTTCATAATCGTGCTTCGCACCCGCTTCAGCAACCGCAAAGCACTGCAGGGAATATTCAAATAATGTCGCAAACCTCCAACAACCTAGCCGCCTTCATCTGGTCTTTAGCAGATTTACTACGTGGTGATTTTAGACAAAGCCAATATGGTCGCATCATTCTGCCATTCACCTTGTTGCGTCGCCTCGAGTGCGTGTTGGAGGCAAGCAAGGCGGCGGTGCTGGCGGAGCATGCACGCGTCCAGCAACTCAATATCTCCGAAGAAGCCCAAGAAAAACTGCTCCTGCGTGCCAGCGGTGGACTGTCGTTTTTCAATACCTCGAAAATGGATCTGTCCAAGCTCGGTGAGTCCGGCATCAAAGCCAACCTGGAGTCCTACCTACAAGGCTTTTCCAAAGATGCACGGGAGATTTTCGAACACTTCAAATTCACCGAGTTTCTCGGGCAATTGAACGATGCCAATCTGCTGTATAAGGTTGTGCTAAAGGTACGGAACACTGACTTAAGCCCTGCTGCTGTTTCCAACCACGACATGGGCCTGGTGTTTGAGGAGTTGATTCGCCGATTTGCGGAAAGCTCGAATGACACCGCTGGGGAGCACTTTACCCCGCGCGACATCGTGCGGCTCACCACCTCCCTAGTGTTTATGGAAGACGATGATGCGCTGACCAAGCCCGGCATCATCCGCACCATCTACGACCCTACGGCAGGTACAGGCGGCTTTCTCTCCTCCGGCATGGAATATGTGCATGAGCTGAACCCGCAGGCGGTGATGCGAGCTTATGGTCAGGAGCTAAACCCTGAGAGTTACGCCATCTGCAAAGCTGACATGCTGATCAAAGGGCAGGACGTAAGCAACATCAAGCTCGGCAACACGTTGTCGAACGACCAGCTGTATGCCACTGAATTTGACTACATGCTTTCCAACCCGCCCTTTGGCGTGGACTGGAAAAAGATCGAGCAAGAAATCAGTGAAGAGCATACGCAAAAAGGTTTCAGTGGCCGTTTTGGCGCAGGTTTGCCAAGGGTCAGCGATGGCTCCTTGTTGTTCCTAATGCACCTGCTTAGCAAGCTACGCGACGGTTCTCAAGGCGGCGGGCGGATTGGCATCATCCTCAATGGGTCGCCGTTGTTTACCGGTGGCGCCGGCTCTGGCGAATCGGAAATCCGCCGCTACATTCTCGAAGCCGATTTGCTCGAAGCTATCGTCGCGCTGCCCACCGACATGTTCTACAACACCGGTATTTCCACTTACGTCTGGGTGCTGTCGAACAAAAAAGCCCCTGAGCGCAAGAGCAAGGTGCAGCTAATTAATGGCGTGAACCTTTGCGGCAAAATGCGCAAATCTCTCGGCTCCAAGCGCAATGAAATGGACGAAATCGATATTGCCACAGTGATCCGCGCCTTCGGCAGCTTTGCCGCCGTCGATGCCTACGAGCTGGACAAACAAGCCGCACAAAAAAGCAATCGTGGCCGCCAGGCTGCCAACCCGAAAGCCGAGTCTGCCAAGACCTTCGCCAGCAAGATCTTCAACAGCTATGAGTTCGGCTATCGCCGTATCAGCATTGAGCGCCCGTTGCGTCTGTCTTACCAGTTCAGTGATGAGCGAGTGGCAACCTGTCGCTTCGCCCCCGGCGCCCTCAACAGCGCCATGCGTTGGGTCTACCAAGAGTTCAGCGCAGTGGAGGGCGAAAGCTGGAGCGACGGCGACAATTGCAAGCGTTACGGTGACCTAAGCACCCATGAAGACGTTATTCGACGTTACTGCAAGCTGCACTTCGCCGAACTAAAAGAGAAGCACATCAAGGATCTGCTCAACAGAACAACCTGGATGGATCAGAAGCGGCTGTTACTCAAGGCACAAAGTCTTCAGGCCAGCATTGGCACCGCCCAGCATGACGACTTCAACACCTTTGACGAGGCCGTTAAAGCGGTCTGCAAGCAACAGGGCATTGTCCTAGACGCCAAAGACAAAAAACAAATCATCGATGCCGTGAGCTGGAAAAACCCAGAAGCGGCAAAGGTCATCAAAAAGGCACACAAGACCAAAGAAAATCCCCTGTACGGATTGTTTGCCGTCAACGGTGAGGTGCTGGAATATCAAACCGATAGCGACCTGCGTGACAACGAAAACGTAGCGCTGGATCCAAGCCAAAGCGTTAACGCCATTAACGAAGCTTACTTTCTTAAAGAAGTGCAGCCGCACGTGCCCGATGCCTGGATTGATGCTAGCAAAAAAGACGCCAAGGATCAGCAAGTGGGTATTGTCGGGTATGAAATTCCGTTTAACCGACACTTTTACCAGTATCAACCGCCACGAGACTTAGTAGATATTGATGCGGATTTGGATGCTGTGTCAGCCGAGATTATGCAGCTACTGCAAGAGGTGCATTCCTGATGGTGGGGCGATATAAACCGTATGCAACTTATAAAAGCTCAAATATCGAGTGGATAGGCCGCGTGCCAGAGCATTGGAAAGCTAGTTACTTGGGCTTTGAGTGCTCAGTCAAGGCAAGACTGGGCTGGAAAGGTCTTAAGGCTGAAGAGTATGTCGATGACGGGGTTGTTTTTTTAGCAACTCCAAATATTAAAGATAATGAAATTGATTTTAGCAATGTTAACAGAATTACTAGAGAGCGCTACTTTGAATCTCCAGAGATAATGTTAGAAAAAGGTGATGTACTTGTCACCAAAGATGGCTCTACGACTGGAACAACAAATATCATAAGAGCGCTTCCAGAACCGGCAACTGTTAACAGCTCAATTGCAGTTTTGCGCAGCAAAGGAAACGTATTAAGTGAATACTTGTACTATTTTTTCGTGTCTGAACACACACAAAACCTAATTAGCAGAATGCGCGGCGGCATGGGTGTTCCACATTTGTTTCAAGCAGATCTGCGGAAATTTGACATATTAATTCCTGCCGAACGAGAGCAGAGATTCATCGCCAATTTTCTCGATCACGAAACCGCAAAAATTGACAGCATGATCGAAAAGCAAAAAAACCTTATTCATCTGCTAAAAGAAAAACGTCAAGCAGCGATTAGCCATGCTGTTACCAAAGGGTTTAACCCTAATGCCAGAATGCTCGAGTCGGGTATTGAATGGTTGGGTAACGTACCGACGCACTGGATTATAAAAAACTACCGATACGCCACTAAAATATATCGTGGGAAATTTGGGCATCGCCCCCGAAATGACCCTGCATATTACGATGGCGATTATCCATTTATTCAGACCGGAGATATAGCCAGAGCCGGAAAAAAAATAACAACATATAATCAGACCTTAAACGAAAAAGGTATTAGTGTCAGTCAGAGATTCCCGTCCGGCACACTGGTAATGGCCATAGCTGCAAATATCGGCGACACCGCAATTCTAGACTTTGAGGCCTACGCTCCAGATAGCGTGGTTGGGTTTAGACCAAACCCTGATATAAACTTAGAATTTTTACGATATAGCTTTCTGGCGGCCTTGCCTGCCTTAGAGCAAACTTCAACACAAAGCACACAAGCAAACTTAAATATTGATCGAGTTGGAACCATAAAGGCAGCATTCCCTCCGTTAGACGAACAACTTGAAATTGTTGCGTTCTTGGACAGTCTCCTTGATAGATACACTGAAATTGAGCGGAAAGCTGCTGGTGCTATTCAGCTAATGCAAGAACGCCGCACCGCCCTAATCTCCGCTGCCGTAACCGGAAAAATCGACGTAAGAGACTGGGTCGCGCCCAAAGTCAGTCAAACCAACAAGGAAGTAGCCGTATGAGTGCATTGGGTGGTAGTAAGGCCAACGAACTAACCTTTCAGAACGATATGCTCAAGCATCTCGTTGCCAAGGGCTGGCTGCTAGGCAAAACGGAAAACTACAACCGTGAATTGGCCTTGTACCCCGAAGATCTGCTGGGTTTTATCAAAGAAACCCAAGATGAACAGTGGCAAAAATTCTGTGCGCTCTACCCAAGCACCCCAGAGCACCACTTTCTTGAACGTGTCGCCACCCAACTGAATAAAACTGATCCCAATGCCGCCACCAAAGAAATGCGTACCTTCGGCACGCTGGGTGTGTTGCGCCATGAACTGCGCCATCGTGGCACGCGCTTCAGCTTGTGCCAGTTCAAGCCTGAACACGAGCTAAACCCGGACACCCTAGCTCGCTATGCCAAGAACCGCTGCCGTGTCGTACCAGAGGTGGTTTACTCTCCTTGGGCAAGCAAAGAACATCTCGAACAGTCCGGCAGCAAGGCTAAAGCCTGGCGAATTGATTTGGTGCTGTTTGTGAATGGTTTACCAGTCGTCACGCTGGAGCTGAAATCAGAATTCAAGCAGGCTGTACAACAGGCCATTAAGCAATATAAGTCCACTCGCTTTGCCATCGACCCTGTCACAAAAAAGCCCGAACCGCTGTTGACCTTCAAGCGTGGCGCGCTGGTGCATTTTGCCGTGAGCCAGTACGAGGTCTATATGACCACACGACTGGAAGGCGCGAATACCTTTTTCTTGCCATTCAACAAGGGTACTAAGGCGGGCGGCGCCGGTAATGAAGTGCCAGAAGACATTAACCAGTACGCCACGGATTATCTGTGGAATGAAGTCTTATTACCCAAGAACGTGCTGGCGATTCTCGGGCGCTTTGTGCATCTGCAAATTGAAGAGAAAGAAGACTGGGAAGGCCGTAAATACAAAAAAGAGAGTCTAATTTTCCCACGTTACCACCAGTGGGATGTGGTGAATAAGCTGGTTAAGGCGGCCCGCACCGAGGGCCCCGGCCATAAGTACCTGATCCAGCACAGCGCCGGCTCCGGCAAGTCCAACTCGATTGCCTGGATCGCGCATCAGCTATCGGCGCTCTACGACGCGGAAGGCTGCAAACAGTTCAACTCAGTGATTGTGGTGACGGATCGCACCGTGCTGGACGATCAGCTACAAGACACCATCAATCAATTTGAGCACGTCGATGGCGCGGTTGGACGCATCAATAATCAAGAAGGCGACGGCTCGAAATCAGAAAAACTGGCAGCCGCGCTGGAAAACTCGCAGCCGATTATTATCGTCACAATCCAGACTTTCCCCTACGTGCTGCGCGCCATCGAGAATAGCGTCAGCCTGAAAGAACGCAGCTACGCGATCATTGCCGACGAAGCCCACTCCTCACAAACCGGCTCTACAGCGCGGCAGCTGAAAGAAGTGCTGATGATTGAGGCCAAGTCTGATGGTGAGGACGAACTTAACTCTGAGGACATCCTCGATGCCGCCGTGGCGTCACGCCGGGCGTCAAAAAACCTGAGTTACTTTGCCTTCACCGCGACGCCAAAAACCAAGACGCTGGAGCTGTTTGGCCGTTTGCCCAAGCCCGCTGAGCAACCCTCAAAAACCAATAAGCCCGAGGCCTACCATGTGTACAGCATGCGTCAGGCCATTGAAGAGGGCTTTATTCTCGATGTGCTGAAGAACTACACCAACTACAAAGTGGCCTATAACCTGGCGCAAAAAATCGATAAGGCCGATCAAGAAGTTGAGAGCAAAAAAGCCAAGGTCAAGCTCAACCAGTGGGTGCGCCTGCACGAGTACAATATCGCGCAAAAGGTGCAGGTGATCGTTGAGCACTTTCGCAGCAACGTCATGGGACTGCTGGGAGGGCAAGCCAAAGCCATGGTAGTCACCAGCTCGCGCAAAGAAGCTGTGCGCTACAAGCTGTGCTTTGACAAATACATAGTCGAGAAGGGTTATCAAAAAATCCATGCCATGGTGGCATTCTCGGGTGAGGTGGAATTTACCGAGAAAGACCCGAACGCCGTCGCGCTACTCGGTACCAAGTATACCGAGGGCAACATGAACCCCAATCTCAAAGGCCGCGACATGCGCAAAGCCTTTGATAGCGATGACTACCAGGTAATGATCGTTGCCAACAAGTTTCAGACCGGTTTCGACCAGCCCAAGCTCTGCGCCATGTACGTGGACAAAAAGCTCGGCGGCGTCGAGTGCGTACAGACCCTGTCGCGTTTGAATCGTACTTATGCTGGCAAGGCTGACGTCGGCACCTTCATCTTGGACTTCTTCAACGAGCCACAGGATATCCTCGATTCATTCCAACCGTACTTTCAGACGGCAGAGCTGGCAGACGTTTCCAACCCAGATTTAATCTTCGATCTGTTTGAGAAACTCAACGCTGCGGGTATTTACAAATCAAGTGAGGTTGAGCAGTTCTGCGTGGCCTTTTTCGTAAAAAATAAAAGCAACGCGGCGATTGCGAACATTTGCAAACCGGCAGTCGAACGCTGGACGAAGCGCTACAAATTGGCGGTTGACGCTTATACTCACTCGAAAGAAATATTTGAGCGGATCAAAAAAACTAAAGATGCAGTACTGATCGCCAACGCTGAAAACGACCTGAAGGAATGCAAGCAAGCCAAGGACGCCTTGGATATCTTCAAAAAGGATCTGGGCACCTATGTACGCTTCTATGAATTCATGTCGCAGATCGTCGACTATGATGACAAACAGCTCGAAAAGCTTAGCCTGTACGCACGCAACTTAAGCCCAATGCTGCGTGAAACCGCTGTAAATGAGGACGATATTGATCTGGAAGGTATCGTGCTCAGCCATTACCGGGTTTCAAAAATACGCCAGCAGGATCTGAAGCTAATAGAAGACTCACCTGATCATAAGCTAGTGCCTGGTGAGGGGCTTGGCTCAGCAAAAGCTAAGGACAAAAAGGAAGAACTGCTTTCACAGATCTTGGAGCGGCTCAACGAAATATTTGCAGCAGATCAACTTACCGACAAAGACATGGTTAATTACGCCTATACGATCCGCGACAAAATCAGTGAAAACAAATTGGTCATGCAACAGCTGATCAACAATACCCCAGAGCAAGCACTGCTAGGCAATTTTGCCAGCGCAGTAGATGACGCAATTATGGAAAGTGGAGATGCTCACCAAAATCAGATGATGCAATTGTTATCCGACCCAGCTAAAGCCAGTAAATTTGCGAAAGTTGTTTTTGATCTACTTAATATGGCGACGAATGACTAGCTGAAGGGCCTAACACTCGCCCGCCTTGCCAACGTTGTGGGCGAGAATGCAAATGCTTTGACAAAAGGCCTTCCTCTCCAGCTGAGGAAGGTTTTGTAAGAGAGCTGTACCTAGCGCCTCAACATGGATCTTCCAACTCCAGAATGGATGTCGTCGAGCCGGGCCTTGCGGGCCCGAATGAGCGATAGCAACAATCAACGTTACCCCACACTACCGACATCCTTCAGGGTGTTGGAGTAGACGAACTCGCCCAGCGCGTCACGCCAAACATCTGGATAATTTTCGAGTGTCCGCAGCGCCACTGCCTTGGCATTCACAGGTTGGCCAAGAGGGGGTAGGGCTTGTATCGCATTACCCAGCGCGACATACGCTTTCCGATGCCGTACCCCACCATTAGCCAACAGAACCCCGAAACGCGAGGGCGCACCAAACTTGAGATGCTCGACGAATGCCAGCACACCCTCGTTCACCGCAATGCCACGTTCGAGCAAAAGTCGAGCAAGAAGGGAGACACCCTGCTCGGCCAGTGTTTGCAATGAATACGTGACGGCACGCGCGTGAATACCCAGGATCTCGTCGACTTCCATCCGCGCGGATTGGGCGATCTCGGCGAACGTCGCACCACGTATCCACTGCCGGATAATCCCGAAGAACGTGGGTCTGACGGTTTCAAGATCCTGACCATTGTCCAGCCTGAATGCCACGCGCACGTCTGATTGGAGCTCTGTATCCTGCCAGGCCCAGCCCAGAATCGCTGAAAGAAGGTCGTCCGATGCAGGATCGACAGGGCTCGCCCAGTCCGCCCTGCTCGCCAATAGAACCTGTTCAACGAACTCCAGAAGACGCACCTTGGCTCCAGTATCCTGAAGCCAAGCGATCTTGCCTTGGGCCCTGAGCGAAATCAGACGCTGAGCGCGCAACTCAAAGACCCTCCGCAGCGTAACGGCAGAGCCGGCAGGCAGCTGGTGGGCAGCAAACGTATGGTCGGACAGGTCGATAGCCACCCTTAGAAACTCAGCGTCCCCGATCTCTTCCGCGATCAGCTCAATGAGCGTTGCATCCACTCCATCAATAAGCGGATGGCTGTAAGGCTGGCTCTCCAGGAACTGATTGTCGAGCGCGATACGGTGGGTGCTCAGGAACACCTCAAGCTCTCCAATCAGGGTACGCAGCGAGCCCCTGACAGGCTCCCCAGCCCCGGCAGTAGCGACGGGAAGCACCAACCACCACTGATCGGGATTCGCACAGATCACCAGCCCCTTGGTATTGGCGCCGGCACGACCGGCTCGACCGACGAGGTTCTTGATGTCGCGGGCGAGCATGTTCTCAGGTCGCCCGCTACCAACACGGCGCTGCACCGAATACAGCACAAGCGAGCGGATCGGCAGGTTCACTCCTTCTGCGAGCGTGCTGGTACAGATGACCAGCTGGACTCGCCGATCGCGCAGGAGCCCCTCCAAAACCTCTCGTGTCTCCTGGGGGATGTCACCGTGGTGCAGCACAGCCCCATTGCTCAGCGACCTCGCTCCTATCCAACCGGCACCAAATTCAGCTTCGAGGTAGTCGACGCGCGTACGCAGCGCTTCAAGATCCGCATGATCAATGGGCTTGGGTAACGGTAATGGGCACTCCAACTGCTTGATGAGCTCTTCCGCCAAACCGATCGCACCCTGATCGCCACGCTTGTTTGCGGCGAATATCGCCGTGGTTCCCATCGGCAAAACCTTCCGGGCAGCAGCAACTGCCAGGGTCTTGGTTGACGAAAAGCCATAAGTCTTCGTGCGCCCTGTACCGGGGTTCACGTACTGGAAAGTGTTTCGATCCAGGAAGCCATGGATCGAGTATTGCCGTTGCTGAGCATGGGGATGCATGTCCAGGCGAACAGACCTACCCACTCCGCTACCAGCGGATCGAAGGACGGAAAATTCGGCGATCGCCGGTCGGTAACTGCTACGGATGACGGTGTCCTCGCTGCCGCCAAGCCACGCATTGACTTCCTCAATGTTCGGGATGATGGCAGACATGAACACGAAGCGGATCGGATTGACCTGGCGGGCCTTCATCCGCGCGAGTAACAGCTCCAGACCAATACCCCTGCCGGAGCTGTCGAGCAAATGCCCTTCATCGCAAATGACCAGTGATATCCGTTGGGCGAACGCTGGGTCAGCACTGAGGATTCCGGACAGCGACTCAGGGGTCGCGATAAGCGCGTTGATGTGATCAAGACCATGTACCTCGTCTCCCGACGGAATTGTCCCGCCATATGCGCAGCGTGCCGCGATACCCAAGCCGTTGAGCTGACGCACCAGAGAGTGGCGGAGCTCCGAGGCCAGCGACCGGTAAGGCACGATCATGATCGCGACCTGAGTGGGATTGCGCTTCAGGTGCCAGTACAGCAACGTTTCGCAGAGCGTGGTTTTGCCAGCTCCCGTTGGCATCTGCAAGGAATAGCTCTCGGCGTTGCCGAGCAGTCCCCTACCGATAGCCTGTATCTGGGAGGGGAAAAATTCCCAGGTCGATGGTTTGCGATCAATGAAGGAATTGATTAGAGGCGTCCAGAACGCATTACCGCCCTCTGGCAGGACAGCCCGGATGTTCGATGCTTCGAAACGAGCCAACAGCCGACTAAGCAAGGCCGCCGCCACCCACGTGTCCGGCCCATCCGCCAACGCGCTTTGTGCCTCGGTGGCACTCGCCTCAACGTTGCGGCCAAGCCCGAGCAGGTCGCCGCTGCGCAGTTGCTCCCGCACCTCGATGGCAGTCTGAGATCCCAGGTTGCTCGGGCGGGCCAGAAAGTCGTAGCACGCCGCCCATGGGCTTTCAGGATCAGCGGGCCGAGCCGACTGCCGCATGGCGAGGCAGGCCGACGCTGGAAAATCGCCAAAGTAAAACGATGCAGCGGCGAACAGCGCTGCTTCGTCTTTCGAGATACCAAGCGCTTCTACCTGCTCAGCAGGGATCTCTTTCGAAAACTGAAGGAAGGCGTTACCCAGCTGTGCCCAGTCTTCACTGGGGGTGTTCGCGGAGTTGACCCTGTCGAACAGCTCCCCTACGAGCGAGATGTAGTAGTCGGCAAGACGACTCCCGATCCGAGCAAGTTCAATGGGTAATGCGGCTACGGAAAACTGACCCAGATGCCGGGCCATGTCTGCGTCATTGATCCAAGTCTGGAGAGAGGCCCTCATGTCAAAGCACCGACGCCCTGGCAGCTTCAAAAGCTGCGTTGTAGGTGGTGTGCAGATTCGGTACTGAGATTACCACGAGCGTGTACTCGTCGCTGGCCGTGGCGGGTGCATTGCTGAGTTCAGCAGTCACAAAATTCTCACAGATGACGGCGACGGCCCTGTACCGTAGGGCAACGGGCGGATGATCAACCGCGTTGATAAACCGGGTGAGAAGCGGAATGTCGACGTCACCGAGATCCTCAGTCATCGCGCGCTCACGCAACCAAACCAGCGTACTCGCGAGCCGGCTGGTACGATCCTTTGCGCAGTCTGTGATAGCTGAGCCGATTGGGTCTGATGAGGCGGCAGTAGATTTGACCTTCACCTCAGCGCAGAGCACCTGATCTTCAGCACTGGCGGCTGGACGTTGGGGCATGATGAAGTGAATGACATCCGACTTGGGCGCTGGTTTGGTTCTGTCCTGCTTGAGCCGCCATTTCTTGGGGCCAATGGCGGTACCCGGATACTCCATGGCGGACTGATAGAAGTAACCGAGCACCTCGCCGAAGTCTCCCGCCATGGTCGCACCGGCATCCGGAAGCTTGCTCGCCAGCACGTCTGAAAGCGTAAGTCCATGGCGATCCGCCGCAGCGTGAAGCACCTCATCGGTGATGTAGCAACGACGCAATGGCTCGGCCATCGCGGCCTCTAAAAGGGCCACCTGCTGGGGTGTCATCCTGACCAGCACGTACGGTTGCTCCTGCTCCTGCGGGAACCACTGAACAGCATTACCGAAGTCGAAACCGAGATCATCCATGAGTGATGGTCATCCTAAAAGAAAGCCCGGGAGCCGGCCCCATAGTCACCCTAGCGCCGAGATACCGAGTAGTAGTGGATGGCCATTACGGTACGCTAAAAAATGGGGCTGGTGTCAACTGGTCAGGTGATAGCGCGTTGTTTCCCAGCTCAGCGTACTCCGCAAGATGCCGCTCAAGGTAGTTACACTGATGTTGATCAGCATAGGGGCAATGGCATTCATCTGGGCATCCTTCCGGTTTCTTCGAGAAACTCGCTCATGAGCGTGTGGCGATCTAGCATTTGCTTGGCGGCTTGGAGCTCAGCGCGCAACGCGGCGTTCTCTTGCTCCAGCGAATTCAGACGCTGACCGTCCTGCCGCCGCTGTTTCGCATCAGTGTCTCTCAGCGCAGGCTCCACTTTCTGTCCCGATGGCAGAGAAGCCACCAAGGGAGGCAATACCCCTGCCACCCTGAGTTCAGCCTCAAGGCTCTCCAGCGCCGAACGGATGGCCGGATTCTGCACGAGAGCACTCTTCCCGAACCCGCACTCAGTTGCGATTTCGGAACGCTTCAGCTTGCCCCGGTGAACGTACTCTCTGAAGTCACCTTCAGACTTCGAGGTTGCCCAGGCAAGAAATGCAGCGTGGTTTTGTTCAGCAATCTGCTGCCCGTTAGCCATCAGGATTTCGCCTCTGAGGAGTCACGGTCAACAAACGGCAGCGGAGCATCAAGCTTGTCTGCCGACACGTTGAATTTATGGGCGTTGTACTGCCAACGCATGAACCGCTCCAACAACCGTTCGTTCTCACGCTCTAGTCGGTGATTTTCAGCCTCCAGCCGACGAATTCTCTGCTCAGCGATGCTGAGGCTTGCAGGTCGCTTGGTTGAAACAAAACCGGACTTCAGCCTGGCTTTTTGGTGGGTGAACGCGCTCTTAATCTTCTCGTGTGAATTCAGAGTTTGCCGAGTAGGCCGTGATCCTATCAACGGCTCAATGGCATCGCAAAGCGCCTCCCAGGCGAGCTTTCCTTCCCAACCGTCAATCAAGCCGACAATCATGTCCAGGTCTTTTGGACTCAAGTGCTTTGCCATGCCTTACATCCCCATCAGTGCACGGAGCTCGTCCATGTCCGGCTCGTCGTTTTCGGGTGCAGGCAGGCTCGGGGCAGTTGATCGGGCAGCAATAGCACGCTTCAGCGGACTGAACTCCTGGTCATTGATCAAACGAATGATCGTGCCGTCGGGAGTATCCTTCGACTCCAGAATTTCGATCAGTTGATCAGCTCGTTCGAGGGTTTTGATCTGATGCCGACTCCAGCGATCTGCACCGTAGATACCGTCCTCGTTGGCAGCCTGCGCCTTTGCAAGCTGAACACGAATTCCGTCACGGTGGCTCTTGAGTCGTTCAAGTTTGCCGTCATCCCCTTTCACGCAGACCTGCTCAGTGCAATTCAGACAGTCACGGTGCTTCTGGCACGGCAGCATCGAATAGTCATGCACGCAGAAGCCGAAGATTGTGATGTGAGCAATCCCCTCACCCAAGGCATCTAGGTCAGCCAATGTTACTGGTGTGTTCTCTCTGATCTTCGTCAGAGCGACGCCAACTCCCGCCTCCCTGGCCATCTCGACATGCTCATCAGTTGTCATGTGGTTATAGGTAGCGTTCTGGTGGATGTTGGCTCGCCCTGACCATTTGGCGATGTCCAACTGGCCCAGGCTGCCGCGTTGAGCCAGCGTATTCAGGTAGTGGCGAACTTGGTGAGATGTCATGGAGATGGGAGTACCGTCAGGATTCTTGTAGCCATTCCGCTCCCAAATGCTGCGCTCTTGGCCATCGATGTAATTGATGTCAGTGGTGAACGTACTCTTCCCTGGAGCCCAGACAATAATAGGTCGAGGCGGCATATCCAAACGCAGTTCATTCTGACGAAAACAGCAAAGGGCTTCGGAATATTTGATGTGCCGTTCTTTATTAAGCCATGGCCAACCCTTTGGCAGCTTGCTGTGCATGAAGTCATTGAGAAATGACAGCGTCACAAACCCTTTACGGGCATAGATTTCGCCGTATGGCTCGTACCCCCGCAACGCGGAGTTGAGGGCGGCTCTAGCATTTCCACTCGCCGAGACACCTAAAGCTTGGCAGGCTTGCTCATTCGTTAACTGCTGATTCTCCCCTACGTTCGGGCAATCTTCATGGCGGTAAAACTTCTCTGGATGACTTTCAAGCCACTTCGCTAGCTTGCGGCCTGGCTCAGACATTTCAGTGAGACGACGAACTGCTTCCTCGGCGATTTGTACCATCGGGGTGGGTATCCACTTGATGTCGGATTCATATCCCTTGCCGGCGTAGAACCTCAGCCCCGTGCGCTCGATGCCCTTTGCGTCGGTCTCCCGATACAAGCAGTTCACTGGAAGATCCTGAACTTCTGTGATCCTGGACGGTGCGCACATGCACAGCGCAAAGATCGACGTAGTGAAGCGATCACGTGCGCCTAGCAGGTCGTTGTTGAACATTTCAGCCATGGCTTCAAGCATGTAGTCGTGAGGCATTTTTTCCTCGCGCCGTAGCTTGGTAACATCATCCGTACGATGAATCTCTTTTGGCTTCTTGATGGGATTTTTCCAAGCGATTGGCGTTGGAATGATTCGGCTTTCATTCAAAAATTCGACTAGCTTCACTAGGCTGATACCAGCCTGATACGACGAGGCATCAT
The DNA here is from genome assembly GCF_017491705.1 of Pseudomonas sp. 86_A. Classification (NCBI taxonomy): domain Bacteria; kingdom Pseudomonadati; phylum Pseudomonadota; class Gammaproteobacteria; order Pseudomonadales; family Pseudomonadaceae; genus Pseudomonas; species Pseudomonas sp. 86_A. Next base: position 45,047 of record NZ_JAFGYS010000005.1, on the reverse strand, counting down.
AAGTGCGCGCTACTTTCGCGGCCTCATCCAAGACACTAATGTCGGTTAGCGTTATGTCAGCGGAGCCTTTGATTTCAAGCAAAGCAGCTTCAATGCAACGGATCGCCTTGAACTCGTTTTTGAGCTTGTTCGGGTTATGCCCCTGCTGGTAACGAACGTAGGCTTTGGCGAAAGGAATGATGTCAGCGTTGAGGAGCTGCTCCTCGGTATACCCTCGGGATGGTGCCCCCTTCTTTGTGAAGTTACCCACACCTGGCCACGCATTACTGAACCAGTCGAGATCGGCGCCAAAAACTGTCAGCCTGTCCCGGCACATGAGGATGAACTCGTCTAGGTGCTGCCGACTGGAGAGCTGGGCTTTGGGGACAAACAGGAAAACATTAGACATTGGCGAGATCGCTCTTCATTGCGTTGCAACGGGTTACTACATCACTGACTGCAAGAATGAGTCTGTCGTTGACGGATGCGATCTTCAGGTCGCCCGTGCCTTCATAAACGCTGTCGCGCTCACTAATGAGTCCATCAAGTACAAGCTCATGTGGCCCATCCAACCATGGCTGAAAGTGAGAGCAGGTATAACAAGCGACAGGGGCAAGCGCGCCACAGAATCCAAAACTACCGCAGCTACCCACGTTGCCACCGGCACTACAGATCCTGCTGGAACGATCATTGCCACGACGCGCCTTGGTTTCGTTCAGAACTAGAACGCCCTGAAAAGCTTGCGCGAGAGGAGCGAGCTGCAGAGCTACAGCCTTGTCGATACGCTCGACAATCTCCGGAATGTTCCTCACGTACACACCAGCGTTTTGGATATCTGAGTGGTCGAGAGCCTCGGCGATGACGTATTCGCCCCTGCCTTCCCTTGCGAGGTTGGTTCCCAAGGTGTAGCGAAAGCGATTGGGATTCATATGAGTGATTGAACCAGTCCGCTCGCTAATGACAGCTATCTCGGCCTTCACAACTACCATTGCTTCACCAACCTCTGCCGAACGAGCATGCAAAAAATCGCCAGACAATTGATCCTTGAGATTTTCCGAGGCGTCGTACTTGTTCATATCTGGAAAAAGTGGCAACTCAACAAGTAGATTAACTGGTATCCCTCCAACAGCGCTGGCTTTAAAAGAAGCCATAACCCGCTCAGCTTGCGACTGGAGTAAAAGCCACAAATCTTCCACTATAGGAAATTTCTTGAATGAACTTCGCCAGCCCGCATACCTTTGCTTTCCACGCGGAAAATTAATGAAATGCTTACCTTCAAAAGCTACAAGGTCTTTAATCTTTAGGGCCGAAATCTGGATAGGCCTTCTGCCGGTCATTGCGAGAATCATTGCATAGCAAGTACTGCGTAGGTCGAGGCGGCCATCCGTATAACACTCAAGCACACCAGAAACTATGCCCTCCATTTCGATGTCAGTCAGAGGCCCACTTTCTGGGCACATAGATTGAACAGCAAAACCTTTTTCGTTTCCTTTGATTCTCCATTTTTCCATCATGGACAAGGTTTCTGATGGGATACCTTCGTAACCAATAGATATCCATGTACGAATGAAGGCGCGCACTGGGCTAAGTTGCCACTCATCACCAATCAGCTGTGAACGAAAAGAGATCATCGATTCCGGGCTAAAAACCTCTAACCCCGCTGTAGATTTAAAATATCTCTTAAACCGTTGATGCACATTTTCGGTATGCTTTGCAGAACAGGTTTGTGCGTAAACAGCCAAAACTTGTTTAAAAGACTCTATTAGATCACTCCTTAACCACTCAGAAAGCCAATCAAGGTCAAATGAGACGTCTTTGTTCAGCCTCCAGATTTCCGATGCAATGGAGATCTCATAACCATCTTTGGAAAAGAACTCTTCGCGCTTGTACGGGACAGAAGCAGAAAAATCATTATCAGGTGTATTAGCAGCTTTCATCAGACGACCTTCCCAAGCGTTTGTTTTGCAATTGAATCACGGCCTTTCCGGCCTCTTCCCTGATGTGACGCTTGTTATAAGTCGCCGCCGTTCCAGAAGTCTCACTCCAACCCATCAAATAAGATCGAAGTTTTTCTTCCCGTTCAGGCTTTAAACCTCGCTCGCTAGACTGCTGTGAAAAAATGTAGTTCCAGTGATGACGAAGCGCATGAGTATGAAAGCCCTCAAATTCAGCGGCTATTTTCTTGAGACCAAAAATAAACTTTCCAAAACCAGAATTAGAAATTGGCCAGCCCTGACTCGGCCCAGGACGGTGGGTAATGAAGAGAAAACCATGTTTTCTAGCACCTGGAATTTTGCCCCGGTACTTGGAGATGTAATCGTGTATTCGATTCATCAACTCCGGCGACAACGGGAAGCTACGTTCCCTCGTCTTCGCCAATGGCTGATAGGTTCTGGGATCTCCAGCTGAGTCTGGTCGACGAACCACGCATAAGATGCCCTTAGCGAAATCAAAATCATCAATCTTGAGATTGAGCAATTCTCCTCGGCGCAAACCCGTCAGGCGAAGAATGGTGAACATCAGTGCATTCCGAAACTGGATGCCGAAATCAGTCACTGGGTTGGCTTCGCTGCCTGGCTTGATGACTTCTTCAAGAGCATCTAAGAGAGCGTCGTCCAAGTGGACTTCCGACCTATCTTTCTCGGTGCTGCTACTTATCCGAGGTCGGTTGGCTTTGATCATCTCCACCATAGCCTCGATGTCTTTGGCGCTAGTCGCTGTCATGGGATGAAGTCGCCCAGCTACGAACCCCAGGTACTCGGCAATCACAGACATCCGATTAAACTGGTTTTCCTTGGATACTGGATATTGGCGACGCTTGATAGACGCGACCTTGCCTAAATTTGGCTTCGTATCTGCCAGCCGTTTCTGAGCGAAATCACGAAGAGAGTGGATATTTTGAGAAAAAAGCAGCTCGCTTCGCTTAAAGCGCGATTCAAAATCAATGCTGTAGTAGTCCGCCCATGCACAAAGCACTTTGATGGCAGATAGAGCCTGATTGATTGTGTTCACCGCCAGGCCGCCTCCGCGCAACTCAGCAGTAACGTAGAGCGTTGGGTAGTAAAGAGGCATGCCAGTGTCATCAACGAGGATCGAAAACCTCTCACCTGACTCTGCCTGAAACCTTCTCACCGATAGCTGCATGAAAACCTCGAATTCTTGACATAAATTCAAGGTATGAGCTTAGCGAAAAAGCGTCAACAATTTTTTTACACCCATAAAACGAGAAAACCCCCGCATGGCGGGGGTTTTCTGGGAAAACTTTACAAAAATATCTAAGGTGTTGTCTAGAACGGAATATCGTCATCGAAGCTGTCGAAATCCGGAGCCGGTTGCGGCGCGGCTTGCTGTGGAGCGGGTGCCGGGCGCTGTTGCGGAGCCGACTGCTGCGGGCGTGGAGCCTGCTGGCGTGGTGCCTGCTGCTGGTAGTTGTTGCCACCGCCTTGCTGGTCACCCTGTTGTGGACGACCGCCGAGCAGTTGCATGGTGCCTTGCATGTCGACCACGATTTCGGTGGTGTAACGCTTGATACCGTCTTTTTCCCACTCGCGGGTTTGCAGCTTGCCTTCGATGTACACCTGCGAACCTTTACGCAGGTATTCGCCGGCGATTTCCGCAACCTTGCCGAACATCGAAACACGGTGCCATTCGGTCTTCTCGACCTTCTGACCGGTTTGCTTGTCGGTCCACTGTTCGCTGGTTGCCAGACTCAGGTTGGTCACGGCGTTACCGTTAGGCAGGTAGCGAACTTCGGGATCCTGGCCGCAAGTGCCGACCAATATGACTTTGTTAACCCCACGGGCCATAACGTTCTCCTAGGCTTCGCAAGCAGCCTCGGCCGGGTTGTTCACCAGGCGTTCGAGGGTGTCGCGATCCACTAATTCTTTGTCCAGTTTGATGTAAACAGCCGCTTCATCAGCAACTATCACTGCATCTGTTACCCCTACGAGGGCCTTGAGGCGCTCGACCAGACCCGCTTCGCGGATCGCCTCGGGCGACAACGGCAAGCGCAGGCTCGTCACGTAGGGAGGTTCGCGCATGGTAACAGCAAAGGCCAGCCAGATGGCAGCCAGACCGGCACATCCAAGGAACACAACCGACAGACCGCCATGCTGAAACAGCCAGCCGCCGAGGATCCCGCCGAGTGCCGAACCGAGGAACTGGCTGGTGGAATACACGCCCATCGCCGTGCCCTTCCCGCCTGCCGGTGACACCTTGCTGATCAGCGACGGCAGCGAAGCTTCCAGCAGATTGAACGCGGTGAAGAACACCACCGTGCCGATCACCAGCGCCCGCAAGCTGTCACCGAACTGCCAGAAGAATAGCTCAGTGAGCATCAACGTCAGGACGGCGCCGAGCAAAATTCGTTTCATTTTGCGTTTCTTCTCGCCGTAGATGATGAACGGGATCATGGCGAAGAAGGAGATCAGCAGCGCGGTCAGGTAGACCCACCAGTGTTGTTCTTTGGGCAGCCCGGCCTTTTCCACCAGCGCCAGCGGCAAGGCGACGAAGCTCGACATCAACATGGCATGCAAGACGAAGATGCCCAGGTCCAGGCGCAACAGATCCGGATGTTTGAGCGTTGGCAGCAAGGCCTGACGCGCCACGCCGGACTCGCGGTGCTGCAACGGCCCGGTGGACTTCGGCACCATGAACAGGATGATCAGGATGCCAACCAGCGCCATGCCGCCGGTGGCGAGAAACAGCCCGGACAAACCGAAGGCACGGGTCAACAGCGGACCGACCACCATCGCCACGGCGAACGACAGACCGATGGTCATGCCGATCATTGCCATGGCCTTGGTGCGATGCTGTTCGCGGGTCAGGTCGGAAAGCAATGCCATGACTGCGGCGGAAATTGCCCCGGCGCCCTGCAGGATGCGGCCGGCGATCACGCCCCAAATCGAATCGGCCTGTGCGGCCAGGACACTGCCGAGGGCGAACACGATCAGGCCGAGATAGATCACCGGACGTCGGCCGATGCGGTCGGAAATGATCCCGAACGGAATCTGGAAAATCGCCTGGGTCAGGCCGTAGGCACCGATGGCCAGGCCGATCAGGGCCGGAGTCGCTCCCGCCAGATCCATGCCATAGGTCGCCAATACCGGCAACACCATGAACATGCCAAGCATACGGAAGGCGAACACCAGGGCCAGACCGCTCGCCGCGCGGGTCTCGCTGCCACTCATGCGTTCGCTGTGGGGATCGTGCATGGAAAAACCTCGTGTGAACCGGCGGCGATTCTACCAGTCCCATCGAAAGACGGGGTATATCGCGACGCTATGACGCGTATAGATGAAACTCTCTTCATGTAAGGTCAAAACCCTTCGCTTGATAGTGTGCATCCATCCAGTATTTGCCCGTATACTCCTATGTTTTCGACGCCCGCCGAGCGAGGCCACTTTGGACAAGATCCTGATACGTGGGGCCCGTACCCACAACCTGAAGAACATCGACCTGACCCTGCCACGGGACAAACTGATCGTCATCACCGGCCTGTCCGGATCCGGCAAGTCGTCCCTGGCCTTCGACACGTTATACGCCGAAGGTCAGCGCCGCTATGTCGAATCCCTGTCGGCCTACGCCCGACAGTTCCTGTCGATGATGGAAAAACCCGACGTCGACACCATCGAAGGCTTGTCGCCGGCGATCTCCATCGAACAAAAGTCGACCTCGCATAACCCGCGCTCCACGGTCGGCACCATCACTGAAATCTACGATTATCTGCGTCTGCTTTATGCGCGCGTGGGTACGCCGCGCTGCCCGGATCACGACATTCCGCTGGAAGCGCAGACCGTCAGCCAAATGGTCGACCTGGTGCTGGCTCAGCCGGAGGGCAGCAAACTGATGCTGCTGGCGCCGGTGATCCGCGAGCGCAAGGGCGAACACTTGTCGGTGTTCGAAGAACTGCGCGCCCAGGGCTTCGTCCGCGCGCGGGTCAACGGGCGCATCTGCGAGCTCGATGAACTGCCGAAACTGGATAAACAGAAGAAGCACTCGATCGATGTGATCGTCGACCGCTTCAAGGTCCGCGCCGATCTGCAACAGCGTCTGGCCGAGTCGTTCGAAACCGCGCTGAAACTGGCGGACGGCATCGCTCTGGTGGCACCGATGGACGACGAGCCGGGCGAAGAGATGATTTTCTCTGCGCGCTTCGCCTGCCCGATCTGCGGCCACGCGATCAGCGAACTGGAACCGAAGCTGTTCTCCTTCAACAACCCGGCCGGCGCCTGTCCGACCTGCGATGGCCTGGGCGTGAAGCAGTTCTTCGACATCAAGCGCCTGGTCAACGGTGAGCTGACCCTGGCCGAAGGCGCGATTCGCGGCTGGGACAGGCGCAACGTCTACTACTTCCAGATGCTCGGTTCACTGGCCGCGCATTACGGTTTCAGCCTCGAGAAGCCGTTCAACGAACTGCCCGCCGACCAGCAGAAGTACATTCTGCATGGCAGCGGCTCGCACAACGTCGACTTCAAGTACCTGAACGACCGTGGCGATATCGTCAAACGCTCGCACCCGTTCGAAGGCATCGTGCCGAACCTTGAGCGCCGCTACCGCGAGACCGAATCCGCCAGCGTGCGTGAAGAACTGGCCAAGTTCCTCAGTACCCAGGCTTGCCCGGATTGCCGCGGCACTCGCCTGCGTCGTGAAGCGCGGCACGTGTGGGTGGGCGAGAAAACCCTGCCGGCAGTGACCAACCTGCCGATCGGCGATGCCTGCGAATACTTCGGCGAACTGAAGATGACCGGCCGGCGTGGCGAGATCGCCGACAAGATCCTCAAGGAAATCCGCGAGCGCCTGCAATTTCTGGTCAACGTCGGCCTGGACTATTTGTCCCTCGATCGCAGCGCTGACACCCTGTCCGGCGGCGAGGCACAGCGGATTCGCCTGGCCAGCCAGATCGGCGCCGGCCTGGTCGGGGTGCTGTACATCCTCGACGAACCGTCCATCGGCCTGCACCAGCGCGATAACGACCGGCTGCTTGGCACCCTCAAGCACCTGCGCGATATCGGCAATACCGTGATCGTGGTCGAGCACGACGAAGACGCCATTCGTCTGGCTGACTACGTGGTGGATATCGGTCCAGGGGCTGGCGTGCATGGCGGTCAGATCGTTGCCGAAGGCACACCGGCCGAAGTCATGGCGCACCCGGACTCCCTGACCGGCAAATACCTGTCGGGCCGGGTGAAGATCGAAGTGCCGGCCAAACGTACACCGCGCAATAAAAAGCTGACGCTGTCGCTCAAGGGCGCGCGTGGCAACAACCTGCGCAATGTCGATCTGGAGATTCCGATCGGCCTGCTGACTTGCGTGACCGGGGTTTCCGGCTCGGGCAAATCGACGCTGATCAACAACACGCTGTTTCCGCTGAGCGCTACTGCCCTCAATGGCGCGACCACGCTGGAAGCCGCCGCGCACGACAGCATCAAGGGCCTGGAGCATCTCGACAAAGTTGTCGATATCGACCAGAGCCCGATCGGCCGTACGCCGCGTTCCAACCCGGCAACTTACACCGGGCTGTTCACGCCGATCCGCGAACTGTTTGCCGGCGTGCCCGAGTCGCGCTCCCGGGGTTACGGCCCGGGGCGTTTCTCGTTCAACGTCAAGGGCGGCCGCTGCGAGGCGTGTCAGGGCGACGGCCTGATCAAAGTCGAAATGCACTTCCTGCCAGACATCTACGTGCCGTGCGACGTGTGCAAGAGCAAGCGCTACAACCGCGAAACCCTTGAGATCAAATACAAGGGCAAGAGCATCCACGAAACCCTCGAGATGACCATCGAGGAAGCCCGGGAGTTCTTCGACGCGGTGCCGGCGCTGGCGCGCAAGCTGCAGACGCTGATGGATGTGGGCCTGTCGTACATCAAGCTCGGCCAGTCGGCGACCACGCTGTCTGGCGGTGAGGCGCAGCGGGTTAAGCTGTCGCGGGAGCTGTCCAAGCGTGACACTGGCAAGACCCTGTACATCCTCGATGAGCCGACCACCGGCCTGCACTTCGCGGATATCCAGCAATTGCTCGACGTGTTGCATCGCTTGCGCGACCACGGCAACACGGTAGTGGTGATCGAACACAACCTGGACGTGATCAAGACTGCCGACTGGCTGGTGGATCTGGGGCCGGAAGGCGGCTCCAAGGGTGGCCAGATCATCGCCACCGGCACGCCGGAGGAAGTGGCCGAGATGAAACAATCTCACACCGGGCACTACCTCAAGCCGTTGTTGATTCGCGACCGGGCCTGATCGCCGGGCATGAAAAAGCCCCTGTCACTTCTCCAGTGACAGGGGCTTTTTTGTATCTGGCAATCAGGTATGGGATTGCAGGTAATTCTCGAGACCGATGAGCTTGATCAGGCCCAACTGCTTTTCCAGCCAGTAGGTGTGATCTTCTTCGGTGTCGTTGAGCTGAACACGCAGGATCTCGCGGCTGACGTAGTCCTTGTGCTGCTCGCACAGCTCAATACCTTTGCACAGTGCGGCGCGGACTTTGTACTCGAGACGCAGATCGGCTTCGAGCATCTCCGGCACGGTAGTGCCTACATCAAGATCATCCGGGCGCATGCGCGGCGTGCCTTCAAGCATCAGAATCCGGCGCATCAAAGCATCGGCGTGACCGGCCTCTTCTTCCATCTCGTGGTTGATTCGTTCGTAGAGCTTGGTGAAACCCCAGTCCTCATACATCCGCGAGTGAACAAAATATTGGTCACGCGCGGCCAGTTCGCCGGTCAGCAACGTGTTGAGGTAATCGATAACGTCTGGGTGGCCTTGCATCGCCCTACATCTCCCTGCTTGAAAGTCTGTAGTTTGAACCAAGCCGACCGGAAGGTCACTCTTTGCGCGCAATAAAAGCGAAGAAATTCTGAGAAAAGCAGGCTAAATAACGCAAAAACCGCCCTCAATGAGGGCGGTTCTGCTTCTCGTTTAGACTTCGTTAAGCTGTACGCTAAGCAGCTTCGCGATTGCTTCTCCATACGCCGGATCGGCTTTGTAGAAATGCTGCAACTGACGGTCAACCACATCCGGCGAAACACCGCCCATGGCGCCGGCAATATTGCTGACCAGCAACGCCTTCTGCTCGTCGCTCATCAAGCGGAACAGCGCACCGGCGTGGCTGTAGTAGTCGGTGTCTTCGCGATGATCGTAACGGTCAGCAGCACCGCTCAAGGCCAATGCAGGCTCGGCGTAGTGCGGCGCCTGCTTCGGCGACTCGATGTAGCTGTTTGGCTCGTAGTTCGGCGCAGCGCCACCGTTGTTGCCGAAGGCCATCGAGCCATCGCGCTGGTAAGTGTTCACCGGGCTGCGTGGGGCGTTCACCGGCAATTGCTGGTGGTTGGTACCGACACGGTAGCGGTGCGCATCCGCATAGGCGAAGACGCGGCCTTGCAGCATGCGATCCGGCGACAGACCAACACCCGGCACCATGTTGCTCGGGCCGAATGCCGCTTGCTCGACTTCGGCGAAATAGTTGAGCGGGTTACGGTTCAGCTCCAGCTCACCGACCTCGATCAGCGGAAACTCCTTTTGCGACCAGGTCTTGGTCACGTCGAACGGGTTCTCGTAATGCGCTGCGGCTTGCGCCTCGGTCATGATCTGGATGCATACGCGCCATTTCGGGAAGTCGCCACGCTCGATCGCCTCGAACAGATCGCGCTGGGCGTAATCCGGATCGGTGCCCGCCAAGCGCGCGGCTTCGGCCGGCGCCAGGTTCTTGATCCCTTGCTGGGTCTTGTAGTGCCATTTCACCCAGTGACGCTCACCCTTGGCATTGATCAGGCTGTAGGTGTGGCTGCCGAAGCCGTGCATGTGACGGTAGCCATCGGGAATGCCGCGATCCGAAAACAGAATGGTCACCTGGTGCAACGCTTCAGGCGAATGCGACCAGAAGTCCCACATCATCTGGGCACTTTTCAGGTTGCTCTGCGGCAGGCGCTTCTGGGTGTGGATAAAGTCGGGAAACTTCAGCGGATCACGAATGAAGAACACAGGGGTGTTGTTGCCAACGATGTCCCAGTTGCCTTCCTCGGTGTAGAACTTCAGGGCGAAACCGCGCGGATCACGCTCGGTGTCTGCCGAACCACGCTCACCCCCTACGGTGGAGAAGCGCAGGAAGGTCGGGGTTTGCTTGCCGACAGACTCAAACAACTTGGCGCTGGTGTACTCGGTGATGTCACGAGTCACGGTGAACGTACCGTAAGCACCCGAGCCCTTGGCGTGCACGCGGCGCTCAGGAATGTTTTCACGGTTGAAGTGGGCGAGCTTCTCGATCAGATGAAAATCGTCGAGCAGCAGCGGGCCACGAGGGCCGGCGGAGCGAGAATTCTGGTTATCAGCGACAGGTGCGCCACTGGCGGTCGTAAGCGTTTTGATCTGGCTCATACGGTCTTCTTCCTCTGTCAGTCTTTGAAACTGCCGGCTAATCGGCTTGCTGGGAAGTATTGATCATCGATGTGACACCTACAAATTCATTACCTTGTAGTCATCGATAGATAATTACTAATTATGTTTCCCGGCACATAGTGACAACAGAACAATGTCAGAAGCTTGTACGAACAGCGCGTTTTCTTGCGGGCACAAAAAACCGGGCACTAGGCCCGGTTTTTCGTTTCAGACTGACGTCTTACTCGGCGGATACAGCTTCGCCAGCAGTAGCACGATCAACCAACTCGACGTACGCCATAGGCGCGTTGTCGCCAGCGCGGAAACCGCACTTGAGGATGCGCAGGTAGCCACCCTCACGGGTAGCGTAACGCTTGCCCAGGTCGTTGAAGAGCTTACCAACGATAGCTTTCGAACGAGTACGGTCGAAAGCCAGACGGCGGTTAGCCAGGCTGTCTGTCTTGGCCAGAGTGATCAGCGGCTCGGCAACGCGGCGCAGTTCTTTGGCTTTTGGCAGAGTAGTTTTGATCAGCTCGTGCTCGAACAGCGACACCGCCATGTTCTGGAACATGGCCTTGCGGTGCGAGCTGGTGCGGCTCAGGTGACGCCCACTTTTACGATGACGCATGGTTCATTCCTTACCAAACACTACGTTCGGTGATTACGACGATCAGGCAGTCGCCTTGTCGTCCTTCTTAAGACTTGCAGGCGGCCAGTTGTCGAGGCGCATGCCGAGGGACAGACCGCGGGAGGCCAGAACGTCCTTGATTTCAGTCAAGGATTTCTTGCCCAGGTTCGGAGTCTTCAACAGCTCTACTTCGGTGCGCTGAATCAGGTCGCCGATGTAGTAGATGTTTTCCGCCTTAAGGCAGTTAGCCGAACGTACAGTCAGTTCCAGATCGTCAACCGGGCGAAGCAGGATCGGATCGATCTCGTCTTCCTGCTCGACAACCACTGGCTCACTGTCACCTTTGAGGTCGACGAACGCAGCCAACTGCTGTTGCAGGATGGTTGCAGCGCGGCGGATAGCCTCTTCAGGATCCAGAGTACCGTTGGTTTCCAGATCAATAACCAGCTTGTCCAGGTTGGTACGCTGCTCGACACGGGCGTTTTCCACCACGTATGCGATACGGCGAACCGGGCTGAACGAAGAGTCTAGCTGCAAGCGACCGATGCTGCGGCTTTCGTCTTCATCGCTCTGACGCGAGTCGGCTGGTTCATAACCACGACCACGAGCTACGGTGAGCTTCATGTTCAGGGCGCCGTTAGACGCCAGGTTAGCGATTACGTGATCGGGATTAACGATCTCGACATCATGATCCAGCTGAATATCGGCAGCGGTAACCACCCCCGAACCCTTCTTCGACAAGGTCAGCGTAACTTCGTCACGACCGTGCAGCTTGATGGCCAGACCTTTAAGGTTCAACAGGATTTCAATTACGTCTTCCTGTACACCTTCGATGGCGCTGTACTCGTGGAGCACACCGTCAATCTCGGCCTCGACTACTGCGCAGCCGGGCATTGAGGACAACAGGATGCGGCGCAGCGCGTTGCCCAGGGTGTGGCCAAAACCACGCTCGAGAGGCTCGAGAGTGATCTTGGCGCGGGTTGGACTGACAACCTGCACATCAATATGGCGGGGTGTCAGGAACTCATTTACCGAAATCTGCATGGATGCACCTATTTTCTAGCCCTTACTTGGAGTAGAGCTCGACAATCAGGCTTTCGTTGATGTCGGCGGACAGATCACTGCGAGCAGGAACGTTCTTGAAAACGCCCGACTTCTTCTCAGTGTCTACTTCTACCCATTCTACGCGGCCACGTTGGGCACACAGATCGAGAGCTTGGACAATGCGAAGTTGGTTTTTTGCTTTCTCGCGAACTGCGACCACGTCACCAGCACGAACCTGATACGACGGAACGTTTACGGTCTGACCGTTAACGCTGATCGACTTGTGCGATACCAGCTGACGGGATTCGGCACGAGTCGAACCAAAGCCCATACGGTATACAACGTTGTCCAGACGGCATTCGAGCAGTTGCAGCAGGTTTTCACCGGTTGCACCTTTCTTGCCAGCAGCTTCTTTGTAGTAGCCGCTGAACTGACGCTCGAGAACGCCATAAATACGACGGACCTTCTGCTTTTCACGCAGTTGGGTGCCGTAGTCGGACTGGCGACCGCGGCGTTGGCCGTGGATACCAGGTGCTGCTTCAATGTTGCACTTCGATTCGATCGCGCGCACGCCGCTCTTCAGGAAGAGATCGGTGCCTTCGCGACGAGCGAGTTTGCATTTTGGACCAATGTAACGAGCCATTCTTTACAATCTCCTGGATTACACGCGGCGCTTCTTCGGCGGACGGCACCCGTTGTGCGGGATTGGCGTCACGTCGGTGATGCTGGCGATCTTGTAGCCACAGCCGTTCAAAGCGCGGACTGCGGATTCACGACCTGGACCTGGACCCTTGACGTTAACGTCGAGGTTTTTCAGGCCGTATTCCAGCGCAGCTTGACCAGCACGCTCAGCAGCTACTTGAGCAGCGAACGGGGTGGACTTGCGGGAACCGCGGAAACCCGAACCACCGGAGGTAGCCCAGGAAAGAGCGTTACCTTGACGGTCGGTAATGGTCACGATGGTGTTGTTAAAAGAAGCATGGATGTGGGCGATGCCATCAACCACTGTCTTTTTAACTTTTTTACGAGGACGAGCAGCAGGTTTTGCCATGATTAAATTCCTGTCGATTCGCTGGGGCGATTACTTGCGGATCGGCTTACGCGGACCTTTACGGGTACGCGCGTTGGTCTTGGTACGCTGACCGCGCACTGGAAGACCGCGACGATGACGCAGACCGCGATAGCAACCGAGGTCCATCAAGCGCTTGATTTTCATGTTGATTTCGCGACGCAGGTCACCTTCAGTGGTGAACTTCGCCACTTCGCCACGCAGCTGTTCAATTTGCTCGTCGCTCAGATCTTTGATCTTTGCTGCTGGGTTTACCCCAGTATCTGCACAGATTTTCTGTGCAGTAGTGCGACCGACACCATAGATGTAGGTCAGCGAGATAACAGTATGCTTGTTATCTGGAATGTTAACGCCTGCAATACGGGCCATTCAGTGGGACTCCAATTGACAGCTACCTACGCCCCGGAAGCCAAGAAATAGGGCGCGAGATAATATCGCTGTAATAACAAATAATCAACCCGGCAGCGCACTAGCTGCCGGGCTTGAAGCACAATCACACTCAGCCTTGGCGCTGTTTGTGACGCGGTTCCGCGCTGCAAATTACTCGAACAACACCTTCGCGGCGAATAATCTTGCAGTTACGGCACAGCTTTTTCACCGATGCACGAACTTTCATCACCAACTCCTCGAACCTTATGGGTACTCAGCGCAACATGCCGCTGCCGTAACCCTTCAGGTTGGCTTTCTTCATCAGGGATTCGTACTGGTGCGAAACGAGGTGCGATTGTACTTGGGACATGAAGTCCATCACAACCACGACCACGATCAGCAACGAGGTCCCGCCAAGGTAGAACGGAACGTTTGCTGCAACCACCAGAAACTGGGGCAACAGGCACACGGCCGTCATGTAAAGAGCACCGAACATGGTCAAGCGAGTCAGAACGCCATCAATATAGCGCGCAGACTGCTCACCTGGACGGATGCCCGGAATAAAGGCACCGGACTTCTTCAGGTTTTCCGCTACGTCTTTCGGATTGAACATCAACGCCGTATAGAAGAAGCAGAAGAAAATAATCCCTGCACTAAACAGCAGAATATTCAACGGCTGACCAGGAGCGATCGACTGCGAGATGTCCTGCAACCAGCCCATACCTTCAGACTGACCAAACCAGGCACCCAACGAAGCCGGGAACAGCAAAATGCTGCTCGCGAAAATAGCCGGAATAACACCGGCCATGTTCACCTTCAGCGGCAAGTGGCTTGTCTGCGCAGCAAAAACCTTGCGGCCCTGCTGACGCTTGGCGTAGTGAACAGCAATACGACGCTGACCACGCTCAATGAACACCACGAAACCGATAATCGCTACTGCCAGCAAACCGATGGCAACCAAGGCGAAGATATTGATATCACCCTGACGCGCAGACTCGAAAGACTGCCCGATCGCTCTCGGAAGACCGGCGACGATACCCGAAAAAATCAACATCGAGATACCGTTGCCTACACCACGCTCAGTAATCTGCTCACCCAGCCACATCATAAACATCGCACCGGCCACAAAAGTGGATACCGCGACGAAATGGAAGCCAAAGTCACCAGTGAACGCAACGCCCTGCCCCGCCAGACCAATGGACATGCCAATAGCCTGAACGAGAGCGAGGACGACGGTGCCGTAGCGGGTGTACTGGCTGATCTTGCGACGGCCAGCTTCACCTTCCTTCTTCAACTGCTCCAGCTGCGGGCTGACGGCGGTCATCAGTTGCATGATGATCGATGCCGAAATGTACGGCATGATCCCCAGTGCAAAGATGCTCATCCGTTCCAGCGCGCCGCCGGAGAACATGTTGAACAAGCTAAGAATGGTCCCCTCATTCTGTCGAAACAGGTCTGCGAGTCGGTCCGGGTTGATACCTGGAACCGGGATGTGTGCGCCTATTCGGTAGACGATAATCGCCAGGAACAGAAAACGCAGACGAGCCCAGAGTTCAGACATACCGCCTTTGCCGAGCGCAGAGAGAGCACCTTGCTTAGCCATTTATTCCTCGAACTTGCCGCCAGCTGCTTCGATAGCCGCACGCGCACCTTTGGTGGCGCCGATTCCCTTGCCGATAGTGACAGCGCGAGTCACTTCACCGGACAGCATGATTTTCACACGCTGTACGTTGACGTTGATCACGTTGGCATCTTTCAGGGACTGCACGGTGACGATGTCGCCTTCCACTTTAGCCAGTTCGGACAGACGCACTTCTGCGCGGTCCATGGCTTTCAGGGAAACGAAACCGAACTTCGGCAGGCGACGATGCAGCGGCTGTTGACCGCCTTCAAAGCCTGGAGCAATGGTGCCACCGGAGCGGGAGGTTTGACCTTTGTGGCCACGGCCACCAGTCTTACCCAAACCGCTACCGATACCACGGCCCGGACGATGCTTTTCGCGACGGGAACCCGGCGCTGGACTCAGATCATTGAGTTTCATCGATTAACCCTCGACACGCAGCATGTAGTAAGCCTTGTTGATCATCCCGCGATTCTCGGGAGTATCCTGGACTTCTACAGTGTGACCGATGCGACGCAGACCCAGACCCTTAACGCACAGTTTGTGGTTAGGGATGCGGCCGGTCATGCTTTTGATCAGCGTAACTTTAACGGTAGCCATGATCAGAAGATCTCCTTGACAGTCAAGCCACGCTTGGCAGCAATGGACTCAGGAGATTGCATGGCTTTCAGACCCTTGAAAGTGGCGTGAACCACGTTTACCGGGTTAGTCGAGCCGTAGCACTTGGCCAGAACGTTCTGAACGCCAGCAACTTCGAGGACAGCACGCATAGCGCCGCCAGCGATGATACCGGTACCTTCAGAAGCAGGCTGCATGTACACCTTCGAAGCGCCGTGAGCGGACTTCATAGCGTACTGCAGGGTGGTGCCGTTCAGGTCAACTTGAATCATGTTGCGGCGAGCAGCTTCCATTGCCTTCTGGATCGCAGCAGGCACTTCACGCGACTTGCCACGGCCGAAGCCAACACGCCCTTTACCATCACCAACCACGGTCAACGCGGTGAAAGTGAAGATACGGCCGCCTTTAACGGTTTTGGCTACGCGGTTAACTTGAACCAGCTTCTCAATGTAGCCTTCGTCGCGCTTTTGGTCGTTATTTGACATAACTTAGAACTCCAGCCCAGCTTCACGAGCAGCATCAGCCAGCGCTTTAACGCGGCCATGGTACTTGAAGCCAGAGCGGTCGAAAGCCACTTGCGAGACGCCAGCGGCCTTAGCACGCGTAGCGACCAGCTGGCCAACCTTTGTGGCCGCGTCGATGTTGCCAGTGGCGCCATCACGCAGTTCTTTATCCAAAGTCGAGGCGCTTGCCAGGACTTTGTTGCCGTCGGCCGAGATGACCTGGGCGTAGATGTGCTGCGACGAGCGGAACACGCAGAGACGCACGACTTCGAGTTCGTGCATTTTCAGGCGTGCTTTGCGAGCGCGACGCAGTCGAGTAACTTTTTTGTCGGTCATTTGCTATGCCCTACTTCTTCTTGGCTTCTTTACGACGGACGACTTCGTCCGCGTAGCGCACACCTTTGCCTTTGTACGGCTCTGGTGGACGGAAGTCGCGGATCTCAGCGGCCACTTGACCTACCAGCTGCTTGTCGATGCCCTTGATCAGGATATCGGTCTGGCTAGGAGTCTCAGCGGTGATGCCTTGCGGCAGTTCGTAATCCACTGGGTGCGAGAAGCCAAGAGCCAGGTTCAGCACCTGACCTTTTGCTTGCGCCTTGTAACCAACACCGACCAGCTGGAGCTTGCGCTCGAAGCCTTGGCTTACGCCTTGGACCATGTTGTTTACCAACGCACGCGTGGTACCGGCCATTGCGCGAGTTTGTTGATCGCCATTGCGAGCAGCGAAACGCAGCTCACCAGCTTCTTCAACGATCTCAACGGACGAATGGATGTTCAGTTCAAGAGTACCCTTGGCACCCTTCACCGAAAGCTGTTGGCCTGCGAATTTGACTTCGACACCGGCTGGCAGCTTAACGGGGTTCTTAGCGACGCGAGACATGCTTATCCCCCCTTAGAACACAGTGCAAAGAACTTCGCCGCCGACACCGGCAGCGCGCGCAGCACGATCCGTCATCACACCTTTGTTGGTGGAGACGATAGACACGCCGAGACCGCCACGAACTTTTGGCAGATCTTCAACGGACTTGTACTGACGCAGGCCTGGACGACTAACGCGCTTCACTTCCTCGATGACCGGACGGCCTTCGAAGTACTTCAGCGAGATGGACAACGACGGCTTAGCGTCGGTGGTGATCTGAAAATCCGCGATGTAACCTTCGTCCTTCAGGACTTTTGCTACAGCCACCTTCAACGTGGAAGACGGCATGCTTACGACAGACTTTTCAGCCATCTGGGCATTACGGATTCGAGTTAGCATGTCCGCTAACGGGTCCTGCATACTCATGGGCTAGACGCTCCTAATACAGAAAAATTAGCCTTGCGGCTACTACTTGTCGCCGAGAAATTCCGGGCGTGAAAAACACGGGCTCAGGCGAGCCGGTCATTCTAGACACACCCCAGAAATGAATCAAGCCCCAAAAGGGGCTTGATTCAGATTCAAGGCCACCGATGGTCAGGTTCTTGCAAACCCGATCATCGAGGCTTTGACAGCGATTACCAGCTGGCTTTAACCAGACCTGGAACGTCACCACGCATTGCCGCTTCACGCAGTTTGTTACGGCCGAGGCCGAACTTGCGGTAAACGCCATGCGGACGACCAGTCAGGCGGCAACGGTTACGCATGCGCGAAGCGCTTGCGTCACGTGGTTGCTTCTGCAGAGCTACGGTAGCTTCCCAACGCGCTTCTGGACTTGCGTTCAGATCAACGATGATAGCTTTCAGCGCTGCACGCTTGGTGGCGTACTTGGCAACAGTGAGCTGACGCTTCAGCTCACGGTTTTTCATGCTCTTCTTGGCCATTTTCCTACTCCAATCAGTTGCGGAACGGGAATTTGAAAGCACGCAGCAGAGCGCGGCCTTCATCATCGTTCTTGGCAGTGGTGGTCAGGGTAATGTCCAGACCGCGGAGAGCATCGATCTTGTCGTAGTCGATTTCCGGGAAAATGATCTGCTCTTTCACGCCCATGCTGTAGTTGCCACGACCATCGAAGGACTTGGCATTCAGGCCGCGGAAGTCGCGAACCCGAGGCAGGGAGATCGACAGCAGACGATCCAGGAACTCGTACATACGCTCACGGCGCAGAGTCACTTTGACGCCGATCGGCCATCCTTCACGGACTTTAAAGCCAGCGATGGATTTACGAGCGTAGGTCACAACGACTTTTTGGCCGGTGATCTTTTCCAGGTCAGCAACAGCGTGCTCGATGACTTTTTTGTCGCCGATCGCTTCGCCCAGACCCATGTTCAGGGTGATTTTGGTAACGCGCGGAACTTCCATCACGTTCGAAAGCTTAAGTTCTTCCTTAAGTTTCGGAGCGATTTCCTTCCGGTAAATCTCTTTTAGTCGTGCCATGGTCTTCTACCTAGCAGTGTTCAAGCATCAACCGCTTTTTGGGTCGACTTGAAGACACGAATTTTCTTACCGTCTTCTACTTTGAAACCAACGCGGTCAGCCTTGTTGGTTTCGCCGTTGAAGATGGCGACGTTGGAAGCGTGCAGTGGCGCTTCTTTCTCGACGATACCGCCCTGTACGCCCGACATCGGGTTAGGCTTGGTATGACGCTTGACCAGGTTCAGACCACCAACAACCAGACGGTTGTCAGCAAGAACCTTCAGCACCTTACCGCGCTTACCTTTGTCTTTGCCGGCGATCACGATGATCTCGTCGTCACGACGAATCTTTTGCATGTCGGATCTCCTTACAGCACTTCTGGGGCGAGCGAGACGATCTTCATGAACTTCTCAGTACGAAGTTCACGGGTCACTGGCCCAAAGATACGGGTGCCGATCGGCTCTTGCTTGTTGTTCAGAAGAACAGCAGCGTTGCCATCAAAGCGGATAATGGAGCCATCAGCACGACGTACGCCGTGACGAGTGCGGACTACAACAGCAGTCATCACTTGGCCTTTTTTCACTTTACCGCGAGGAATTGCTTCCTTCACGGTAACTTTGATGATGTCACCGATACCAGCGTAACGACGATGGGAGCCACCCAGCACCTTGATGCACATAACGCGGCGAGCGCCGCTGTTATCGGCCACATCGAGCATGGATTGAGTCTGAATCATATAATTTCTCCGACCCCTAGCCCTTAGACTTCCACAGCGCGTTCGAGAACATCAACCAGCGCCCAAGACTTGGTCTTGGCCATCGGACGAGTTTCACGAATAGTGACTTTGTCGCCGATGTGGCACTGATTGGTTTCGTCGTGCGCGTGCAGCTTAGTCGAACGCTTAACGTATTTACCGTAGATCGGGTGCTTAACGCGACGCTCGATCAGAACGGTGATGGTTTTGTCCATCTTGTCGCTGACAACACGGCCAGTCAGCGTACGGACAGTTTTTTCGGCTTCAGCCATGATCACTTACCTGCCTGCTGGTTGAGCACAGTCTTCACGCGAGCGATGTCACGCTTAACTTGCGAGAGCAGATGAGACTGCCCCAACTGGCCAGTTGCTTTCTGCATGCGCAGATTGAACTGGTCGCGCAGCAAGCCGAGCAGTTGCTCGTTCAGCTGCTGTGCGGATTTTTCACGAAGTTCATTCGCTTTCATCACATCACCGTCCGTTTAACAAAGGAGGTGGCGAGCGGCAGCTTTGCAGCAGCCAGGGCGAAAGCCTCACGCGCCAGCTCTTCAGAAACACCCTCGATTTCATACAGGACTTTGCCTGGCTGAATCTGGGCAACCCAGTACTCCACGTTACCCTTACCTTTACCCATACGAACCTCGAGAGGTTTCTTGGAGATCGGCTTGTCCGGGAATACACGGATCCAGATCTTGCCGCCACGTTTTACGTGACGGGTCAGAGCACGACGCGCTGACTCGATCTGACGAGCGGTGAGACGACCACGAGCAACAGACTTCAGCGCGAACTCGCCGAAGCTGACTTTGCTACCGCGCAGTGCCAGACCACGGTTGTGGCCGGTCATCTGCTTGCGGAACTTCGTACGCTTTGGTTGCAACATTTGGCGTACCCCTTACTTAGCAGCTTTTTTACGAGGCGCTGGTGCTTGTGGTTTCAGCTCTTCTTGGCGACCACCAATTACTTCGCCTTTGAAGATCCAAACCTTTACACCGATCACACCGTAGGTGGTGTGAGCTTCGTAGTTGGCATAGTCGATGTCGGCACGCAGGGTGTGCAGTGGCACACGACCTTCGCGATACCATTCAGTACGTGCGATTTCAGCACCGCCGAGACGACCGCTCACTTGGATTTTGATGCCTTTGGCACCAATGCGCATGGCGTTCTGTACTGCGCGCTTCATAGCGCGACGGAACATTACGCGACGCTCCAGCTGCTGAGCTACGCTCTGCGCAACCAGCATACCGTCGAGCTCCGGCTTGCGGATCTCTTCGATATTGATGTGCACAGGCACACCCATTTGCTTGGTCAGGTCCTGACGCAGTTTCTCAACATCTTCACCTTTCTTCCCGATAACGATACCTGGACGAGCGGTGTGGATGGTGATGCGTGCAGTTTGGGCCGGACGATGGATATCGATACGGCTTACGGACGCGCTTTTTAGTTTGTCTTGGAGATACTCACGCACTTTCAGATCTGCGAACAAGTAGTCCGCATAAGTCCGACCGTCTGCGTACCAGACGGAGGTGTGCTCCTTGACGATTCCCAGGCGAATGCCAATGGGATGTACTTTCTGACCCATCTCTTCGACTCCGTTACTTGTCAGCAACCTTGACAGTGATATGGCAAGACCGCTTGACGATGCGATCAGCACGGCCTTTGGCACGTGGCATGATGCGCTTCAGCGAACGCCCTTCGTTGACGAAAACGGTGCTGACCTTCAGGTCATCAACGTCCGCGCCTTCGTTATGCTCGGCGTTGGCTACGGCCGACTCCAGCACTTTCTTCATGATCTCGGCGGCTTTCTTACTGCTGAAAGCCAACAGGTTGAGCGCTTCGCCCACCTTCTTCCCGCGGATCTGGTCGGCGACCAAGCGGGCTTTCTGGGCGGAGATTCGAGCGCCCGACAACTTAGCGGCTACTTCCATTTCCTTACCCCTTAACGCTTGGCTTTCTTGTCAGCCACGTGCCCACGATAAGTGCGGGTACCGGCGAACTCGCCCAGTTTATGGCCAACCATGTCTTCGTTCACGAGAACTGGGACGTGCTGACGGCCGTTGTGTACTGCGATGGTCAGACCGACCATTTGTGGCAGGATCATCGAACGACGCGACCAAGTCTTAATTGGTTTGCGATCGTTCTTTTCCGCCGCCACTTCGATCTTCTTCAGTAGGTGAAGATCAATAAAAGGACCTTTTTTCAGAGAACGTGGCACTGTCGTATCCCTCTATTTACTTGCGACGACGGACGATCATTTTGTCGGTACGCTTATTACCACGAGTCTTCGCGCCCTTAGTCGGGAAGCCCCATGGCGATACCGGATGACGACCACCAGAGGTACGACCTTCACCACCACCATGTGGGTGGTCAACCGGGTTCATGGCAACACCACGAACGGTTGGGCGAACGCCACGCCAGCGCTTGGCACCAGCTTTACCCAGCGAACGCAGGCTGTGCTCGGAGTTCGAGACTTCGCCCAGGGTCGCACGGCATTCAGCCAGGACTTTACGCATTTCACCGGAACGCAGACGCAGGGTAACGTACACGCCTTCACGAGCGATCAGCTGAGCCGAAGCACCAGCGGAACGAGCGATCTGTGCGCCTTTACCTGGCTTCAGTTCGATGCCGTGTACGGTAGAACCGACTGGAATGTTGCGCAGTTGCAGAGCGTTGCCTGGCTTGATTGGAGCCAGAGCGCCTGCGATCAGCTGGTCGCCAGCACTCACGCCTTTAGGGGCGATGATGTAGCGGCGCTCGCCGTCTGCGTAGCAGAGCAGTGCGATGTGAGCAGTACGGTTTGGATCGTATTCAATACGCTCGACAGTGGCGACGATGCCATCTTTGTCGTTGCGACGGAAATCGACCATACGATAATGCTGCTTATGACCACCACCGATGTGACGAGTGGTAATACGGCCATTGTTGTTACGACCACCAGTCTTCGATTTTTTCTCGAGCAGCGGTGCGTGAGGAGCGCCTTTATGCAGCTCCTGGTTGACCACCTTGACCACAAAACGGCGGCCAGGGGAAGTCGGTTTGCATTTAACGATTGCCATGATGCACCCCTTCCTTACTCAGCACTGCTGCTGAAATCGAGATCTTGGCCTGGCTGAAGGGAGATAACTGCCTTCTTCCAGTCATTACGCTTGCCCAGACCGCGAGCAGTGCGCTTGCTCTTACCCAGAACGTTCAGGGTAGTGACGCGCTCTACTTTCACGCTGAACAGGCTTTCGACGGCCTTCTTGATTTCCAGCTTGGTTGCATCAGTAGCAACCTTGAAAACGAACTGGCCTTTCTTGTCTGCCAGAACCGTAGCCTTCTCGGAAACGTGCGGGCCAAGCAGAACTTTAAATACGCGTTCCTGGTTCATCCCAGCAGCTCCTCGAATTTCTTCACGGCCGACACGGTGATCAACACCTTGTCGTATGCGATCAGACTAACTGGATCGGAACCTTGCACGTCACGTACATCTACGTGTGGCAGGTTACGAGCAGCCAGGTACAGGTTCTGATCAACAGCGTCCGACACGATCAAAACGTCGGTCAGGCTCATGTTGTTCAGTTTGCCCAGCAGATCTTTGGTTTTCGGAGTTTCAACAGCGAAATCCTGAACCACGACCAGACGATCAGTACGCACCAGCTCAGCAAGGATGGAACGCATTGCTGCGCGATACATCTTCTTGTTCAGCTTTTGGGAGTGATCCTGTGGACGAGCTGCGAAAGTGGTACCGCCGCCACGCCAGATTGGGCTACGGATAGTACCGGCACGAGCACGGCCAGTACCTTTCTGACGCCATGGGCGCTTACCGCCACCACGAACGTCGGAACGGGTCTTTTGCTGCTTGCTACCTTGACGGCCGCCGGCCATGTAGGCCACGACTGCTTGGTGAACCAGCGTCTCGTTGAACTCGCCGCCAAATGTCAGTTCGGAAACTTCGATCGCTTGAGCGTCATTTACATTTAATTGCATGTCAGCTTCCCCTTAACCGCGAGCCTTGGCTGCTGGACGTACAACCAGGTTGCCGCCAGTAGCGCCAGGAACAGCACCCTTGACCAACAACAGATTGCGTTCAGCGTCCACGCGCACTACTTCCAGGGACTGCACGGTCACGCGCTCAGCGCCCATATGACCGGACATTTTTTTGCCCTTGAATACACGACCAGGAGTCTGGCACTGGCCGATAGAGCCTGGGACGCGGTGGGATACGGAGTTACCGTGGGTGTTATCTTGCCCGCGGAAATTCCAACGCTTGATCGTACCCTGGAAGCCTTTACCCTTGGACTGACCGGTTACATCAACCAGTTGACCAGCGGCGAAGATTTCAGCGTTGATCAGATCGCCAGCCTGGTACTCGCCTTCTTCAAGACGGAATTCCATGGTGGTGCGACCAGCGGCAACGTTCGCTTTAGCGAAGTGGCCAGCTTGAGCTGCTGTTACACGCGAAGCACGACGCTCGCCGACAGTGACTTGCACTGCACGATAGCCATCGGTCTCTTCAGTTTTGAACTGGGTGACGCGATTCGGCTCGATCTCAATGACCGTGACCGGAATGGAGACACCTTCTTCGGTGAAAATACGGGTCATACCGCATTTACGACCGACTACACCAATAGTCATGTTGTAAACCTCATGAGTGTACGGGGCTTTCACCCGCTATGGCCGCCCATTTCAGAGCGTTACACGACTAAGACCGAGTCTTAGCCGAGGCTGATCTGCACTTCCACACCGGCCGCAAGATCAAGCTTCATAAGCGCATCAACGGTTTTATCCGTTGGCTGGACGATATCCAGAACACGCTTATGAGTGCGGATTTCGTACTGGTCACGCGCGTCTTTGTTGACGTGCGGGGAAACCAGAACGGTGAACCGCTCTTTACGGGTAGGCAGTGGAATTGGACCACGCACTTGAGCACCAGTACGTTTCGCGGTTTCCACGATTTCCTGGGTTGATTGGTCGATCAGGCGATGGTCAAAAGCCTTCAACCTGATACGGATTTGCTGATTTTGCATTGGATTTCAGACTCCGGCTGCTATTCCCACCGGGCGCAATACGCCCGTTAAAAGGAGGCGCAATTCTATAGACGCCCCAGATAGGTGTCAACCCAATAAAAAAGCCCCCGCTGAGCGGGGGCTTTTCCAATCCATCAAGCTGACTCTATAAAAGAGACTTACTCGATGATTTTGGCTACGACGCCAGCGCCGACGGTACGACCGCCTTCACGAATAGCGAAACGCAGACCATCTTCCATCGCGATGGTTTTGATCAGGGTAACAGTCATCTGAATGTTGTCACCTGGCATTACCATTTCAACGCCTTCTGGCAGCTCGCAGTTACCAGTCACGTCAGTTGTACGGAAGTAGAACTGTGGACGGTAGCCTTTGAAGAACGGAGTGTGACGACCGCCTTCTTCCTTGCTCAGAACGTAAACTTCTGCGGTGAACTTGGTGTGCGGCTTAACCGAACCCGGCTTAACCAGAACCTGACCACGCTCAACGTCGTCACGCTTGGTACCACGCAGCAGAACGCCGCAGTTCTCGCCAGCACGACCTTCGTCGAGCAGTTTGCGGAACATTTCAACACCGGTGCAGGTGGTGACAGTAGTGTCACGCAGACCAACGATTTCCAGCGGATCTTGAACGCGAACGATACCGCGCTCGATACGACCAGTCACAACAGTACCGCGACCCGAGATCGAGAATACGTCTTCGATTGGCATCAGGAATGGCTTGTCGATCATACGAACTGGTTCTGGGATGTAGCTGTCCAGAGTTTCAACCAGTTTCTTGACGGCAGTAGTGCCCATCTCGTTGTCGTCTTTGCCTTCCAGCGCCATACGAGCCGAACCGATGATGATCGGAGTGTCGTCGCCTGGGAAGTCATAGGTGGACAGCAGGTCGCGAACTTCCATCTCAACCAGTTCCAGCAGCTCTGCGTCGTCTACCAGGTCAGCCTTGTTCAGGAAAACCACGATGTACGGAACGCCTACCTGACGGGACAGCAGGATGTGCTCACGGGTTTGTGGCATCGGACCATCAGCGGCCGAGCAAACCAGGATAGCGCCGTCCATCTGAGCAGCACCGGTGATCATGTTCTTCACATAGTCAGCGTGACCTGGGCAGTCAACGTGAGCGTAGTGACGGATCAGCGAGTTGTACTCAACGTGAGCGGTGTTGATGGTGATACCGCGAGCTTTTTCTTCTGGAGCGCTGTCGATCTTGTCGAATTCAACTACGGCCGAACCGAAAACTTCGGAGCAGACGCGAGTCAGAGCAGCGGTCAGAGTGGTTTTACCATGGTCAACGTGACCGATGGTGCCAACGTTGACGTGCGGTAGGGAACGATCAAATTTTTCTTTAGCCACGACAATTAACTCCTAGCCTAAAGGGGCTGAATCAGCCTTGTTTTTTGGTTACGGATTCGACGATGTGCGACGGAGCCGTATCGTATTTTTTGAATTCCATAGAGTAGCTTGCGCGACCCTGAGACATGGAACGAACGTCGGTCGCATAACCGAACATCTCACCCAGTGGAACTTCGGCACGGATAACCTTGCCGGACACTGTGTCTTCCATACCCTGGATCATGCCGCGACGACGGTTAAGGTCGCCCATTACATCACCCATATAGTCTTCAGGCGTAACAACCTCTACCGCCATGATCGGCTCGAGCAACTCACCACCGCCCTTTTGGGCCAGTTGCTTGGTCGCCATGGAAGCAGCCACCTTGAACGCCATCTCGTTGGAGTCGACGTCGTGGTAAGAACCATCGAACACGGTAGCCTTCAGGCCGATCAGCGGATAGCCGGCAACAACGCCGTTCTTCATCTGCTCTTCGATACCCTTCTGGATAGCCGGGATGTATTCCTTAGGAACCACACCACCTACGACTTCGTTCACGAATTGCAGACCTTCCTGACCTTCGTCAGCAGGAGCAAAACGAATCCAGCAGTGACCGAACTGGCCACGACCGCCGGACTGGCGAACGAACTTGCCTTCGATTTCGCAGTTCTTCGTGATGCGCTCACGATAGGAAACCTGAGGCTTACCGATGTTGGCTTCGACGTTGAACTCACGGCGCATCCGGTCAACCAGGATGTCCAGGTGCAGCTCGCCCATGCCGGAGATGATCGTTTGACCAGTCTCTTCATCAGTTTTAACGCGGAAAGACGGGTCTTCCTGAGCCAGCTTGCCCAGAGCGATACCCATTTTTTCCTGGTCATCTTTGGTCTTAGGCTCAACGGCAACCGAAATAACCGGCTCCGGGAAGTCCATACGAACCAGGATGATTGGCTTGTCAGCGTTGCAGAGGGTTTCACCAGTGGTGACGTCCTTCATGCCGATCAGGGCCGCGATGTCGCCAGCGCGTACTTCCTTGATCTCTTCGCGGGCGTTTGCGTGCATTTGCACCATACGACCCACGCGCTCTTTCTTGCCTTTAACCGAGTTGATCACGCCGTCGCCGGAGTTCAACACGCCCGAGTAAACACGGACGAAGGTCAAGGTGCCCACGAATGGGTCGGTAGCGATTTTGAACGCCAGAGCAGCAAACGGCTCGTCATCACTTGCGTGACGCTCCATTTCCTCTTCCTCGTTATCAGGGTTGGAACCCTTGATCGCAGGAATATCGGTAGGAGCAGGCAGGAAGTCGATAACGGCGTCGAGAACCAGGGGAACGCCCTTGTTCTTGAACGAAGAGCCGCAAACAGCCAGAACGATTTCGCCGGCGATAGTACGCTGACGCAAAGCAGCTTTGATCTCTTCGATCGACAGCTCTTCGCCTTCCAGGTACTTGTTCATCAGCTCTTCGTTGGCTTCAGCAGCAGCTTCAACCATGTTGTTGCGCCACTCTTCGGCCAGCTCTTGGAGCTCAGCAGGAATGTCCTTGCGAACAGGGACCATACCTTTGTCAGAGTCGTTCCAGTAAACCGCCTGCATGTTGATCAGGTCGATCTGGCCCTGGAAGTTATCTTCCGAACCGATAGCCAGCTGGATCGGCACCGGAGTGTGACCCAGACGCTGTTTGATCTGACCGATCACGCGCAGGAAGTTGGCACCAGCACGGTCCATCTTGTTTACGTAAACAAGACGTGGAACGCCGTATTTGTTGGCTTGACGCCATACGGTTTCCGACTGCGGCTCAACGCCCGAAGTACCACAGAACACAACGACAGCGCCGTCGAGTACGCGCAGGGAACGTTCAACTTCAATGGTGAAGTCTACGTGGCCCGGGGTATCGATGACGTTGAAGCGGTGTTCGTGCGGGTACTGCTTCTCGGAACCTTTCCAGAAGGCGGTAATAGCAGCAGAAGTAATGGTAATACCACGCTCCTGCTCCTGCACCATCCAGTCTGTGGTCGCGGCGCCGTCATGCACCTCGCCCATTTTGTGACTTTTGCCGGTGTAAAAAAGGACGCGCTCGGTGGTGGTGGTTTTACCAGCATCCACGTGAGCGACGATACCGATGTTACGGTAGCGGCTAATCGGAGTAGTACGAGCCATAAAGCCCTCGCAAAATTAGTGAAGCTAAAATTAGAAGCGGTAGTGCGAGAAAGCTTTGTTAGCTTCGGCCATACGGTGCACGTCTTCACGCTTCTTAACAGCAGCACCTTTACCTTCAGCAGCATCCAGCAGCTCGCCAGCCAAGCGCAGAGCCATAGACTTCTCGCCACGCTTACGGGCGAAGTCTACCAACCAGCGCATTGCCAGAGCGTTACGGCGGGAAGGACGAACCTCGACCGGAACCTGGTAAGTAGCACCACCAACGCGGCGCGACTTCACTTCGACCAGCGGAGCGATGGCGTCGAGTGCTTTTTCGAAGAGTTCCAGGGGATCGGTGCCGGCCTTACGAGCCTTCACGGTTTCCAGGGCACCATAAACGATACGCTCGGCAACGGCTTTCTTGCCGCTTTCCATAACGTGGTTCATGAATTTGGCGAGGATCTGGCTTCCGTATTTCGGATCGTCCAGAATCTCACGCTTTGCTGCTACGCGACGTCTTGGCATGATAAGCCCT
This sequence comes from Pseudomonas sp. 86_A, assembly GCF_017491705.1. NCBI lineage: Bacteria > Pseudomonadati > Pseudomonadota > Gammaproteobacteria > Pseudomonadales > Pseudomonadaceae > Pseudomonas > Pseudomonas sp. 86_A. The sequence goes on along the minus strand of NZ_JAFGYS010000005.1, from coordinate 16,751 downwards.
CAAGCGGTCTTCAGGTTAGCTCGGGACAGATCCAGTGGATGCGTGCCCGACCTTACTCTTATCGACTCAATAAAATGAAAATCTGCAAAACGGCCGATTACTTCGGACGCTTGGTACCGTACTTCGAACGACCCTGGTTACGGCCTTTAACGCCGGAAGTATCCAAGGAGCCGCGAACGGTGTGGTAACGAACACCTGGCAAGTCTTTTACACGACCGCCGCGGATCAGTACCACGCTGTGCTCTTGCAGGTTGTGGCCTTCACCACCGATGTACGAGGAAACCTCGAAACCGTTGGTCAGACGCACACGGCATACTTTACGCAGTGCCGAGTTAGGTTTTTTCGGCGTGGTGGTGTACACACGGGTGCACACGCCACGACGTTGCGGGCAGTTCTGCAGCGCAGGCACGTCGGATTTCTCGACGATACGCTTACGCGGCTGACGTACCAGCTGGTTGATAGTTGCCATCTACTAGCTCCACTGTTGTCTTGCGACGCTATTGTCTTGCAAGAAAAGCAAAATGGCAGGAACGGATTCCCGCCAAATTTAGGGGATCAAGAGTCTAAAGAGGATCTTGTCCCCAGTCAAGGCAAGGCCCCGACCTCCCCGCCCGTCGAACCTTGACAATTTGTCTCGATTCGACGAACGGAGCGATCAGGGCCTCAGCTCATTTACCGCAGAACTCAGTTACCGCTCGAGTTCAGCGCTTCGGTCAGTGCAGCTTCCACTTCACTGGCGCTTACGCGCAACGGTTTGTCAGCATCACGGCGACGCTTGCGCTCGCTGTGATAAGCCAGACCGGTACCGGCCGGGATCAGACGACCCACGACCACGTTTTCTTTCAGGCCGCGCAGGTAATCGCGCTTGCCGGTGACTGCCGCTTCGGTCAGTACGCGGGTGGTTTCCTGGAAGGAAGCCGCCGAGATGAACGATTCGGTGGACAACGACGCCTTGGTGATACCCAGCAGAACGCGAGTGAACTTGGAGACAAACTTGTCTTCCGCGCTCAGACGCTCGTTCTCTACCAGTACGTGAGTCAGTTCCATCTGGTCGCCCTTGATGAAGCTGGAATCGCCGGACTCGGAGATCTCAACTTTACGCAGCATCTGACGCAGGATGGTCTCGATGTGCTTGTCGTTGATCTTCACGCCTTGCAGACGATAAACGTCCTGGATCTCGTTCACGATGTACTTGGCCAGCGCGCTCACACCCAGCAGACGCAGGATGTCGTGCGGATCGCTTGGACCGTCGGAGATAACTTCGCCGCGGTTTACCTGTTCGCCTTCGAACACGTTCAGGTGACGCCACTTCGGAATCAGCTCTTCGTACGGATCGCTACCGTCGTTCGGGGTGATAACCAGACGGCGCTTGCCTTTGGTCTCTTTACCGAACGCGATGGTGCCGCTGACTTCAGCCAGAATCGACGCTTCTTTCGGACGACGAGCTTCGAACAAGTCAGCAACACGCGGCAGACCACCGGTGATGTCACGAGTCTTCGAAGTTTCTTGCGGGATACGAGCGATAACATCACCGATCGCAATCTTCGCACCGTCCGCAACACCGACCAGGGCGTTGGCTGGCAGGAAGTACTGAGCGATAACGTCAGTGCCTGGCAGCAACAGATCCTTGCCGTTGTCGTCGACCATCTTCACTGCAGGACGAATTTCCTTGCCGGCAGCTGGACGATCTTTCGCGTCGAGTACTTCAATGTTGGTCATACCGGTCAATTCGTCAGTCTGACGCTTGATCGTGATGCCTTCTTCCATGCCCACGTAGGTCACGGTACCTTTCATTTCAGTAACGATCGGGTGAGTGTGCGGATCCCACTTGGCCACGATTGCGCCAGCGTCGACCTTGTCACCTTCTTTAACCGAAATCACGGCACCGTACGGCAGCTTGTAACGCTCACGCTCACGACCGAAGTCATCAGCGATTGCCAGCTCACCGGAACGGGAAACAGCAACCAGGTGGCCATCCACACGCTCAACGTGCTTCAGGTTGTGCAGACGGACGGTACCGCCATTCTTCACCTGAACGCTGTCGGCTGCGGACGTACGGCTTGCCGCACCACCGATGTGGAACGTACGCATCGTCAGCTGGGTACCCGGCTCACCGATGGACTGGGCAGCGATAACGCCGACCGCTTCACCGATGTTCACCTGGTGACCACGAGCCAGGTCACGGCCGTAGCACTTGGCGCAAATGCCGTAGCGGGTTTCGCAGCTGATCGGCGAACGCACGATCACTTCGTCGATGCTGTTCAGCTCGATGAACTCGACCCACTTCTCGTCTACCAGAGTACCGGCAGGAACGATGACGTCCTCGGTGCCTGGCTTGAATACGTCACGGGCAATAACACGACCCAATACGCGCTCACCCAACGGTTCTACAACGTCACCGCCTTCAATGTGCGGAGTCATCAACAGACCGTGTTCGGTGCCGCAATCGATCTCGGTTACAACCAGATCCTGCGCCACGTCTACCAGACGACGAGTCAGGTAACCGGAGTTCGCAGTTTTCAACGCGGTATCCGCCAGACCTTTACGAGCACCGTGAGTCGAGATGAAGTACTGGAGTACGCTCAGACCTTCACGGAAGTTCGCAGTAATCGGCGTTTCAATGATGGAACCGTCCGGCTTGGCCATCAGACCACGCATACCGGCCAGCTGACGAATCTGTGCTGCGGAACCCCGCGCACCCGAGTCGGCCATCATGTACATCGAGTTGAAAGACTCTTGGTCGACTTCGTTGCCGTGACGGTCGATGACTTTCTCTTTCGAGAGGTTGGCCATCATCGCCTTGGAAACTTCGTCGTTCGCTTTCGACCAAAGGTCGATCACTTTGTTGTACTTCTCGCCCTGGGTTACCAGGCCGGAGGCGTACTGGCTCTCGATCTCTTTCACTTCGTCGGTGGCTGCACCGATGATGCGGGCTTTTTCGTCCGGGATAACGAAGTCGTTAACACCGATGGAAACGCCGGAGATGGTCGAGTAAGCGAAACCGGTGTACATCAACTGGTCAGCGAAGATCACGGTCTCTTTCAGACCAACCACGCGGTAGCACTGGTTGATCAGCTTGGAGATCGCCTTTTTCTTCATCGGCAGGTTGACGACGTCGTACGACAGACCTTTTGGCACAACCTGGAACAGCAGCGCACGGCCGACGGTGGTGTCGACGATACGGGTACCGCTCACGCTGTTGCCGTCACGGTCGTTGACGGTTTCGTTGATACGTACTTTAACCTTGGCGTGCAGTGCGGCTTCGCCGGCACGGAACACACGGTCAACTTCCTGCAGATCCGCGAATACACGACCTTCGCCTTTGGCGTTGATCGCTTCACGGGTCATGTAGTACAGACCCAATACAACGTCCTGCGACGGAACGATGATCGGCTCACCGTTGGCTGGCGACAGAATGTTGTTGGTCGACATCATCAACGCTCGCGCTTCGAGCTGGGCTTCCAGCGTCAGCGGTACGTGCACGGCCATTTGGTCGCCGTCGAAGTCGGCGTTGTACGCGGCGCAGACCAGCGGGTGCAGCTGAATAGCCTTACCTTCGATCAGTACCGGTTCAAACGCCTGGATACCCAGACGGTGAAGGGTCGGTGCACGGTTGAGAAGAACCGGGTGTTCGCGAATCACTTCAGCGAGAACATCCCAAACCTCTGGCAGTTCGCGCTCGACCATTTTCTTGGCCGCTTTGATGGTGGTCGCCAGACCACGCATTTCCAGCTTGCCGAAAATGAACGGTTTGAACAGCTCGAGAGCCATCTTCTTCGGCAGACCGCACTGGTGCAGACGCAGGGTCGGGCCTACGGTAATTACCGAACGACCGGAGTAGTCAACACGCTTACCGAGCAAGTTCTGACGGAAACGACCCTGCTTACCCTTGATCATGTCAGCCAGGGATTTCAGAGGACGCTTGTTCGAACCAGTGATAGCGCGGCCACGACGACCGTTGTCGAGCAGTGCATCGACCGCTTCCTGCAACATACGCTTTTCGTTGCGCACGATGATGTCCGGAGCGGACAGATCCAGCAGGCGCTTCAAACGGTTGTTACGGTTGATCACTCGACGATACAGATCGTTGAGGTCGGAAGTCGCGAAACGACCGCCGTCCAGCGGGACCAGTGGACGCAGATCTGGCGGCAGAACCGGCAGAACGGTCAGCACCATCCACTCTGGCAGGTTGCCGGAGCCCTGGAAGGCTTCCATCAACTTCAGACGCTTGGACAGCTTCTTGATCTTGGTTTCGGAGTTGGTTTGCGGAATTTCTTCGCGCAGACGGCCAATCTCGTGCTCCAGGTCGATAGCGTGCAGCAGTTCACGGACAGCTTCAGCACCCATGCGGGCGTCGAAGTCGTCACCGAACTCTTCCAGTGCTTCGAAGTACTGCTCGTCGTTCAGCAGCTGACCTTTTTCAAGGGTAGTCATGCCTGGATCGATAACGACATAGCTCTCGAAGTAGAGAACGCGCTCGATATCACGCAGGGTCATGTCCATCAGCAGGCCGATACGGGACGGCAGCGATTTCAGGAACCAGATGTGGGCAACCGGCGAAGCCAGTTCGATGTGCGCCATGCGCTCACGACGAACCTTGGCCAGTGCAACTTCAACGCCGCACTTCTCGCAGATCACACCACGGTGCTTCAAGCGCTTGTACTTACCGCACAGGCACTCGTAATCCTTTACCGGGCCAAAGATCTTGGCGCAGAACAGACCGTCACGCTCAGGTTTGAACGTACGGTAGTTGATGGTTTCCGGCTTTTTAACTTCACCGAACGACCACGAGCGGATCATCTCAGGCGAGGCCAATCCGATACGGATGGCGTCGAACTCTTCGACTTGACCCTGGTTTTTCAGCAAATTCAGTAGGTCTTTCAAGGCCTTTCCTCCTGGCGGAGCAGAGAGCGGGCAATCCTGCCCCGCTCTCGATCGCGTCACGTGTTATTCGGTTTCCAGATCGATATCGATGCCGAGGGAACGAATTTCCTTGATCAACACGTTGAAAGACTCGGGCATGCCCGGCTCCATACGGTGATCGCCATCCACGATGTTTTTGTACATCTTGGTACGGCCGTTCACATCGTCCGACTTCACTGTGAGCATTTCTTGCAGAGTGTAAGCAGCACCGTATGCTTCCAGTGCCCAGACCTCCATCTCCCCGAAACGCTGACCACCGAACTGCGCCTTACCACCCAGCGGCTGCTGGGTAACCAGGCTGTACGAACCGGTAGAACGGGCGTGCATCTTGTCGTCTACCAAGTGGTTCAGCTTCAGCATGTACATGTAGCCAACGGTAACTGGACGCTCGAACTTGTTGCCGGTACGGCCATCAGTCAGCTGCATCTGGCCGCTTTCCGGCAGGTCTGCCAGTTTCAGCATGGCCTTGATTTCGCTTTCCTTGGCACCGTCGAACACTGGGGTGGCCATTGGAACACCGCCACGCAGGTTCTTCGCCAGATCCAGGATTTCCTGATCGGAGAAGCTGTCCAGATCTTCGTTACGACCGCCGATCTGGTTGTAGATCTCGTCCAGGAAGGTGCGCAGTTCAGCGACTTTACGCTGCTCTTCGACCATCCGGTTGATCTTCTCGCCCAGACCTTTGGCCGCGAGGCCCAGGTGGGTCTCAAGGATCTGACCAACGTTCATACGCGAAGGTACGCCCAGCGGGTTGAGGACAACATCGACCGGGGTGCCATTGGCATCGTGCGGCATGTCTTCAACCGGCATGATCACGGAGACCACACCTTTGTTACCGTGACGACCGGCCATCTTGTCGCCCGGCTGGATGCGACGACGGATTGCCAGGTAAACCTTGACGATTTTCAGCACGCCTGGAGCCAGGTCATCGCCCTGCTGCAGTTTGCGCTTCTTGTCTTCGAACTTGTCGTCCAGCAGACGGCGACGATCAACGATGTAAGCCTGAGCCTTCTCGAGCTGCTCGTTCAGCGCATCTTCAGCCATGCGCAGTTTGAACCACTGACCATGCTCAAGACCGTCGAGAACTTCGTCGGTGATGTCCTGACCTTTCTTCAGACCGGCACCGCCTTCAGCCTTGTGGCCTACCAGAGCGGAGCGCAGACGTTCGAAGGTCGCGCCTTCAACGATACGGAACTCTTCGTTCAGATCCTTGCGGATCTCGTCCAGCTGGGACTTCTCGATCGACAGAGCACGAGCGTCACGCTCAACGCCGTCGCGGGTGAAGACCTGTACGTCGATGACAGTACCTTTGGTGCCGGTTGGCACGCGCAGGGAGGTGTCTTTAACGTCGCTGGCTTTTTCACCGAAGATCGCACGCAGCAGTTTTTCTTCCGGAGTCAGTTGGGTCTCGCCTTTCGGAGTGACCTTACCCACCAGGATGTCGCCTGCGCCTACTTCAGCACCTACGTAAACGATACCGGCTTCGTCCAGCTTGTTCAGTGCAGCTTCACCCACGTTAGGGATGTCCGCAGTGATTTCCTCTGGGCCAAGCTTGGTGTCACGGGCCACACAGGTCAGTTCCTGAATGTGGATCGTGGTGAAACGATCTTCCTGAACCACACGCTCGGACAGGCAGATGGAGTCTTCGAAGTTGAAGCCGTTCCATGCCATGAACGCGATGCGCATGTTCTGACCCAGCGCCAGTTCACCCATGTCGGTGGACGGGCCGTCGGCCATGATGTCGCTACGCTGAACGCGATCACCCTTGCTCACCAGCGGACGCTGGTTGATGCAGGTGTTCTGGTTCGAGCGGGTGTACTTGGTCAGGTTGTAGATGTCGACACCCGCTTCGCCGGGTTCAACTTCGTCATCAGCAACACGAACCACGATACGGCTGGCATCAACGGAGTCGATCACGCCGCCACGACGAGCCACGACGCAAACGCCGGAGTCGCGAGCCACGTTACGCTCCATGCCGGTACCTACCAGCGGCTTGTCAGCGCGCAGGGTTGGTACAGCTTGACGCTGCATGTTCGAACCCATCAACGCACGGTTGGCGTCGTCGTGCTCGAGGAACGGAATCAGCGACGCTGCAACCGAAACTACCTGCTTCGGCGAAACGTCCATCAAGGTGACTTCTTCAGGCGCCTTGACGGTGAATTCGTTCAGGTGACGTACGGCTACCAGTTCGTCGATCAGGACTTTCTGGTCGTTCATGGTCGCCGAAGCCTGCGCGATCACGTGATCGGCTTCTTCAATGGCGGACAGGAACACGATCTCGTCGGTGACCACACCCTCTTTCACAACACGGTACGGGCTTTCCAGGAAGCCGTACTGGTTGGTGCGAGCGTAAGCAGCCAGGGAGTTGATCAGACCGATGTTCGGACCTTCCGGCGTTTCAATCGGGCATACACGACCGTAGTGAGTCGGGTGTACGTCACGGACTTCAAAGCCTGCGCGCTCACGAGTCAGACCACCAGGGCCGAGTGCAGACACACGACGCTTGTGGGTAATCTCAGACAGCGGGTTGTTCTGGTCCATGAACTGCGAGAGCTGGCTGGAACCGAAGAACTCTTTCACCGCCGCAGCCACTGGCTTGGCGTTGATCAGGTCTTGCGGCATCAGGCCTTCGCTTTCAGCCATCGACAGACGCTCTTTGACCGCACGCTCAACACGCACCAGACCAACGCGGAACTGGTTCTCGGCCATCTCGCCTACGCAGCGAACACGACGGTTACCCAGGTGGTCGATGTCATCGACGATGCCTTTACCGTTACGGATGTCGACCAGAGTCTTCAGTACCGCGACGATGTCTTCCTTGCACAGCACGCCCGAACCTTCGATCTCGGTACGACCGATACGACGGTTGAACTTCATCCGGCCGACCGCAGACAGGTCATAGCGCTCAGGGCTGAAGAACAGGTTGTTGAACAGGGTTTCGGCAGCGTCTTTGGTTGGCGGCTCGCCTGGACGCATCATGCGATAGATCTCGACCAGCGCTTCCAATTGGTTGCTGGTGGAGTCGATCTTCAGCGTATCGGAGACGAACGGACCGCAGTCGATATCGTTGGTGTACAGGGTTTCGATGCGAACAACGCCAGCCTTGGCGATTTTCGCCAGGACTTCGGTCGACAGCTCGGTGTTGCACTCTGCCAGGATTTCGCCGGTGGCCGGATGCACGATGACCTTGGCGGTGGTGCGACCCAGGACGTAGTCCAGCGGCACTTCCAGGGTCTTGATACCGGCTTTTTCGATCTGGTTGATGTGGCGCGCGGTAATACGGCGACCAGCTTCAACGATGACCTTGCCCTTCTCGTCCTGAATATCCAGAACTGCAATTTCACCACGCAGGCGCGAAGGCACCAGTTCCAGGCTGAGGGTTTCGCCGCTCAGGTGGAAAACGTTTGTGGTGTAGAACGCGTCCAGCACTTCTTCAGTGGTGTAACCGAGCGCGCGCAGCAGTACCGAGGCCGGCAGCTTGCGACGACGGTCGATACGCACGAATACGCAGTCTTTCGGGTCGAACTCGAAGTCCAGCCACGAACCGCGGTAAGGAATGATGCGCGCGGAGTACAGCAGTTTGCCGGAGCTATGCGTCTTGCCGCGGTCGTGGTCGAAGAACACGCCCGGGGAACGGTGCAGCTGGGAAACGATTACACGCTCGGTACCGTTGATTACGAAGGTACCGTTCTCAGTCATCAATGGGATTTCGCCCATGTAGACTTCTTGCTCTTTGATGTCCTTGATCGCTTTGTTCGACGATTCTTTGTCGAAAATGATCAGGCGCACTTTTACCCGCAAAGGTACGGCGAAAGTTACACCGCGCAATACGCATTCTTTGACATCAAATGCCGGTTCGCCCAGGCGATAACCGACGTACTCCAGCGCAGCATTGCCGGAGTAGCTGATGATTGGGAAAACGGATTTGAAGGCCGCATGCAGGCCCACGTCGCGGAACTGATCTTTAGTCGCTCCCGCTTGCAAGAATTCACGATACGAATCCAGCTGGATGGCCAGGAGGTACGGCACATCCATGACGTCCGGCAACTTGCTAAAGTCCTTGCGGATACGTTTTTTCTCAGTATATGAGTAAGCCATCAGCGTTCCCCAGCTTGGTCACCTGCTTGTTTGGCCCCTCCCGACGGGAGCAGCCAGAAAATCGTGCAAACCCCATGGTTTGCGCCACCGCATCGGGTGGTTACAGCGCCTTTATCAGCACCGACCCAGTCGGCTGCCAATAACGGAAAAAGGCCGGTGGCAAGAGCCACCAGCCATCAGCCTGTCGCTTGACGCTCGGGCTGGAGGAGCAAAGTCGATACTTATTTCAGTTCGACTTTAGCGCCTGCTTCTTCCAGCTTCTTCTTAGCGTCTTCAGCAGCTTCTTTCGAAACGCCTTCAGCTACAACCTGAGGAGCGCCGTCTACTTTCTCTTTGGCTTCTTTCAGGCCCAGACCGGTCAGTTCACGAACTGCCTTGATCACGTTAACCTTCTTCTCGCCAGCTTCCAGCAGAACAACGTTGAACTCGGTTTGCTCTTCAACAACAGCGGCAGCAGCAGCTGGACCAGCCGAAGCGGCAGCAGCGGTAACACCGAAGGTTTCTTCCATCGCTTTGATCAGCTCAACGATTTCCACTACGGATTTCTGGCCGATTGCTTCGATGATTTGTTCGTTAGTCAGAGACATGACTCAATTCCTGAATTGGGGGACGGCCTACGCGACCATCGAAATAAACAAAAAACGCGAGAAGTTGACGAGCCTTAGGCTGCAGCAGCTTCTTTCTGGTCGCGAATTGCCGCCAGAGTACGAGCCAATTTGCTGGTAGCGCCTTGAATCACGCTCATCAGCTGAGAAATTGCTTCGTCACGGGTCGGCAGAGTTGCCAGTACGTCGATCTGATTAGCTGCGAGGAACTTGCCCTCGAACGCAGCTGCCTTGATCTCGAACTTATCCTGACCCTTGGCAAACTCTTTGAAGATACGGGCAGCAGCGCCCGGATGTTCGTTCGAGAATGCAATCAGGGTCGGGCCGGTGAACACGTCGTTGAGAACACTGTATTCAGTGTCAGCAACAGCGCGCTTGAGCAGGGTGTTACGTACAACACGTACGTAAACGCCAGCTTCACGAGCCTCTTTACGGAGTCCGGTCATTGCGCCTACTGTTACGCCACGGGCATCAACCACGACAGCGGACAGAGCGACTTTGGCAGCCTCGTTGACTTCAGCGACGATGGCCTTCTTGTCTTCGAGATTAATTGCCACGGGTTTAACTCCTGCTTGTTACCGTTTCACTCGGTCGAAACCGAATGTCGTTTTGGTGTCTGATTCGGTAAGGAACCGGGAGCACCATCTGCGTAGGCTTGTGGTTTAAGGCTTGCGCCGCCTACGGTCTTGGATAGCCCCCGCCAGGCAGGGACCCCAATCTTTCAATTGGCGCGAATAATCGCGCCAACCTTGTCTTACGCGTCCAGCGAGCTCTGGTCGATAACCAGACCTGGGCCCATAGTGGTGCTCAGGGTAACGCGCTTGACGTAGATACCTTTCGAGGAAGCTGGCTTGATACGCTTCAGATCAGCGATCAGGGCTTCAACGTTTTCCTTCAGCTTGACGGCATCGAAGCCGATCTTGCCAACGGAAGTGTGGATGATGCCGTTTTTGTCGGTGCGATAACGAACCTGACCAGCCTTGGCGTTTTTAACCGCGGTGGCTACGTCTGGAGTAACGGTGCCGACTTTCGGGTTAGGCATCAGGCCACGTGGACCGAGGATCTGACCCAACTGACCTACAACGCGCATGGCATCCGGGGATGCGATGACTACGTCATAGTTCAGGTCGCCGCCTTTCATTTCGGCAGCCAGGTCGTCCATACCTACACGGTCAGCGCCGGCAGCCAGAGCGGCTTCAGCAGCTGGACCCTGGGTGAAGACAGCAACGCGAACGGTCTTGCCAGTGCCGTGTGGCAGCACAGTAGCGCTACGAACGACTTGGTCGGATTTACGCGGGTCTACGCCCAGGTTTACAGCAACGTCAAACGACTCGCTGAACTTGACAGTCGACAGCTCGGCCAGCAAAGCAGCGGCGTCTACAATGTTGTAGGCCTTGCCTGCTTCGATTTTGCCGGCGATAGCCTTTTGACGCTTGGTCAGCTTAGCCATTACACACCCTCCACGTTAAGGCCCATGCTACGAGCAGAACCGGCGATAGTACGCACGGCTGCATCCATATCAGCTGCAGTCAGATCCGCGTTTTTGGTTTTCGCGATTTCTTCCAGCTGAGCACGGGTAACAGTGCCAACCTTAACGGTGTTCGGACGAGCGGAACCGCTGGTCAGACCGGCCGCCTTCTTCAGCAGAACCGAAGCAGGGGTGGATTTGGTTTCGAAAGTGAAGCTACGGTCGCTGTAGACAGTGATGATCACTGGAGTCGGCAGACCTGCTTCAAGACCCTGAGTACGGGCGTTGAAGGCCTTGCAGAATTCCATGATGTTCACGCCGTGCTGACCCAGAGCAGGACCAACAGGTGGGCTTGGGTTAGCCTGAGCGGCCTTCACTTGCAGCTTGATGTAAGCGGTAATCTTCTTGGCCATGAGGCACTCCAATTACGGGTTCTAACGCCTCGAAAGGCTCCCCGGTTACTTGCGCGTTTATCCCAGTGACGACAAAACCCCACAGCCTAGGGCTGCGGGGTTGGGATGCTTGCTCAGTTAGACCTTCTCGACCTGACTGAACTCCAGCTCCACCGGAGTAGAGCGACCGAAAATGAGAACTGCCACCTGGACACGACTCTTTTCGTAATTAACTTCTTCGACAGTGCCGGTAAAGTCAGCGAATGGACCGTCATTAACACGAACCATCTCACCCGGCTCAAACAGAGTCTTCGGCTTCGGCTTGTCGCTGCCATCAGCAACACGACGCAGAATAGCTTCCGCCTCTTTATCGGTAATTGGCGCAGGCTTGTCGGCGGTACCGCCAATGAAGCCCATCACCCGAGGAGTATCCTTGACCAAGTGCCAAGTACCCTCGTTCATATCCATCTGTACCAGCACATAACCTGGGAAGAACTTGCGCTCGCTTTTGCGTTTCTGGCCATTACGCATTTCAACCACTTCTTCAGTGGGAACCAGAATTTCGCCGAAGCCATCTTCCATGCCAGCCAGCTTTACGCGCTCAATCAGCGAGCGCATGACATGCTTCTCGTAACCCGAGTAAGCATGCACAACGTACCAACGCTTAGCCACGGGACACCCTTAGCCGACAATCAAGGAAACAAGCCAGCCGAGCAGGGAATCAAGACCCCACAACAGCAACGCCATAACCAGAACAACAGCCACAACAATCAACGTGGTCTGCGTGGTTTCTTGGCGAGTTGGCCATACGACTTTACGAATCTCGGTGCGAGCTTCCTTAACCAGTACAAAGAAAGACTTGCCCTTCGCTGTTTGCAGGCCTACAAAGGCAGCTACAGCAGCAATAACAAGCAAAGCGAGTACGCGGTACAGGATCGGCGAAGCAGCGTAATACTGATTGCCAACAACGCCAACAACCACCAAAGCGACTACTACAAGCCACTTGAGCAGATCGAAGCGAGAGCCTTGAGCTTCAGCTTTAGGAGTCATCTATGAAGATCCTGTGAAAAGAAAGCCAGACACACCGAGTGAATCTGGCAGGTCAGGAGGGAATCGAACCCCCAACCTACGGTTTTGGAGACCGTCGCTCTGCCAATTGAGCTACTGACCTAAAACAAAATCAGGCCGACCATTATGCCGGCCTGAAAAATACATTACAACCGATTATTCGATGATTTTAGCTACGACGCCAGCGCCGACGGTACGACCGCCTTCACGAATAGCGAAACGCAGACCATCTTCCATCGCGATGGTTTTGATCAGGGTAACAGTCATCTGAATGTTGTCACCTGGCATTACCATTTCAACGCCTTCTGGCAGCTCGCAGTTACCAGTCACGTCAGTTGTACGGAAGTAGAACTGTGGACGGTAGCCTTTGAAGAACGGAGTGTGACGACCGCCTTCTTCCTTGCTCAGAACGTAAACTTCTGCGGTAAACTTGGTGTGCGGCTTAACCGAACCCGGCTTAACCAGAACCTGACCACGCTCAACGTCGTCACGCTTGGTACCACGCAGCAGAACGCCGCAGTTCTCGCCAGCACGACCTTCGTCGAGCAGTTTGCGGAACATTTCAACACCGGTGCAGGTGGTGACAGTAGTGTCACGCAGACCAACGATTTCCAGCGGATCTTGAACGCGAACGATACCGCGCTCGATACGACCAGTCACAACAGTACCGCGACCCGAGATCGAGAATACGTCTTCGATTGGCATCAGGAATGGCTTGTCGATCATACGAACTGGTTCTGGGATGTAGCTGTCCAGAGTTTCAACCAGCTTCTTGACGGCAGTAGTGCCCATCTCGTTGTCGTCTTTGCCTTCCAGCGCCATACGAGCCGAACCGATGATGATCGGAGTGTCGTCGCCTGGGAAGTCATAGGTGGACAGCAGGTCGCGAACTTCCATCTCAACCAGTTCCAGCAGCTCTGCGTCGTCCACCAGGTCAGCCTTGTTCAGGAAAACCACGATGTACGGAACGCCTACCTGACGGGACAGCAGGATGTGCTCACGGGTTTGTGGCATCGGACCATCAGCGGCCGAGCAAACCAGGATAGCGCCGTCCATCTGAGCAGCACCGGTGATCATGTTCTTCACATAGTCAGCGTGACCTGGGCAGTCAACGTGAGCGTAGTGACGGATCAGCGAGTTGTACTCAACGTGAGCGGTGTTGATGGTGATACCGCGAGCTTTTTCTTCTGGAGCACTGTCGATCTTGTCGAATTCAACTACGGCCGAACCGAAAACTTCGGAGCAGACGCGAGTCAGAGCAGCGGTCAGAGTGGTTTTACCGTGGTCAACGTGACCAATGGTCCCTACGTTGACGTGGGGCAGGGAACGATCAAATTTTTCCTTAGCCATCGATAACACCCTCAACAGAAGAATTAGACGAACAATATCTACCATTAAAACAAAGGCAGATATTTTCATATCTGCCTTGTTATATGGAGCTCTTGAGCGGATTTGAACCGCTGACCTCACCCTTACCAAGGGTGTGCTCTACCAACTGAGCTACAAGAGCGTAAAACTTTGCACAACCTGCAAACTTGGAGCGGGTAGCGGGAATCGAACCCGCATCATCAGCTTGGAAGGCTGAGGTTCTACCACTAAACTATACCCGCGGAGCTTGCAGCTCACGCTAAAATGGTGGAGGGGGAAGGATTCGAACCTTCGAAGTCGTAGACGTCAGATTTACAGTCTGATCCCTTTGGCCGCTCGGGAACCCCTCCTAAGCGAGCCGGCATTCTATACTATGCCGACCTTCTGTCAAGCATTTTCTCATTAAAAACCTGAGGTTAGCTGCGTTGACACTGCTCCGCTTTGACAACCTGTTTAGGTGTTCGCTGTGGAGCGGGCGCCATTCTATGCAAACTATTCCAACGGTGCAACCCCTTCACACAGCATTATTTTATGTTTTAACTCATTGAATTCGTTGGAAAGGTTCTGCAACTGCGCATCCCCCAATAAACGCTGGCTTTCGGGCGAAATGCGCAACCAGTAACCGGGCTCTGGAAGATCCTTTTGCTGTGCGTGAGCCTTCACATTCATGGCCAACAGCCGCTGCTGCAACGCAGAAACACTCTCCTCTCGAGTCAGACCACCCAAGAACAGACAATCCTGCCCCGGGCGTTGAGCCCCCCGCCCTTCTCGAGGATCGCCACTGGCCTCACTCAGCAGGCGAATGTCTTGCTGAGATCCACGGTACATGCTGAGAGGCGTGACATCTTTTGCACGCAAGGGCGCTTCCTGCTGATGCCAGACGTAATAGAACACATTGAGAACAACAAGCAGCAGGAACAACCAACGCATACAAACCTCAAGATAAAGGACACGCCATGGCCAACCCCACAAAAACCAGATCAGGGACGATACGGGCACCAGGGACGACATCTGCAACCAACCCGGAATCGCCGCCTGTAATGAAGACGGTAAAGCCCTCTCCCCAATAGGAACGAGCCAATTCCATCTGGGTCAGGACAAAACCTCTCAACATCAACGAACACCCACGCTCCACTGCCTCAACAGTACTGCGCCCCGGGGCATAACTCGTCAGAGCCCGCTCGGCCGCCAAATCTCCGTATCGGATATTGCGAGTGTGCGTGCGCAATTGATTACGCATCAATGGCAACCCCGGACAGATGAACCCTCCCAGGTGCTCCCCATTGGCATCGATAAAGTCCGCCGTTACGGCAGTGCCGAAATCCAGAATCAGGCATGCGCCCGCGGCCAAGTGAAAACCACCCAACATTGCCAGCCAACGATCAAGACCTAAACGCTCATAGTCGTCATAGCCATTCCGCACGCCAGACATTTCACTTGCTGGCTTGGCACACACCACCGATACGCCGAACGTCTGTTCGAGAATTTGCGTCAATGCCGCAGTTTCTTCACCAGTCCTGACACTGACCAAGCGGCAATTTCGTAGCGAAAGACCATCAAACGCAAGAAGGCTATCCACCAGAGACTGATCAGAGTCGACAACCCCCTCCGCGAAAAGCCCTCCGGCTGCCGTGTTCAAAACCCGCCATTTGATAAAGCTGTTCCCGCAGTCGAGCTCAAGAATCATCACGCAACCTCAGGCTCAGCTCACCGCCACTAAATACTTTCTCCACGCCATCCACCTTCAAGCGCAGCGCACCCTGTCCATCGATACCGAGCACTACGCCCTCTATATGATTAGCGCCGGCAATCAACGAAACCGGCCGACCTTGCCACATATGATCCTTTTCCCACTCCTCCTGGAGCGCCGAAAAGCCATCGACCTGATGGCGCTGGATGTAGCTGCGCAACTGCTCGCTTAGTTCTGCTACCAATACGTTGCGATCGCAGCCTTTACCCGTCTCGAGCCGAATGGAAGTCCATTGCTGATCGACCTCATCAGCAACCTGCATGTTCACGTTAACGCCTATACCCAGCACCACGTGACAAACATCAGCAGGATCCCCTACGAGCTCCAGAAGAATACCGGCAATTTTCTTGTTTCCGACCAATACGTCGTTGGGCCACTTCAATCCAGCGCCTGATACTCCCAGCTTTCGCAGGGCATGCATGACCGCCAGACCAACCACAAGACTCAGCCCCTCAAGCTGGCGCATGCCACCATCAATACGCAGAACCAGGCTGTAGTAGAGATTTTCTGCAAAGGGGCTTACCCACTTGCGCCCCCTGCGCCCTCGACCGGAAATTTGTCGCTCTGCCAATACCAGGAACGGCGCCGCTCGACCTTGATTGATCGCGCGCAACGCCTCTGCATTAGTGGAGTCAATGGAATCAAAGACCGTCATCGGCCAAACCGGGGCCATCGCGCCAATGCTGAGAGGATCGAGCAATGTCAAGGGCGCGGCCAGTTGATAGCCTCGGCCCCGGACCTTATTAATGGACAACCCGAGCTCAGCCTCAAGATGCTGAAGCTGCTTCCATACAGCGCTTCGACTGATACCCAGGGCAAGCCCCAGAGCCTGGCCAGAATGGAATCGACCATCCTTCAAGAGATTCAACAACGTCAGCATGCAGGTCTCGCCTCACAATGAGGCCCGAATAATAGCCATGAGCCGGGCGATTGCATAGAAATCAAGCAACCCACTTTCCTGCGGGCAAAACAAAACCCCAACTGCTTTCGCAATTGGGGTTTCGGAATTTAATCTTGACGATGACCTACTCTCACATGGGGAAACCCCACACTACCATCGGCGATGCATCGTTTCACTT